>WOZC01000092.1:0-25613 GCA_011620465.1 Anaerolineaceae bacterium | reverse complement strand
ATTACGGCATCACCCTCAATGAGCTACTGGCAGCCAACCCCTCCGTTACACCCAACTGGATGAGCGTGGGTACAGTCCTTCAGATCCCTGTCACACCCACACCGCTGCCAACCAACACGTCTACCCCATCACCCACAAATACCCCGCAATCCTTGCAATCGCAAACCCCAACTCCGTCCGGTCCGTTAACGCTCAAAGGCCAGCCAGCCTGCTACCAGGACCCGTTGGGCAGGCTCAATTGCCTGGCACTGATCCATAACAGCGGAGAAGGTAGGCTCGAAAACCCATCTGTTTCCTTCACACTCACCTCATCAGTTGGTGACGTTCATACCAATTTGGTGGTCTTCGCCCCGCTCAACCTGCTGCCAGCTGGAAGCAGTATGCCTGTGTTGGCTTCGTTCCCTGCCCCAATGCCAGATGAGTATGACCTGCAAGTAGAAATCGACCGCTGGCTGCCAACCATGCCGGATGATGACCGTTATGCTGATACAGAAATAATTCAAAGCCAATTTGATTTGTCTACAGACAAAGCGTTTGCCCATGTTGAAGGTGAGATCAGTATCGAAAACGATAATCGTGAAATTGCCTCGCTGTGGCTGCTGGCAATCGCCTTTGACCAGGACGGCAACCCGGTTGGTTTTCGCCGCTGGGAAGCAGCCCCGCCACTTGCTAAAGGCGAAGCAATCCCCTTTGCCACCTTTGTCTATTCCCTGGGTCCTGACATCAACAGGGTTGAATTGATGGCAGAAGCCAGGTTCCAATCTCCTTGAGGCAGCTATGCAATCCGATCTCTTCCCTGATCTCGACAAAAAAACTTATGTCATGGGCATCATCAACCTCACGCCGGACAGCTTTTCGGGCGATGGATTGTTGAATCAGGCAGAAGTCGAAAATGCAGCCCTGGAACAAGCCTTTCGGTTCGTGCAGGATGGCGCTGATGTGCTCGATCTGGGAGCTGAATCGACCCGCCCAGGAGCACACAAATTGAGCTCGGGCGAAGAACTTGGGCGCATTCTGCCGGCTTTGATACTTATTCGAAAAGAGCTTCCGGATATCCTGATTTCAATCGATACCTACAAGGCAGAAACCGCACGCGCCTGCCTTGGTCGGGGGGCGGACATTATCAATGATGTTTGGGGCTTCCAGTATGATCCAGGAATGGCAGCGGTGGTCGCTGAGTTCAACGCGACCGCTGTCTTGATGCACAACCGCGAGCTCGGAGCGAGAGCTGTCGACAGCGGATTGGGTGGGCGTTATGAAGATGTGGAATATGAAGACATCGTCGGCAAAGTTTGCAACTGGCTGGCAGAATCTGTAGAAATCGCCCATGCAGCCGGTGTGAGCAACGACAAAATCATCCTAGACCCTGGCATTGGTTTTGGTAAGACCATTGATCAAAACCTATATTTGCTCAAACACCTGGACAAACTGCTGGAACTTGACTACCCAGTTCTGCTGGGCGTTTCCCGCAAAGGTTTTATCGGGCACACGCTCAATCTCCCCCAGGGAGAGCGGTTGGAGGGCAGCCTGGCAGCCAATGCCTGGGGGATGATAAAAGGCGCTTCAATTTTACGTGTTCACGATGTCAAGGAAACCGTGCGCCTGGCACGTATGCTGGATGCCATCCGCAACGCAAATGTGTAACCTACGATATTGTGGTGGGCGGAACGGTGCAACCCCCTTCCCCACGGTGGACTGGGGCTTCAGCCCAGCGCATGGGGGTCGATGGTATGTCTCGCCCATCCGAAAATCTGTCGGTTTAGCAACATGTAGGGCATGATTGGAAGCACCAAGACCTTGATTTATCAAAAACGCCAATATGCTGCCAATCCGCCAAAAGGCTATACACTGGTTGAAAGATCGTTACACCAGGCGGATTGAGGACAGAGAAACAATCCGTAATTCATCGGTTAGAAAGTCCTCAATCTCGCCCTACAATCGTCACTTTCAATAACAATGCACTTGTTCTGGAACTATACAACACCATTTTCGTCTTAATTTCAAGAGAGATACTGTTCCCCTCTCCTTGGAGTTAACATGAAGAAGGCATTCTTTTTCGTTTTCCTGGCATTCGCCGTCGTCCTGGCAGGCTGCCAACCCATTGCACCGACCGATACCACTGAAATCGACCAGCTGAGAGAGCAAAATCAAATTCTTACTCAGCTCTTACTTCAGGGGCAAGAGAAAATCCGGGATTTACAGATCGAGGTGAACACCCTCTCCACCCAGGTAGCACAATTGACACCCAAAGCCGCCTTGGATGGTAACCTTGAAGGTTTGGCTACAGTAATTCTGCCTCTCCTGCAAGCAAAAGATTATGCCACCCTGGCAACCTTCATTCACCCCCAGGCTGGCTTACGTTTCTCCCCCCAGCTTTTCATCTATACGAATACAGATTTGGTTTTCACACGCGAGCAAGTAGCAAACTTTGTCTTGGATAACGCCATTCACACCTGGGGCACGCATGCTGCCAAGGGTGATTTGCTTCAATTGAGCGTGGTGGACTATTGGAATGAATACGTGATACCCTTGATGCCAGACCAGCAATGGCAGATGCTGGCTGAAGGGCAAAAAAGCCCGTCTATTGCGATCGACAATTTTTCTGATGTCTACCCACAGGGGAGCTACGTCGATTTCGTAAAACCTGGCACCGAAGAATTTGGGAATTTGGACTGGCAGCTTCTGCGCCTGGTTTTTGAGCAGGCGACTGATGGCGCTTATTACCTGGTGGGCATCATCCACGACAATTGGGTGCCGTAAAAGTGTTTTGGAAAATTCCTGTCAGGATAAGGAGTTAAACAATCGCCTGGCTTTTTTGCAAAGCCAGGCGATTTTCTTCTCAAAAATAGTTCATTTACGCTTCGGTGAATTCACCTTCGACGACATCATCATCGCCGCTGGGGTTCTGCTGACCTGGTTGAGGTCCAGCCTGTCCGCCGAACCCGCCAGTCTGACCAGGATTGGTGGGACCAGCTTGCTGGTAGGCAACACTGCCGATTTTCTGCATGCTCTCCTGCAGCGCGTTGCTGGCGTTGGTAATAGCACTGACATCATTACCCGTCAGAGCACCACGTAAAACCTGGATTTTGGCTTCGGCGTCGTTGCGCATGGCAGGATCCACCTTATCGCCCAAATCGCGCAGGGTCTTTTCGGACTGGTAAGCAACGCTATCACCCATATTGCGGGCTTCAATGATCGCTTTACGGCGGTCGTCTTCAGCCTTGTTCTGGTTGGCTTCGCGCACCATGCGTTCAACATCGTTCTTGTTTAGATTAGTCGAAGCAGTGATGGTGACCTTTTGCTCCTTGCCGCTAGCTTTGTCCTTGGCAGTCACATTCAAAATACCATTGGCGTCAATGTCAAAGGTGACCTCAACCTGCGGAATACCGCGAGCCGCCAGAGGAATGCCATCCAATCTGAAGCGACCAAGCGTATTGTTGTCGCTCGCCATGGGGCGTTCACCTTGCAGTACATGGATATCCACCGCAGTCTGATTATCTTCAGCAGTGCTGAACACCTCGGTCTTTTTCACCGGAATGGTAGTGTTGCGTTCGATCAGGCGGGTCATGACACCGCCCAGGGTTTCAAGACCCAGGGAGAGCGGAGTCACATCCAGGAGCAGCACGTCTTTTACGTCTCCAGCCAGCACGCCGCCTTGAATAGCAGCACCAACAGAAACGACCTCATCGGGGTTGACACCCTTGTTAGGCTCTTTGCCGTTTGTCATTTTCTTGACCAACTCCTGCACCATGGGCATACGGGTAGAACCACCCACCAGAACAACTTCATCAATCTTGTCAATGGTCAGGTTGGCATCTTTCAATACCGCGTCAAAGGGTTTACGAGTACGCTGGAGCAGCTCTTCGGTCATTTGTTCAAACTTTGCGCGACTGAGTTTTAGCAGTAAGTGCTTGGGTCCATTGGCATCAGCAGTGATGTACGGCAGGTTGAGCTCTGTCTCAAGTACGGAACTGAGTTCAATCTTTGCCTTCTCAGCTGCCTCACGCAGACGTTGAAGCGCCTGGCGATCTTTGCGCAGGTCAATGCCCTGTTCTTTCATAAATTCATCAGCTGCCCAATTGACCACCACATTATCCCAGTCATCGCCACCCAGGTGCGTATCGCCATTGGTAGCCTTTACTTCAACCACACCGCCGCCAACTTCCAGCAGGGAGACATCAAACGTTCCGCCACCCAGGTCAAAGACCAGGATGATCTCGTTCTCTTTCCTCTCCAGCCCATATGCCAGGGCGGAAGCCGTCGGTTCGTTGATAATTCGCATGACTTCAAGCCCGGCAATCTTGCCGGCATCTTTAGTAGCCTGGCGCTGACTGTCGTTGAAGTAGGCTGGCACCGTGATGACTGCCTGGGTGATTTTCTCTCCCAAATAGGCTTCGGCATCTGCTTTCAGCTTGCCAAGGATCATGGCAGAGATTTCCTGCGGGGTGTACGTCTGACCGTTGACAGGCACTTCAATGCGGGCGTCACCGGTGGGTCCTTCCACGACTTTGAAAGAAACCATCTTGCGTTCCTGAGCGACCTCGTCGTAGCGGCGACCCATAAAGCGCTTTACCGAAGAAATCGTGTTCTCAGGGTTCACTACAGCCTGTCGTTTGGCAGTCGTTCCAACCATCCGTTCACCATTCTTGTTGAAGGCGACGACCGACGGCAATAAACGTGAACCTTCAGCCGTTGTGATCACAACTGGCGATCCACCTTCGATGATAGACACCACGCTATTTGTTGTTCCTAAGTCAATTCCAATAATTTTTCCCATATTTCACTCCTCAAACGAATAATTCCATTCTTCGTAATTTTTCTATCTAAACTATAACGAAGGATTGCAAGAGAAATATTAATATCGGGTTGGAGATTTGTTGATGATTTCAGGTTCTGGAGCCTGAATGGTTGATCTGAATGGATTTGGTCGGAAAAAGTTGAAAGCGCGGTGGTTTCACTCAAACTAAGACCTTACCGTGCTTTCAACTTATCGCTTTTACTTCCTTCACCAGAAGTGAAGTATTATCTACACTAATGCTTCTTCCCAGGCTCTAATGACCTTTCGGTTTCGCTTTTCCAGTGTCTGGGTCATACGTTGGATTTTGTTAACAATGTCTGTTACTTCCCAGCCGTTGTTTGCGATAGTTTCTTTAACAGTCTTGAGAGTGAGCTGTGTGAGCTGAGATTGCGAGAGCATATCCACCAGATGCCAGGGTGAATGAGCATTGCTCAAGACCTCCCTGGTAATATCTTCCAATACACCGAGCACTTCCTTCATCATTCGTTGGCCTGTTTGCAGATCGGCCGCCTCAATGTAAACCCGGTTGATCGGCTCTGTGCCTGAGGCGCGCATTCGAAGATAATAGTGGTCATTGCCGCTCTCATCCGAGAGCTGCGTTTCGACCAGCTCATAGCGAATACCACCCAGGTAATCGATTTTAAGTCCCGCAATCTTCAGATCAGCTTCTGGCAGCGTCAAAGGCATATCCAGGTAATAATCGATAAAAGCTTCCTTGGCTTCCAGGGGTGCGTCCACATCAGCACGTCCAGCATGGGAACTGGGATCTTCCGAGGTTCCAAAAGAAGGCCACAAACCAGGAAGGTGAATCAGTTCGTCCCAAATTTCCTGCAAACTGTGCAGCGGTTTTTCTTCGCGTGTGCCATAGTAAGCGAGCATATCAAGGATCAACAGGTTTGCCCAGGGACCGTCTTTGTCGGTCACATGCCCACGGGTGGTGAGACCGCTCGATTCTTCTCCTCCGATCAGGATGCGGTCCCGCCAGTCATCAGGAAGCACTTTTAGATTGTTATAGGCATTGTCTGTACGTCGAATTTCTTCGATATATTTGATGCCAACAGGTACGGCAAAGGCATTTTTTAGTGATCGTGTGGCAATATCACCATGGCGAGCTTGATAGATCTTTTGACCAATATAACCCGGTAAAGCTCCCGGCGCGGGCTTGTTATCTTCATTTCCCGGGATCATGCCTGCCAACACTTCGATCAGGGGAGAACCGGTCTGCGTGGCAATCACCCGACCTGTCAGTTCGCGGTCGACACCTAAATAGCGGATCAACAGGGGCAAGATCTGGTTAGGGCGGAAATAGACCCCTCCCTTATCAACGATCCCAAAGCGGTCAGCATCGGTATCCATACCCATACCAACTTGGGCTCCGGTCTCGACTACAGTCTTTTTGAGCAACCAATTGAAAGGCTCTTCCGGGTTGGCATAGTCTTGTCCGCCCAGGTCAGGGTCCACCTCCGCGTGTACTACGGTGTAGCGCACACCAGCTTCGCCAGCTAAACGTGTCAGGTAACCCCTGCCTGAACCGTGCATTTCATCAATTACGATCATCTTGTCGGAGAAATAGCGCCTGATGCGGTCAAAGTCGATGGGGATACGGGCATTCCCGTTGCCATTGTTCCTGACCCAGTGAACATAACTGTCCAGAGGGTCAAAACCCTGCACAAGACCGCGTGCGCGTGCATCTTCCACTTCAGTACGCCCGCCGGCTTCATCAACCAGCTGCAATTCATTGATGCGGAAGGCAATAAAATCGGTCACGTTGGTTGGCGCGGGGTAGCCCAGGCGAGGGTTGAACTTGATGCCCTGCCATTCCGGTGGATTATGGCTGGCAGTGGCGATGATAAGACCGGCAATCTCGTCCTTGGACACCACTTCCGTCTCATAATATGCCAGGGCAGGCGTGGGGACATCCCGGTCGCCAATGTGGAGGCGGAAACCGTTCGCGAGACAGGTCTCGGCTGCCCAACGTGTGACCACATCCGAATTACGGCGCGTATCGTGCCCCAAAACTACAATTCTGCCCGAAAGGTCTTCCGCTCCAACAAAAGCAGGAACGTTTTTGTTATTCATAAAGTCACAGACTGCCTGGACCACCTGGCGGGCGCGGGATTCGGTAAAATCCTTGCCCCAACGCCCCCTTACACCCGAAGTTCCGAAACGCAGATACTTGCGGTCATAAATCTCCCGTAAAAGACCCTTCTTTCCTGCCAACCCCAGCAAAATCTGGTCAACTGTGCGTAAACGGAAAGCATAAAGTCTCTCAAAAATATTGCCAATCTGAATCACGCGGTAAGGCATAAAGCGGTCTGGATCGCGCTGGTCGTCCATACTATCCAGCAATGGCTCAATTTCCCATTTGATGTCTTCTCTCAGCGAATTGAAGACAGGGTTTTGAAGATAGAATTTCGCCAATTCAATTGCTTTTCGCCGCAAATCACCAGAAAGTGGAACATACTCCCCTTCAATTTGTTGTTGATAAGCAAGGCTCTTCTCGTCCTTGCCCTTGTAAAGCTCCAATCTACCCTGGGTGCCGGTTGCCGCAACGGTCAAAAGCAGGCTAAAAATCCGGGAAGACAATACAAGGTCTTTGTCAACCAGTTCAGGCTCTTGGACCATCAATTGTTTCACGTCATCCAGGAAAAGGGACATGGCGGCAACAGCTGGCTGCCAGGTTTCCGGGCTATCTGCCACCAAAAGGTCACGATTCAAACGATTGAACTGAACAGGGAGCTGGGATTTAAAGGTTTGTATAGATTGGGTCATTGGCGTAAGTCTCCTCGAAATTCTGTCAGTCTACAGGACGGGTGGGTGTGGTCTGGGCATCAAACCGCCCTGGCTGACGTTCAGTACCTCAATTTTTGCGCCAGGCGGTGTGTTCGTGAGCTGTTGGATCAGGTCACAGACCTCCCAGGCAACCCTGGCTACGTCCTGCGCGCTGCTGCGTGGATCGGCTTCAAGCATCAGCCGGTACTTTGGCTCAGTTCCGGAATAACGTGAGTTCCACTGAACCAACCCGGGTAACTCATCTTTCATGCGTTCCAGGCGTTCTTGAAATCCAGGCAATGTGTTCAAGTCAATCTTCGAAGCAACATTACATGAAGCCACCACCTGGTTAAATTTTTCGATGCGCTTTGCCAACTGCGAAAGGGTTTGTCCAGGTATTTCTGAAAGCATATGCAAAATGAAAAGAGCTGTTCGGATGCCATCACCAGTACGGTGATTTTCATCCAGGAGGATGATATGACCCGATTGCTCTCCGCCCAACCCGAGTTTACCATCAACCTCTTGTCCTTCAGAAAGGGCAATCAACGCTTCGGTGACATATTTGTCCCCGACCGGGGTTTGCAGCAGGGAAAACCCTTTATCAATAGCAAATTGCTTCAAGGCACCATTCGCCATCACAGTGGTTACCAGAGCATCCCCTAAAAGCCGACCCTGCGAGTGCAGTTCTTCCGCCAGCAGAGCAAGCATATGATCACCATCAATGAGGTTTCCCTTTTCATCCATCATGATCACCCGGTCGGTATCGCCATCATAAGCAATCGCCAGGTCAGCTTTTTCTTCAGCCAATCGCATAGCCAGGATCGCAGGTTTCGACCGCAAAAATTCTGAACCGCAATCCACATTGATGTGTATTCCGTTATTTTCAGTATGGATAGCCACAAGGTCTGCGCCTAAACTGCGAAAAACCTCTGGACCCGCCATCCAGGCTGCCCCATTGGAGCAGTCCATCAGAATTCTCAGGTCGCTCAAATCCAAGCCAGGAACGGTTTCACATAAATCATGCAAATAAGCCTGAAAAAGTTGAGGGCTTGCTTCTCCGAGGCATTCCTCGTCGAAATCCGACCTGTGACTGGTGGTAAGCTCCAGGTATTCTTCAATGGCTTCTTCCTGCTCTTTGGATAGTTTCATCCCTTCATTATTGAGGAATTTAATTCCGTTTTCAGCCGCAGGGTTATGAGAGGCTGAGATCACCGCGCCGGCGGTGGCACTAACAAAAAGAGTCAGGTAGGCGATGCCTGGGGTGGGGATGATGCCAAGGTCCAAAACGCGCGCGCCGCTTTCCCGCAAACCTGCTGCCAGGGCACGTTGTAGAATGGGACCCGATGTGCGTGTATCTCTGCCAATCACAAAAACAGCTTTGTCAGACCCTTTGCTCAACGCCTGACCAGCAGCCAGTCCAAGACGGTACACGAACCCTGGTGTCATTGGCTCTTCGCCAAAGGTTCCACGAATTCCATCGGTTCCAAAATATCGATTTGAGGTCATAGATTTCCTGTCTCTGTTCATTCGATCACGATATCTGAGACGACTGGCAAATGATCGGAGATGCTGTGCGCCAGGTCAGAGTTGATGATGTGAGTTTCAAAGCTGATTAAGCGCCTGGCTGGGAAGAAGAAGATGTGATCAACAGCGCCGGTATTTGTATGCGTTGGAATGTTTTCCACAGGGGCAAGGTGCACAAACTGTTGATCGCGCTCAAGCATATCTTTTAGCGAATATTCGTCTATTTCAGCATTAAAATCCCCCATCAGGATCAGGGGATGATCCTGAATAAGCACATGTTCTTCAACCAAACCCAGTATCCGGCTGATCTGTTGTGACCGGGTGAGCCTGGCGGCGTCAACCACTTCGGACCAAACATGATCACCCCTTTCACCGACCAGCGTAGTCAGGTGCAGGTTCATCACGAAAGGATAAGGGTCTTGCTTCAAACGGGTCAGAATGACGTACCGGGGGTCAGTATCTCGGGTCCCTTCATAGCTCAGTGGCAAGAAGATGGGGACATTTCGCGGGACGCCGTCTTTGACCGGATTACCCAGACGCCCAAACGGTGTGTGAGAAAAAACAGCATTCCCTTTAGACCAGTCCCACCAGTCATTGAACAGACCATTGATCATCAGGTCTTTCTTGATTTGCATGTGTTTTTTCATGGAAAGTGTTTCACCATAGAAACAATAATCAAAATTCGCATCCAATTTCAAGCGCTCAACCATGCTATGCAGACTACCATCGGCATCAATGTATTGCGCAATCTCTTGCACTCCCAGGAAATCCGGGTTGATTTCATTGATTAATTGTGCCAAAGCCTGGGCTTTTCCGGTTGATTGTTCCGGTGAACCTGTAAAATTTTTAACTCCGCCACCAAGGTTGAGGGTCATAACGCGTAATTTAAGCATTGTGTCTCCGAAATCTTTCTAAGTAATGATGAATTATACCAACCATCCTCTCGACCGAAATCGAATGTAACCCCTGCCTGGCTCAAGCTGAGTACGGAAGTTCTATCACAAATTCTGCACCATTTATTGGTAAGTTGCGAGCATAAAGTTTGCCCCCATGCGCTTCGACGATGCTTCTCGAGATGGTTAGCCCAATTCCGAGTCCTTCCGGAACTTCTTCTCCCGCAGGGCTAACCCGGTAATATCGATTGAAAATCGTAACAAGTTTATCCTTTGGGATACCAGGTCCCTGGTCTGCAACAATGATCTCCATACGGTTGGTCATTTTGAGGATCCGGACCTGGATCTCACCCCCTTCCGGGGAATGTTGATAGGCGTTTTGAAACAGGTTTTGAAAAACCCGCCGCATGAGGTGGGTGTCGATTCCAATCCGATAATCATCCTGATCTGGGTTAAAAACCGCTCGAATCCCTTTTTTGGCAAAAACACTCTCAAAGCTGTTCAAAATGTCCTGGACAAAGATCTGCAATTCCACTTTCTCTTTTCGAATTGTGAATATGCCTGCATCTGAAAGTGTGAGTAAACGCAGGTCTTCTACCAGGTGGATCAACTGATTGTTTTGCAATTTGAGAAGAGCGAGCCCCGCTTCATCGAACTGGTACACCTTGTCTTCAAAGGCTTCAATTGTGGCTTTTTGTACACTTAAGGGTGTACGCAAATCGTGAGCAATGTCCATAAGCATGAACTTTTGAACTCGTTGGTTTTTTTCAAGGTCAGCAGCCATATCGTTGACCGCTTCACCGAGTTCTGCCATATCGCGGTACGGTTCAAGAGGAACACGTAAGTTTAATTCTCCTTTAGAAATCCTCTTTGCCGCCTCAATTGTCACCCCAATTGGTCGAAGCAAGGCGCGCGTCATGAAAGTAGACATGAAAAAAGCAACCACCAGCCCTATAATCGTTGCAAGAATGAAAGAAATGCGAGTTTGTTTGATGAGCTCCGTATCCAGGCTGGGCAGAATCCGGTCAGTCAAACTACCTGAATAAAGATAGGCGACTGTCTCACCATTTACCACAACTGGTGCACCGAAGGCCAGGGATGGCTTTTCTACAACAGTCCCATACTGAGCCTTGTTATCCGTCAGCAAAATTGCTCCATTAACATCAACTAACGAAAGTCCAAAATGTGAATCCTTTTCAGGGATCGAATCATTCATCAGATTATGTATGTCAAGCTGACTGATGCCATCCCAGCTGCCATGGGCTGAATAGTATTGTTCAAAAAATTCTTGAAACGGTTCACATTCGGCTATTTGAATCTTTCGAAAATGATCAACGATCGTTGATTGGACAAAAACAGTTGCCGCCAGAAAAGCCACGGTCAAAGACACAACCGCAACAAGTAAGTAACTAACCAGCATCCGATTGCGCATTTTACTTCTTCGCAAACCCCGCACGGTATCCAACGCCGAAAACAGTTCGTATGTAAACTGTGTCTGGGTCAAGAGCCCGTAATTTTTGGCGGATGTTCTTGATATGAATATCAATGGTGCGTTCGTACCCTTCAAAACGGCTGCCCTGTGTCGACTCGAGCAGTTCCACACGGGTAAATGCACGATCTGGCTCGGAAATCAGCTGCCCCAACAGATGAAATTCTGATGGGGTCAAATCCAGAGTTTTCCCGGCTACTGAGGCAGTATGCCCCCGCGGGTCAATCTGAAGCTGACCGAGATAAAGACGATCCGTCCGGGTTGCAGGACGGTTCAACCGGCGTAAAACCGCTTTGACCCGCGCAACAACTTCACGAGGCGAAAAAGGCTTGGGGATATAGTCATCTGCCCCTAACTCCAGACCGATCAACCGTTCAACTTCGTCAATGCGTGCGGAGATCATGATCACAGGCAACTGGTCTTTCTTGCGCACTTCACGCAACAGGTCCAGTCCATCCATATCAGGCAGATTTAGATCCAGAAGGATCATATCCAGGTTTTCTTGCCTCCAAATATGAAGACCCTCACTGCCAGTATATGCAGAAACAGGCTCAAACCCGTAATGAAGCAAGTAATCCTGCAAGATTTTATTGAGGTTCTCTTCATCCTCAACGATTAATATCTTATGCATCCTAAACCTTTGATAAGAATGAACTGTCGTTACATTATCTCATAGTAAATACTCTAAATCTGAATAATTTTTGAGTAAATTCTCAATGTCACAGTTCTATTATAGAGTCAACATCACAAAAGAGTGATGAATACTAAGGAGTAAAAATGAAAACGAAAAAATTGACAATTGCGATCATCACCCTGGTGCTTGGGATATTTATCTTCGGAGCCGCTGGCAGTGCTTACGCTCAGACCAGCACGCCTGAAACTGAGGAAACGCTCCCTGCTCCCGAGGTAACCCGCCAGGCTTTCGGTCACGGAAACTGTGACGGAACCTGCGACGCCGATGGCGATGGCATTCGCGACAAACTGCAACTACGCGATGGTAGTGGTCTCGGTAATCAATCTGGCTACGGATTCGGTCCTGGTGATGGTACCTGTGATGCTGATGGCGACGGAGTTCCTGATCAGCTAAGGTTGCGTGATGCCAGCGGTTCTGGAATGCAGCATGGTATGGGTATGGGTCAGAATTTCGATTCTGGTAGTGGGACTGGCATGCAGGGAAATGGGCAAGGTTACGGTGCTGGTGCCGGTATGGGCGCTGGTCGCAGTAACGGAGGTTCTGGTTTAGGTATGGGTCCCGGGCAAGGTATGGGTGACGGTCAGGGCTTCCATGACGGCTCTTGCATGGATGACTAAATTTTGTATGGTTTAGTTCAATACCCGCCTGATCAAATTCAGGCGGGTTTTTTGTCTCACTTTAGCGCTCATTCCTCATCGTCAGGCACTTCATGTGATTGAAGAAATCCTTTTTTTTCTGAATTGGTATTGAGAAAAACCTTGGCTTGGTTGGTTGGCTTGGTTTGTCTTGACACTGAGTGGAATTTTGCCTATAATAACAACTTGCCTTCCCTGGTAGCTCAATCGGCAGAGCGGGCGGCTGTTAACCGCTAGGTTAGAGGTTCGAGTCCTCTCCGGGGAGCTGAAAAGAAGATCTTTGGGAAGCCAGAGGTCTTTTTTTTCAAACGGCTGTGCTATAATACCAGCCACGAATGGCCCTGTAGCTCAATTGGCAGAGCAAGCGCCTCTTAAGCGTTAGGTTCTCGGTTCGAGTCCGAGCAGGGTCATTTTTATTTTAATCGCTTAAGCCCTCCCCTAGTTTGCGGGAGGTGGAGTCTCGCCGAAGGTGAGTGTCGGTAGCCCGCAGGGCATACCGGGGTGAGGGGTAAAGCCTTCGAATCCATGTGAAATAGAGTATCATTCCAATAGAGGTACTCATGCAAAACACCAAAATCGAATATTACTATAACCAGCCAGCCGCTAACCGCGCTATAGCCCGGAATGAGCGGCGAGGATACCGTGTTGTGTCAGTCCAAAGCGTAGACCGGGGTTGGTCGTTGATCAAGACTGGTTGTTTGGGGTTGATCTTCCTACCTCTGGCGCTGCTCGGTAAGAAGAAGCCTGTAATCCAGGTGACTTATCAAAGGAACCGCTAATATCATGTGCGATGCTGGCGACTTTTACCAGTGGGTTGAAAGCTACGACGAGGATATCATCCAAAGCGACCAGGCAGAAACCTTGCCCTTTGCCGGCTATGCATAAGTGTTAGACCGAATATCCGGGTTGGTTTTGGCGCACGAACCAAGTCAGTTACTCTACCTGGGAACAGGTTCAGGCACTTTGGCTTCCCGCTTCTACCAAGCTGGCTGGCAGGTGACGGCTGTGGATTTCTCGGAAGAAATGTTGAATCAAGCCCGCCAGCGTATGCCAAATGCAGTTTTCATTCTGAGTAATTTTTCAAGCGGACTACCCCAGGAGCTAGCTGGAAGATCCTTTGATTTCATCGTGATGACCTATGCTTTCACACTATGCTTTTCACCCCTTGAAGTATGAGCGACAGGGCGATTTCTTACGCTCGCTGATACCATTGTTAAAGGAAAATGGCAAAAACCTGATTGGTGATATCGCCTTTGATACACAATCTGACCTCATAGCCTCTCAGAAGCGCTTCCCGAGGGATTGGGACGTGGAAGAGTTTTACCCCATCCTTACCAAAATCCAAACACAACTGCCAGAATTGCAAGTCAAACACGGTGATCTTGTTCTGCGCCAGCGTCATCCAGGTCTCCACGCCTGGGTGAATGGCTGTAAATGGTCTCATCAATAAGTCTATTAGCAGTGGGTAGAATTAACTTCAGTGTCAACTTCACCTTTTATTCAAAAAAGAGCAAACTATGCAAAGAATCCAACCTATACCTGAAGATATCATCACGCCAAAAGCGCTTTACCTCAACCGGCGTGAATTTTTGCGCGGGATGGGTATAACCTCAGCCGCGCTCCTATTAGCAGCCTGCGAGCCGGGCGGTTCCGGCACAACCACAACACTGTTTGGTCAGGATGAGCTGACTGCGAAAGAAGATGCGCTTGATTACGTCAACTTTTACGAGTTTTCTCTTTCAAAACGCGGCGTCGCCGATCGAACCGGGGATTTTGTCATAGAACCCTGGGAGATCCAAATTGACGGCTTGGTTGCAAACCCACAAACAATCGCATTGGACGAACTGCTTAAGCGCTACACAATTGATGAATATATCTACCGCATGCGCTGCGTGGAAGGCTGGTCGATGGTCTTACCCTGGCAGGGCTTTCAGCTCAAAAAACTGTTGGAAGATATTGAGCCACTGCCTGAGGCCCAATACGTCCAGTTCCAATCCGTTTACCGTCCTGATGAAATGCCCGGGCAGGTTTCATTGAGTTATTACCCCTGGCCCTATTCTGAAGGTTTGCGCCTGGACGAAGCCATGCATCCTCTGACGATCCTGGCAACCGGGCTGTACGACGAACCGCTTTCCAAGCAAAATGGCGCTCCCATTCGGGTTGTTGTCCCCTGGAAATATGGGTTTAAGAGCATCAAATCGGTTGCCCGCATCAGCCTGGTAGCAGAACAGCCGCCAACCCTCTGGCAGAGCCTGGCACCAGACGAATATGGTTTTTATGCCAATGTCAACCCGGCTGTGGACCACCCGCGCTGGAGCCAGGCAACCGAAATCCGCATCGGTGAGAGCGAACGACGTTCAACCCTGCTTTTCAATGGCTACGATGAAGTAGCAGATTTGTACAAGGATATGGATTTGCGCCTGGAGTATTAACCGTAAGTCGGGCACTATTTTTGAACCCGGTTTTACACAACCCCATCATAGGGTAATCACAAAACCCCACCTGCGACGGAAGGGAAAGTTTGACAGCGAAAGCACATCACGGATCTCAAAATCAGTTAAACTCAAAGGACGAGGTGATGTTTGAAAAAAGTGCTCGTTTTGTACAAATCCAAAACCGGCTTTTCAGAGCGTTATGCCCGCTGGATCGCCGATGACCTGCAATGTGATCTGTCAAACGTGGTTGAATTCGACAAAGAGTCTCTTTCAGAATACACCTTGATTATTTACGGTGCCGGTATTTATGCCGGGCAAATTAAAGGCCTTGGCAAAATCAAACGCTGGATGGAAGCTTATCCCGGGAAGACCTGGGTGATTTTTTGCACAGGCGCCACACCTTCAAAAGAAAAATATGAGGAACTGATCTTTAAAACTAACTTCCGCGCGGGTGAAGTTAGACCCGCTCATCTTTTTTACTTCCTCTCCGGAATCAACTACGAAAAGATGAGCCTGTTCGACCGCCTGCTGATGAGGTTTTTGACATTCTTAACCTCAAGAAAAAGCGGCAAACCCCAGGCTGCTAAACAAACCTCAGTGGACCTGGCTAACCGCGACTATACCGAGGATCTGCTCCGTTATGTGCGGCTGAAAGCGAGGTAAAGATGAAACTTGAACATATTGCCCTCTACGTGGAAGACCTCGAGACAATGAAAGATTTTTATTGCCGCCACTTCAATGCCACCCACGGCCAAAAGTATCACAATCCGCGCACCGGGCTTCAAACTTACTTCTTGAGTTTCGATGAGGGTGCCCGGCTCGAAATTATGCAGCGCCCAGGGATTAGCCCCAGGGCGAATGGCGAACATCCACTGGGTTATGTGCACATTTCTTTCAAGCTTGGCTCAACTGAAAAGGTCGACCAGCTCACAAAGTCACTCCAAGAGAGCGGCTGCCCCCTCCTTAACGGACCTCGCCTGACTGGGGATGGGTATTACGAAAGCGTAATTGCCGACCCGGAAGGCAACCTGATCGAACTGGTTGCTTAAAGAGGTGAACATGCGTACCGAAAAAGAAATGTTCGAGCTGATCCTGGGATACGCCCGCCAGGACGAACGCGTCAGGGTAGTGGCGATGAACGGCTCGCGTGCCAACCCCAACATTCACCCGGACAAGTACCAGGATTTCGACATCGTCTACCTTGTTACTGAGATGCATTCGTTCCTGTCAGATGACACCTGGTTGGACGTTTTTGGCAGGCGCGTCATCATGCAAAAGCCTGATACCATGTGCCGTATTCCACCCGAGGAGGGCGGCTCGTTCGCCTACCTCATGCTTTTTGAGGATGGCAACCGCATCGACCTGACACTGCTTCCATTGGAAAAGCTTGAGTCTTACCTCAAGCAGGACCGCCTTCGCCGAATTCTGCTGGATAAGGATAGGCACGTGCCTGCTCTGCCGGAAAGCAATGAGGAGGATTATTGGCTCAAGCCGCCCACTTGTAAGCTCTTTGAGGATAGCTGCAACGAGTTTTGGTGGCTGAGCACCTATGTCGCCAAAGCACTTGCCCGTCAGCAACTGCCCTATGCCAACGCCCACCTCAACCTGATGCGTGAGGAGCTGATGCGCATGCTTAGCTGGCAACTCGGCTTTGAAAAAGGCTTCAACTTCAGCATCGGGAAGGTCTACAAATACCTGCAGCAACACCTGGATCCTGAAGTTGGGCAAGCTCTGCTTGACACCTGGCGTATGGACGGTTTTGACCAAACCCGGGCTTCCCTCATCGCCTGCCTGAACCTTTTCCGTAATACCAGCAAAAGCGTCAGTGAAGTCTCGGGGTACTCCTATCCTGACTACGATGTCAAGGTCACCGCCTACCTCACCCGAACTTTCGAAATAGACCAATCCCCTGCGAGGGAAAATGAATCCTGATTATCACTTCCTACCTAACGAACACGTCCTTACCCCTAAAGGTCGTCCAGTCCCAGGCATTTCGCTGGATGGGAGCGGTGTTTATGACTCAGCTCGTGTAAAAGCTGCTCTGTGGCGTCTGAAAGAGTGGGATTTCTACCAAATCTGCGATCATCGCCTGTGCCTCCAGCTCACCATTGGTCACGTCTCCTATGCTGGTAACTGCAACATCATGCTCTTTGATCATGGCGCGCAAAAACATCTCTTTACCAAAGACATCATTATTCCCTTACCCTTTCGTTCTTTAGGGATGCCCACCGATGCGCGGGCGGACTCGCTGCTAAGGGTGGAGCGGGATGGCGCCCTTTTGCGTTTTGAGACCCAAAACTCAACCCGGTATCTAACAGCCAAGGCTGACGGATTGTCTGCAGAAGTCACTCTGAAGCCAACAATCGATCGCTCGATCAGCATTTGTTTTCCCTTTGAAAAGCCTAATGAGTTCTATTTCAATGAGAAAATCAACCTGTTCGAGGCAGAGGTCGCGCTCTCCCTGGACGGTCAAAACTTAGCATTTGACCCGGAAACCACCTTTGGTTTGATGGACTGGGGGCGAGGTGTTTGGCCTTTCAAACACGAATGGATCTGGTCCAGCCTCAGCGCTCGCTTGAATGGATGTCTTTTCGGATTCAACCTCGGTTGTGGTTTTGGCAAAACCAGCCAAATGCGAGGCACGGAAAACATCATTTACTATGGGGATCAGGTGATCAAGCTGAACCGAATGGAAATTACTCACCAAGCCGATTTTATGCAGCCCTGGCGATTACGCTCGGACGATGGAAGTTTCGAAGCCACGCTCTTCCCCCATTACGATCGTACCACACGTACAAAGATGCTCTTTGTCGATAATACCTGCCACCAGATGTTTGGAAGGTTTGCTGGCTTCTTCACAAACCTATCTGGAGAACGGGTTGAATTCGATGACGTCATCGGTTTCGCCGAGCATGCCTATAATCAGTGGTAAGGAGCAAGATTTTGCAGGCGCATGATCGCGCCTTGAAATCCGCTATAATACAGATGCAATTAGGTATGGAAAGTTCCAAAATATTCAGATCGTATCGTATTGGTAAATAAAGAAACGAGGATACTATGAGCAAATCATGTAGTTGGCTAAAAGGGGCATTTTTAGGCGGTTTGGTTGGCAGCGCTTTGGTCTTACTACTTACCCCCTACTCCGGTGAAGAACTGAAAGCCCGCATCAATGACTACATCGAAAATGTCCAGAATGAAGTAAACCAGGCTGGGGTTGAAAAACGACTAGAGCTGGAAACCGAGCTCGAATTATTACGCTCGGGCAAAAAATAGCAGAACACTTATTTCAACCACTCAACACCAACCAGTTCAGTCACGAACCTGGTTGGTGATTGTTTTCCTGCAGGTTCTAAAAATTGATAAAGAGAGCCTTCAAATTCAAGAGAGCCTTGATTGATGCGCTCGTGATGACATCCTTTACGGATATGGTGTGGGAGGTGTAGCGGTTGGGTAAATCACCTTTGGCTGGGTGGGTGTTGGCGCAATCGGGATTTCAGGGGTAGGACTTACCAGGAAATCTTCCACGCCTGGTGCTTCTTCCACTGACATGGTAGACACTTCTTCCACATACTCAATGCTGGTCTGACACACCGGCTCAAGATTATATGAGACGTTCGCCCAGGTGAGGGAATTCCCATTGTTTATGGTTCGCTGGATGGCGTTACCGAGACAGCCCGAGCCGCTGGTGTAATTCACCAGGGAAAACTTCCACAAATCTTCGTAACTGATCAATTGTCCGGGTTGTTTGCCGGTGTTATTAAACACAATCTGCTTTACTTGCTCGCAATTCGCCAGCAGGCTGCGCGCAAAAATGCTGATGCTGAAGTTTGCCTGGGTCAGGTCGATCCCCACCGGGCAGTCCGGACAAGCAGCGTTGACTTTCTGAACCAGTGTCCCACGCAGCATCTCTTGTTGATCTTTATCCAGGTTCCCAAAACCGCGCTGACAGGTTTCTTCAGTTAGGACAAGGGGACAAAACTGGCTGTAGAAACTGGGGTTCCATAGCAAAACCGCGTCAGCTCCCAGGTCGCTGAGATGCCCAAGACCTGCTTCGCTTACTTTTTCGTAGATGCCAGGCCAAAACTGGCTTTCCCGGCTGAAGATGTTTTTCATCAATTGTGCCGGGACCCCGGTTTGGTTAGCCACCTGGATGATTTCAGCGTTAAATTGATTTTGCCAGTCATCTACAACTGGCTGGGCGGCCTCCATTCCACAAACGGTTGCCGCACCGTTGGTTTCCAACCCGCCTGTTGGACAGTCAATAGCATCCACCAAACCTTGCTTGATCAGCATTCCTGCCAATAAATAGTATTCGTTGTCGCTCTCCAACTGTTCAGCCAGTTGGGGTGTGCGAAGCCAGGCTGGAGGACCATCAATCGGCATGAAAGACTGCCAGATATCCGAGCAAGTGGATTTACCTTCACCCAGCCATTGAGAACTGAGGACATCAACATAATAGGTGGGTTTGTCGACTGAGGTGCTATCTGGGTTAGCAAAATCACCCCAGGGAATCACCCGTACCTTGGCTGTGTAAACCTCGCTGGCATCGCCATAACTCGACTCTGCCCAAAACTCCACGGTTATCCCATCCGTGCCCGTTGGTGTGAGCGGAAGGTCACAGGAACCCCCAGGGCAGCTAAAGCCCATCCCGTTATATCGTCCGACGATTTGGATAATGCTTTCATTTGGCAGGGGTTCAAAACCCTGAAATCTCAGGTAAGGTAAACTGCTGCAGTTGGTCTGACCAGGCTCTTTGTCACAGCCAACAACTGAAATGTAGACCTCAGGTGCCGGCAGGTTGACTTCCACCTCCTTTACGAGGGGTGTCACATTGGCAAGATGCAAATACAAGCCCTTACATTCATCCAATTGCGTGATTTCACCTGTATACATGCAGGCGTTGGTTTGCGTCCACTGCTTTTGAATGGTTGCGCCGCAATAATAGAGCACTTCACTATCGTCCGGCCAGGACTCGTGTTCGGTGTAAACCTGGCAAACCACCGCTGAGGTCTTCCAGGAGAGCAGCCACCATTCATAGAGGGTGTAATCCACCTCGATTTTGATAGTGCGTTTCTTCTCTGAAAAAAGGGTGGGCGAAGTTTCTGCGGGGCTTGCATTAAACATACTTAACAACAAAGCAAGGATCACGAAGATCCTGACAAATCGGTTGATTTTTTGCTTGTTGTTTTCCATTTTTTTACTATAGCACCTGCCCTTTAGGGGTATGGCGTGTCCCAAATAACCGTTGGGAACGGATAAGGCGCATCGCTGGTCGGGCTGGGCTGCGGTGTTTTGGTAGCCGTCTTGGTTACTGTCGGTGTCTGCCCGGGACTTGTTGGCGTCGCTGTCCAGACAGGAGTCGCGGTTGGCACAAAAGCCGCAGGAGGTGTTGGCGTCTTTGTAGGCGCTGCCAATTCCGTCAAACGGGCATCAGCAGTGCGGGTCAACCCTATTACCTCGGTCAGCTGAAACTCATAAGTCAACACGACCGCATTTAATGGTGAGGGTTCAAGAATCGCGCCAACAGCCTGGTTGACCAACTGGCTAATTTTCCCTTCCCTGGGTAAGAGCACCTCTGTGCGGGTCGTATCCGGTAACTGCCAGGTTTCCAGCTCCTCCCAACCCAATACAAAGGTTTTCACTCGTTCCGGGTCGCCCAAACGCAAAGCCAGCGGGATCCGCAAAATCAGATCGAGTAAACTGACGTCGGTTTCCAGGTTTTGATCGTAAGAGGCATACATGACCGGTAGTTTTGCCAACCGTCCCAATTGAACTAATTTTGTAAAGATCAATTGCAGCACTTGTTGCTGCCTGATCGTGCGAAAGATATCATCATCAGCATGGTGAGATACGTAGCACAAGGTTTTTTTCCCATCCATGCTGTGTAAACCCGCCGGTAGTCCTCCACAATCATCCCGAATGGGATAGAGAACGCTCACCTCCAACCCACCCAAGTCATCCACCAGCCAGGTAAACTCGGTCTCATGAGCAACCACATAGCGATCCGGCTGCAGCCCGAAGTTGTAACTTAATGTATCATAGATCAGTTTCGTTCCTCCCAGCGGCCAGGCTGTGTTGATCCTTCCCATTCCATGCCCTGGCAGGTAAAGATAGGTGGAACCGGGGATGGAAATAACACTGGCTTTGGATAGCCGTTCGTTCACCAGCAGTAGGTGGATCGCTTGCGTGCGTCCGCGGGTAGGCAGCGCTTCTTCAGCGCCAAGTAAAAGCCAAACCGTAGTTCCTTCCGGCAGCTCCACTCTATCCGCTGGAGGAGGCGCAGGGGTTGGCCAGGTCTCCAGGGCTGGCGCAAAAGTCGGCCAGGGCGTTGAGGTAGCAGTTGGAGAAGGAGAAGGTGTTGGACTGGCAGTAGAAGATGCTACTACTCCCGCTTCGACTCCCCCAGGTTGACCAGAAGACGGTCGACCCCCATAATTACAGCCTGTAAAGATCAGGCTCAAGGTAAGGAACCCCGCAACAAACGCTAACCACCGCTTGTGATCGGTTGGTAAAGTGCGCTTAATTTCCATAGCATAATAACGGTGTGTTTTGACACTCCATCAGAATACCGATTATAGCATAGCTGATACCAGTTGAGTTATTATCCATCACAAAATCTTTCCATATTCAGTTTCCCCAAATTGATCAAGATTGCTCTTTTTACAGGTTTTTCTGCTCAAATGCTCATGAAAACCATCGCCAGGGTCAGGATGGCGTTGACCACAATCGACCAGCCCCATACCAGGTAGACCACGGTCCTTCCCGTCCGCTCCTGCAGGTATAGGAAAAGCCCGGTCAAGGTGTTCAGGATGCTGAAAAACAGTCCGATCAGGGCAAGTAAAAAGAGCCTGGAGGATGGAACCTGTTCCATGCTTACCCACACCACTCGTTGGAGGAGACCAACAATGATCACCGAAGAAAGGATCAGTACCGCGAAACTGATTGCTCCACCAAGAAGCAGACGCTTTGCCAGGGAATCGTTCATGACACGCTGCCAGAGCATTCTCAGGTTTTCTGACTCAGGTTGAAATTGCTGTAGGCTGCCCAACTGTGAGAGCTGTTTATATGCCTCTGTAAATGCCAGCTTATCCTCCGGGGAGATGACCAGGTAAGCCTGGCTAAGCTTGATCAACACCATTTGGTCGGGAGTTGTGGCAACAAACAGTGTCTTTCCCAGCCCGCTGATGTTTTTTTCTTCATAGTATGAACCTCTGACCAGCTTAAAGCCCAAAGGCAAAGGTGTTTCGAAATCGCTTACTGGATGCACCCATTCCATCTCTCGCATTGGGATCAACTCCCGTCGTAAGCCCCATTTCACCTCCAGCCCTTCACGGGTCAGGCTGTACACCGTGGTGATGATGGTGATAATTCGGTAAACTGCCAATCCGAGAGGAACCAAAAGGAGCAAACCAACCCCAATAAAGACGATGGACAACCATCCCGTACCGGTCATTGACCCACTGATGAGCAGAAAGAGGATGGCGGCAATGAGAAACGCTGCGACCAAGCCGTTGATAACCAGGCTTCTGGTCTTTGGGGGCGAAAAATTCTTTTCCATCCATGAAATTATACATGTACATGCGTTTCGTTGGCAAAACGGCTTGAAATAACAGTGAGTATAAAAAAGACCCGAAGGTATGGATCTTTCGGGTCTCATCAACGCGTTTGTCGATTAATCGACTTTGTATTCCGCGCCTCTATGCAGGGCTTCAATGTTTAGATCTACAAACTTTCTCAACCTCTCAGCGGTGTGCACAACAAGAGCACGCTCAAGAGCATCTTCAGGCAAAGCTTTCATATTGCCTTCCAGTGCACCCAGCAAGATCATGTTAGCAGCGCGTTCATTGCCGAGTTCCTGGGCGATCTTATTCGCCGGGATCATCAGCCAATGTATATCTGTACGGGTTGGCTCATGGTTGACCATCGATTCATTGACAATCAAAAAACCGCCCGGAGCAACCAAAGGTTCGTATTTGTCTAAAGAAGGCAGGTTAAGAGCGATGACAGCACGAGGATGAAGGGCACCTGGGGAACCGATTTCCTCATCAGAAATCACGACCGTACAGTTCGCTGTACCACCGCGCATTTCAGGACCGTAAGAAGGGATCCAGGTGACATGTTTTCCTTCGTCCATTGCCGCGTAGGCGTAAACCTGACCAGCATAGAGCGTACCCTGACCACCAAACCCAGAGATGATTACTTCTGACTGCATCGGTTAGCCTCCTTTTACCATTTCTTCAATAGCAGATGAAACCTTGAAATCGGCGATGGGATATTGCGGGATCATGTATTCCTTCAACCATTCGCGAGCTTTCACGGGGGTCAACCCCCAGTTGGTTGGGCAAGTAGAGAGCAATTCGATGAAGGAAAAGCCCAACCCTCGTTTTTGCACTTCGAAAGCGGTGCGAATGGCTTTCTTGGCGTTGCGAATGTTGCGCGCGTCATGCAGGCTGCGCCGAACGACGTATGAAGCCCCATCAAGAGACGAGATCAACTCAGCTGTTCGAATGGGGTAACCCTGGGTTTCCACATCGCGACCAAGTGGAGAGGAGCTTGTTTTCTGACCAGGCAGCGTGGTGGGTGCCATTTGACCACCGGTCATACCGTAGTTGGTGTTATTGATGAAGAAGACTGTTATTTGCTCACCGCGAGCCGCGGCAGCTACAATTTCGCCCATACCCATGGAAGCCAGATCGCCATCACCCTGGTAGGTAAAGACGGTTTTATTAGGCAAGGTGCGTTTGATGCCGGTTGCCATAGCCGGTGCGCGACCATGGGCGGCTTCAACAAAGTCAAAATCGAAATAGTTATAGGCAAATACCGAGCAGCCAACCGGTGCCACACCGATTGTGTTGTCCAACTCGCCCATTTCTTCCAATACTTCCGCGATCAAACGGTGAGCCACACCATGAGTGCAGCCCGGGCAATAGTGAGTGGTCACATCGGTAAAGCCGTGAGGACGTTCGTAGATTAATTTCACTTCGGTATCAAGCATCTCAGGCTCCTGTTCCAACTAATTCGCGCATCTTTGCCAACCACACCCCACGGGCATCCCGGTTGACATCATGATCGCTGTGAATCATTTCGTCGATAGCAGCATCGATTTCATCCGGATAGGGTACCATGCCGCCCATACGACCATAAAAATGGATCGGAACACGTTTGGCAACAATCGCCGAAACATCATCCAGCATTTGACCATTGTTCATTTCGACCACCAGGAATCCCTTTTTGCCAGAGACCAGGTTGTCCAGGGCCTCTACCGGGAATGGAGAAACTGTGATCGGACGCAAGAGACCAACTTTGATGCCTTTTGCCCGGGCAGCCCGCACCGAGCTCAATGCGATTCTGCCAGCAGTGCCGAAACCAACGACTACGTATTCAGCGTCATCAAGGTAATAACCCTTGTAGCGGACTTCGTCCTTCTCAATTTGCTGCCAGCGGGACATCATTTTTACGTTGAAAATTTCTTGCATGGGTGGATTGATATTGATCGAAGTCAGCACCACGCGTTCACCCTCAGGGTGTTTTGCACCAACCGCCCAGTCTGGCGCTTCGGAACGAAGTGGAGCGAAAGGAGGCAATTCGACTGGTTCCATCATCTGCCCAAGGTAACCATCCATCAGGATGCAGACAACCATGCGGTATTTTTCTGCCAAATCAAAAGCCAAAGCGGTCAGATCCACAGCTTCCTGTACTGAGGAAGGAGCCAGAACGATGAGATGATATTCACCATGCCCACCGCCGTGCACCATTTGAGTGTAATCAGCTTGCGAAGGAGCAATGTTACCCAAACCTGGACCGCCGCGTACGACGTTTACGATCACTGCAGGGAGTTCCGTACCAGATATGTATGAAAGACCTTCCTGCATCAGGCTGACACCAGGGCTGGAGCTTGAAGTCATGGTTCGAAAACCTGTGCAAGCAGCGCCATAAACCATGTTGATCGCACCGAGTTCGCTTTCAGCCTGGACAAATGCCCTGCCAAGCTCTGGCATACGAGCAGACAGATGTTCCAGAAGTTCAGTTTGAGGAGTAATGGGGTATCCGAAATAGGAAACCAGCCCGACCCGCAGCGCGGTCTCGGCTACAGCTACATTTCCTTTGATCAGTTCGAGTGCCATTATTCACCATCTCCTTCTTTTGCTGGTGGCGTGCCTTTGTAGACCGTGATTGCCGCATCCGGGCAAACTACGGCACAAATTCCACAAGCGGTGCATTCCTCAGGATGCAGCATATAAGCGGGGTGATACCCCTTGGGGCTCAGCCGGGACATATCCAGCGCCAGAACATGCGTGGGGCAGTCTGTAACGCAGATTTCACAGGCTTTGCAATACAAGTCGTTTATTTCTACCCATCCCTTAGTGGGCATG
>WOZC01000002.1 GCA_011620465.1 Anaerolineaceae bacterium | reverse complement strand
TCCCGATGAAGATATGGATTCCGATGAGCCTGCAAGCGAAAATTTATCAACCGAAGATCAAAGGATCCTATGAAAATCTTATTAGTTTTCCCTGAATTCCCGGATACATTCTGGAGCTTTAAACACGCCCTGAAATTCATCCACAAAAAATCCTCCTGCCCGCCCCTTGGTCTATTGACGATTGCGGCGATGCTTCCGAAGGCATGGGAGAAACGCCTGGTGGACCTGAATGTTGAAAAACTCAAGGACTCTGACCTGGAATGGGCTGATTGGGTGCTTGTAAGCGCTATGATTGTGCAAAAGAAATCTTCTGTAGATGTAATTGCCCAGGCCAAAGCAAAAGGAAAGAAAGTTATCGCGGGTGGGCCACTCTTTACAATGGAAAAAGAAGAGTTCGGCACGGTTGATCATTTAATCCTGAATGAAGGCGAAATCACGCTTCCGCGCTTCTTATCTGATTATGAAGCTGGGAGAGCAGCGAAAATCTACGAGACCGATGAGTTTGCCGATATCTCCACAACACCTACCCCCATGTGGAGCCTGGTGAAACTGAACAAATATGACTCGATGAGTGTGCAATACTCCAGGGGCTGCCCGTTTGCCTGTGATTTCTGCAATGTCACTTCGCTGTTGGGTCATAAGATGCGCCTGAAAACGACCGCCCAGTTTATTAAAGAGATCGATGATCTTTATACGCTTGGCTGGCGTCGTAATATATTCGTAGTGGATGACAATTTCATCGGTAACAAAAAGGCACTCAAGGAAGATTTACTGCCGGCATTAATCAAATGGCGCGAAGGCAAGAAGGGCTGCTTGTTTATTACAGAAGCCAGCATCAATCTTTCAGATGACGACGAATTGATTCGCTTGATGGTGGATGCAGGCTTTACCCAGGTCTTTATTGGTATTGAAACACCAGACGATGAAAGCCTGACCGAATGCCACAAAAGCCAAAACCGCAACCGGGATCTGGTTGGCGCAGTCAAAAAGCTGCAAAACCAGGGTCTCCAGGTGATGGGCGGCTTTATTGTTGGCTTTGATAGTGACAATAAGGATACTTTTGAACGCCAGATCAGCTTCATCCAAAAAAGCGGCATCGTGACTGCTATGGTCGGCTTGCTGCAGGCACCCATTGGAACAGGGCTGTATCAGCGCATGCTGAATGAAGGCCGGCTTGAAACCTGGGAATATTCGGGTGACAATGTGGATGGCAAGTCCAACATTAAGCCTATAATGCCACCGGCGATGCTGAAAGAGGGGTATCGAAAAATCCTGGACACGATTTATTCCGCCAAGAACTATACGGAGCGGGTAAAGACCTTTCTGACTGAATATAAACCCTCCCGACATACGGTCACCATTGAATTCCAGGAAATTATGGCCTTTTTCCATTCCATCTGGAAAATTGGGATTGTAAGCCCTTACCAGGAGCGCAAGTATTTCTGGAAGCTCTTCTTTTGGTCCCTGTTTAAGATGCCAGAAAAGTTTTCGCTGGCAATCACCTTTGCCATTTACGGTTATCACTTCCGCAAGGTGAATGAATTGCATGTGAGCAAGACTGCCTGAGAAAAGCATGTTCAGAGGTACAATAATTCGGTCAAGAAACTCTTGACCGAATTACTATTTTAAGAAGAGAACACATGAAAACGAAATTATTGATTAGTTTGATCCTGTTATCTGTAGTTTTCTCGGGGTGCACCACTGCTACCCCGCAAGCGACGGCGACCCTGGCCCCCACCGCTACCCTTTCACCCGCCACTGAAACCCAATTTCCGACCTCCACACCTTTACCAACGGCAACGCCATTACCAACAAATACCTCTACGCCGGAGCCGACCTTTACGCCGACCCTGATCCCCTTTACACCTTTTCCGGAGATCTTCCGTTTTTACCGTTACTGGTTTGATGGTGATAAAACGGTGGTTTACTTCCTGAATGCTGAACGCGAGACAGCCATGTACGCCGTGATCAATGATTTGGACTTTGTTTGTAATCCCGACCCTAAAAATCTGCGCCAGATGATTTGCGAAGCACCAACGCGCTTTGACCCTGGGGAGGCTTTGGAGATTGAGCTTTTTTCCGATGAAGCGCATAAACAATCCGTGTGGACGAACACAGTTGCCTTTGAAAAAACAGTGCCTGAAAACGTGCAGTGCGAAACAGAATATCGTATGTATGCCGCTGGTTGCTCATATCACAGTTCTTGTTATGATCTCCAAGGCAATTACTTGTATTCTGAGGATTATTACCCGGGCAACCCGAATGATCCCTGGGTTCCCTGGGGATCCTGCCCCTAAGCAAAATCAAGCAAAAGTCCTGGGTTATCCAGGGCTTTTCTTATTTCCCTCAATATTTGTAGATGCCCCCGCCAATAAATTCGCGGATGACTGAGTTAGGCGGGACGATCGAGTCATCCGGGATGGCTTCCAATTCCTGGAAAAGCTGATTGACCCGGGCTGCCCGGGTATAGGCATCTTCCCGCAGCGGATCCCCTTCGAATTTTTGCACCCAATTAGCAAATTGCGCAGCTAGTTTATGTTTATAGAGAGGCATTTCATAGGGCATGGCAGAACTGACGATGGTATCACAAGTATTAATAAATGGGATGATGTGACGCAGTTCGCTATCACGTACATAGTGCCAGTGCAATAGAGTCTGTTCAGGATCGTAAGCCCGGTGAGCTGAATCGCGCAACATACGGCGGATCAGGCGAATATCTGTCCAGCGGACGTATTTGCCATGGCTGTCTTTGAGCTGCAAGAGCGGTTCTATGTAAAGTTTGAACTTCATTTCCGCAGGGATATCCATGGTCATCTCTGGGTAAAGACCGTGCAGACTGTCGATCAGGATAATTTCGTTCTTCTCAAGTTTCATCGGGGTGTGATCCGGAAAGCTTTTGCCGGTTCTAAAATCATAGAAAGGAATGCGCACCTCTTCACCCGCAAACATGCGGGCGAGGTGAGTGTTGATGAGCGGCATGTTGAGGGCTTGGGGGGTTTCGAAGTCATAATCGCCAAATTGGTCTTTGGGATGCATTTCCAGATCATGGAAGTAATGATCCACGTTGAGGGTCACCAATTTTAGCCCTGCCTGCGCCAACTTTTCACCGAGCTTAATGGTGGTTGTGGTTTTGCCGCTGCTTGACGGGCCAGCTACAAATACCATACGCACTTCATCTTTGCGCTCAAGCACCATGTTGGCAGCGTTTTCTACATCTTCGTTATAGGCGGCTTCGGCGGATGTGACCACGTCGTTAATACCTCCGCTGCGGATTTTCTCATTCAGCAGGGCGACTGAATTTACACCGTGGTCGACCGACCAGTCAAGTACAGACCATATTTTGGACCAGGGAATGTTACTTGACGGCAAGAGCTCACCGTTATTGCGACGATCGCGCTGCCTGGCACGCTCATCCCGGTAAAGGATGTAGGCTTTGGCTACACGGGCATGGCCATTTTCAATCAGCACTTTCTCAACCAGATCCTGGATCTGCTCGATGGTGGGTATAGTGCCGGTGGGCGTGTTTGCTTCCAGCAGGGCAACCACCTGTTTAGAAAGGTCTTCAGCCTGGGCGCGGTCACGGCCTCCAACGGCAATCGCCGCACGGTAGATCGCGTTGGTGATTCTTTCAGGTGTAAAAGGGACCTTAGCCCCACTGCGTTTGATTACTTCGTTAATTTTTGACATGGCTGCTCCGTTGCGCAAAGGCATACTGTGACCAGAAAAATAACACTGGATAGGTTGCATTAATCATGCCTTAGGACGAGCTGCAAAAACATTGAATGCTATAATCAGCGCATGAATACTCGAGATAATTCCCGTTTTCCTTTGATTATTGCCCACCGCGGGGCGAGCGCTTCTGCTCCCGAAAACACCTTGGCTGCCTTCCAGCTGGCTTATGACCAGAAAGCGGATGGTATCGAGCTGGACGTGATGCTTTCAGCCGATCAAGAACTGATTGTGCTGCACGATGAGCACGTGGACCGCACCACGGATGGTCAAGGAACTGTTTCAGAGATGAGCCTGGCGGAATTGAAGAATCTGAACGCGGCTGCCAAATTCAAAGCGGGTTGGCCAAAGCCCGAACCGTTGCCGCTGCTCTGTGAAGTCTTTGACCTGGTTGGCAAAAAGATGCTCATCAACATTGAGTTGAAAAATTTCAAAGAACCCTTCAATGACCTGACTCAACGGGTGATCACCCTGGTAGAAAAGGCTGGTCTGGAAGAAACGGTTCTGCTTTCTTCGTTCAATCCTTTCAATCTGCAGGCAGCTAAACGCTGCAATCCTAAAATCAAGCGCGGTTTGCTAACTGAAGGCGGAAAGCGCGGCAGGCTGCTGCGTGGGGCTTTGGGAATGGCTTTTCCCTACGATGCCCTGCATCCATATTTTGAGGATGTTGACCTGGACCTGATGCGACGTCTGCACGGAAAGCGCAAGCAAGTGAACCCATGGACGGTGGACGAACCGCAAGATCTGCTGCGCTTAAAAGATTTGGGTGTAGATATGATTATCACAAATGACCCGCTCAAAGCAAGGCAAGTCCTTTTTGGGTGAGATGCGTCTTCAGCGCTGGTTTTCTCTCTGGCTGGTTATAACCATCCTTCTAGGGGTGGTAGTTAGCCCTGTCAGCGCGATTAGCACAAACCCGGAACCATCGGCACAGAGCCTGCTTGAATTAATGACCCCCGCCGAGAAGGTGGGTCAGTTATTCGTGGTGAGTTTTGATGGGCCGAAAGCTTCGTTGGGCTCGGACATCAACAGATTGATTAGGCAACATGTTGTCGGCGGGGTGATCCTGCGCCCTGAGAACAACAATTTTGTTTCGGCAGAGACCTTAACCCAGGCAAAGGATCTTGTGAACAGTCTGCAGAGAGCCGCCTGGCAATCCAGCCAGGTCAATGATCCTGCCAATCCGCCCGAGCAACTTCCACAATATGTACCACTCTTCATTGGATTAGAACAAAGTGATTTGGAAAATGCCGGAGGGTATTTTCTGGATGGGTTATCGCTTCAAGCTTCACCCTTAGCCCTGGGGGCCACGTGGTCACCGGATCTGGCAAAACAAGCGGGTGAGATTCTTGGGAGCGAGCTGCGCGCTATTGGGATTAATCTCTTTATCGGCCCAAACCTGGATGTAGTTGAGAGCGATCAGAGCCAGGTGGCAGCGATTGCTGGAACGAATAGTTTTGGAGGCAACTCCTATTGGGTAGGGGAGATGGGCAAAGCATTCACGGAAGGATTGCATACTGGCAGTGAAGACAAAATGACCGTGTTCGCTGGCCACTTCCCGGGTCTGGGTGCGGCTGATCGGCCGCCTCTCAGCGAGATCTCATCAGTGCAAAAAACACTTGAGGAATTACAAAACACGGATCTGGTACCCTTTCAGGCCTTGACCCTCGGTGCAGAAAGCTCGCAACCAGAAGGTTTTCAAGTATCGCACATTCGTTACGACGGCTTTCAAGGGAATCTGCAACCGAGCACCAAACCTATCAGCTTTGACTCGACCAGCCTGGAGCAATTGCTCGGCGTTGAAGGTATACGGGAGTGGCGCCAAGCCGGCGGACTGACAATGAGCGACAGCCTGGGCAGCCCAGCAGTGCGTTTCTTCTTCGATTCGACCGGCCAGAACTTTGACATCCTGACAATTGCTCGCACATCGTTCATGGCGGGAAATGACCTCTTATTCCTTGATGATTTCAGGTCTTCAGTAGATGCCACGGCATACGAGGGCATTTTGCGAACTCATCAATTCTTTGTGCAAAAGTACAACGAAGACAGGTTTTTTGCGCAAAAAGTTGACGGAGCGGCAATCAGAATTATTTCGGCAAAACTCGAGTTATTCGGAGAGTTTAGTCTTGAAAATGCATTAGCGCCGGAGCAAAACCTGGCATTATTAGGAAGAAACAACCAATTGGTATCGGAAGTGGCCTTGC
>WOZC01000042.1:26528-30186 GCA_011620465.1 Anaerolineaceae bacterium | reverse complement strand
TAATGGTTAACAAATTAAGTATACCTGATTGAATCCCTAAGCGGTGAAAAAACAGAAAAAACAGTAAAAAAAACAGTAAAAAACAGTATATGTAATATCTGCAAAGGTTTCTAGCCCGATGTAAATCGTTTAGAAAATTCATCCTTTTGCAAATTGTATTTTATGGTAATATTGACCGGCTTGGATGTTGTACCCTTCATCCATCGAAAAAATCACTTAGCACAGAAAGGGCTAGAAATGAAAGTTTTACTGATTAAGGACGTTTATAAATTAGGCCGCGCCGGCGATATCAAGAAAGTCGCCAATGGTTATGGCCGTAACTACCTCATCCACCAGGGTTTAGCCATTCCCGCCACCGAAAATTCAGCCAAGGTCGCAGAATCGATCGCCAAACGAGCCACCGAACGCCGCGCCGCACTCAATGTGGAATTAAAAAGCGTTGCAGATGTGCTCTCTAAGCTGGAGCTCTTCTTCCCGGTCAAAGCCGGCGAAACTGGCAAACTCTACGGTTCCGTTTCCGCCCAGGCAATTGCTGACCGCATCAAAGCTGAAAAAGGTATTGATTTGGAACGCAATCAACTGGTCACTGAGCCAATCCGCAACCTGGGTGAATACATGATCCCGGTTAGCCTGACGCTCGACCTGGTTCCTGAGATCCGTGTTGTCGTTCACCGTGAAGGTGAAGTCTTTGTTCCAGCAGTTGAGGAAGAATACGTCGAGATTGAAGAAGTTGAAGACGAAACTTCCGAAACTGAGTAATCGAAGATTAGTATTCCGGAAAAAAAAGGGTAGCAGCCTGCTGAGAAAAATCAGCAGGCTATTTTTTTGTTAGAATCATCTATCATGACATATTCAGGTTCTCAACTCAAGAAAATTCGGGAAGAACGCAACATCTCGCTGGAACAGGTTGCTACAGCAACGCGTATCCGACTGGCGCTCTTGCAGGATCTGGAAAATGAGGAATATTCTGAACTCAGTTCAACCACCCAAACCAAGGGTTTTCTGAAGCTTTATACAGCTTTCTTGGGGTTGGAAGAACAAGCCTTCGAAGAAACACAGAACGAGCCGGAAAAGCCAGCGATTGATCTCCCAGAAAAACCAGCACCTGTTACCGAAAAAGTAAAAAAGAAGGCAGGCAAGGTTTCCAAGCCAATTCCCCAACCTGCGCCTGTTTCCGCGGATAAACCTGTTGAAACAAGTGAGCCGATCACGACCACGGAGAGCAGCGAGGTGGTAACAGAATCAACGGAAGCATTGATGGCAATTGGACGGGAGCTGGCAGCCCGCAGACGCTATCTCAACATCACCTGGGATGTCATTGAAGAAGAAACACACATCCCTAGTGATCAACTGCGCAGTATCGAACGAGGTGACCTGGATGCCTTTGCCAACCCGATGCAGTACAAAGGTCACCTTCAGTCCTACGCCCATTTCCTGAACCTGGATGTAGCTGGGATCATGATCCGGCATGCTGAAGCGATCCAAAAACGCCGATTAGAAAAAAACACAGCCAAATCACGCCGCGTCCGCATGCCCAGGGTTCTTCCACCCTTCCTGGTAAACCTGAAGCGCTTTTTCACCCTCGATTTATTTTTTGGCAGCCTGATGATCCTGGGGATTGTAGGGTTCCTCATTTGGGGCATCTCGCGCATGACTTTCTTTGAAAGTGAACTGGGTGTCACGGCTACGCTGCCAGCAGTGGCAGAGATTTTACTTTCTGAACCTACCGGGGTTCCCACTGAAATCGAACCTACAGTTACGGAGGAATCCGCCCAGGTACTGCCAACTGCAACACCATTTTTTACTGGCTCTGAAACAGATTCCAACCTGGAAATTGTTCTGCTGATCCGTCAAAATGTCTGGTTGAAAGTGACATCGGATGGCGATGTGATCTTTCAGGGAAGGCAGTTGGCTGGAAACGTTCTGACTTACACCGGTGATGATGAAATTCAATTAGAGGCTGGCAATGTATCAGCCATTGAGATAATCTTCAACCAGCAATCAATCGATCCAATCTCTGATACTCTTGGGACCCCTGCCAGGCTGCTATTCACCGCTGAGGGTATGACTGAGCTCTCCATCCTCGATACAGAAGAAAACCCATAAACGCTCATCAATAGGAAACAATGAAAAAGAACACGTTTCATCTCATCAGCTTGGGCTGCGCAAAAAACCTGGTCGATTCCAATGTCCTGGCTCAGTTACTGGAAGCAGAAGGATTAACTTACGCGGATTCACCCGACCAAGCTGAATTTGTCCTGGTCAACACCTGTGGATTCATTCACGATGCCCGCCAGGAATCCCTGGATACCATTCGCGAAGTGGCTGGCTTGAAAAAATCCAGGCAAAAACTGATTGTGACGGGATGTTTATCGGAGAGATGGCGCGAAAACCTGCTGATAGCCCACCCTGGAATCGACGGTCTGATCGGCACCCGGCGGCTGGAAGATATTGTTCCTCTCGTCCGTGCACTGGCAGGGCAAGGTAAGGTCAGTCCCTACCTGGACTATCCCGCCCTTCAATATGCTGCTGGTGCTTCCTATACCACCATCCAGGGTGGAAGCAGTTACTTGAAAATTGCTGATGGCTGTCACCGTTCCTGCGCCTTTTGCGCAATCCCGGGCATTAAGGGCAGCCTTGTCAGCCGACCTGTGGAAGACATTTTGCGGGATGCACTTTTCTTGCAGGAGGCTGGGGTGAACGAGATCAACCTGATCGCCCAGGATGTGACCGCTTATGGTGCAGATCGGAATGAGCAGGATGGCTTGTTCGTGTTTCTGCAGAAGCTTTTACCTGAAATACCGGAAGTTCCTTGGTTGCGCCTGCTCTACACTTACCCGGGCATGATATCGGATAACCTGATCGACCTGATGGCAAACTCAAAACAGCTTTTACCTTACCTCGACATTCCATTGCAGCATGCCAGTCCCGAGGTTTTGAGGAGTATGCGTCGTCCGTCTGATGTCGATTCGGTGAGACGCACGATCCAAACCATGCGCTCGCGTATCCCTGATCTGGTGGTAAGGACAACGTTAATTGTCGGCTTTCCAACAGAGACTGAAGAGCGCTTCCAGCAACTGTACCGGTTTGTGGAGGAAATGCAGTTCGACAATATGGGGGTATTTACCTACTCACCGGAGGTTGGCACCTTTGCTGAAAGCCTTGGTGATCCTATCAGCCAGGAAGTAAAAGAAATCCGTCGGGAGAAATTGATGGAATTGCAATCACGATTAGCCTTGGAGAAAAAACAAGCGCTGATAGGCAAGACGTTGGATATCCTGGTTGAAGGAGTGGATAAAGAGCAAGAAGTCCTCATCGGTCGCAGTTACCGCGATGCTCCTGAAATTGATGGATTGGTGGTGGCGAACGGTCTCGCTTCCGTTGGTGATCTTACGCCAGTGACAATCGAAGGTGTCGGTCCATACGATTTGTTCGGCAGCAAGGCTTGATTGTGGGTTGTTTTCCAGGCCGAGTTTAGTAAGCCAGGATTGGACAAAGAATCTCATTATTTTCGATAGGACTTTAGCCGTCAAATCCGGCAATCTTTCTCCGTAAGCCGAGATTGGACAATGAATCTCGTGAACTTGGATGTGGGCTTAACTGTCCAATCCCAGCCCACGAAAAACCGGAGGTTTGCTCCGGTTTTTTGATTTTACAA
>WOZC01000042.1:14531-26428 GCA_011620465.1 Anaerolineaceae bacterium | reverse complement strand
TCCAATCCCAGCCCACGAAAAACCGGAGGTTTGCTCCGGTTTTTTGATTTTACAACTGCTGCAGCTGAATCAAATCTTTGCGGATAACTACGCCGGCAACCAGCAGCCCCAGGATACCTCCAGCCACTGCTCCGATCAATGTTCCTGAGATGCGTGGAGCAAAATTGAGAACGGTAAAAGCAGCTCCACCACCAAGCGCGGCGCCAAGCAAAGCCAGCAAAAAGGATTTTGAAATTTTGAGTTTGGATACCAGCTGGGGATTTATAAGAACCAATAGGAGTATTGCCTGTAAAGAATAGGAAAGTGTGTTTGCAGCTGCGATTCCTCTGGCTTGCAGAGCCGGCGACAACACCAGGCTGAGTAAGATAAAAAGAACCAGGGTTGCCACGGCTCCCATAAGGGGATACTTGGGCTTTTGTAAAGCATAGAAACTGCGCACAAACAGTTCAACCACCGAATGACCCACAATACCGATCAAGAATATCCGGGAAACATCAACCACGCGGGCGGTATCAACCGCATCCAAACCCAGGAAGGCTTGAATGGCGGGCTGCAAAACTACACCGGCGATGATTGCCACTGGTATGGTTAAGGCAAGCATCACCTTGCCTGCGCGTTCAATTTTTTCCTTCAGCTCATCAAAGCGCTCACTACTGAACAGTTCAGAAAGCGTTGGTAAAATTGCAGTCGCGATCGAAGTACCGAGCAAGGTCTGCGGTACCTGCATTATCCACCAACCATAGGTCAGCGCGGTGACGGAGCCAGTCTCAAGCCTTGAAGCGAAATTGTCTTGTGCCAGAAAAATCATCTGGATACAAAACATGCTGATCAGGCGGGGTGCCATCATGCGGAATACCTTTCGGATTTCCGGATCATGAATGTCGATTTTGGGGCTCCACTTGAAATGATACTTGACCAAGCCGGGTATCTGGATGAGCAAGTGTAAGGCAGCACCGATTATGACGCCATAAACCAAACCATCAATCCCTAATCCAAAGGCTGGCAGGGTTATGCTGCCAATCCTGTAACCTTCTGTTGGAGCTAAAAAGACTGCCCCAAAAATTTGACCCAGGTCGTAGAGGATGGGAGCGAGAGCCGGGAAAAGAAAATGTTGATTAGCTTGCAACCCAGCCATCACCAAGCCGCTCAACGAAAATATAAGTGTGGAAATGAGGTTCAGGCGTAATAAACGAACGGTTGCATCGGTCTGGGCAGCCGTAAAGCCCGGGGCAATGCCAAGTTCGTTTGTAATGAGGGGTCTTGCCATTATGGCAACAACGATTGCCGCAACTGCAGTAATAATAAATGCGATGTTGAGAACATTGGAAAAGAGCGACCAGGCTTTCTCCCGCCCTTTTTGAGTCAGGACTTCAGAAAGAATGGGGATAAATGCGATCGCCAGAGCTCCACCAGAGATGAGCATGAAAAGCATATCTGGAAGGTTGTTGGCTGCGTTAAAAACATCCAACTCAGCCGACAAACCGAACTGTCGGGAAATGATCATTTGCCTTGCCACACCCAGGATCTTATCGATCCCAAATAAAACTGCCAGCAAAAGTGATACTTTAGTAAGTCGACTTAAATTTTTCATAGGGCTCCGTTTAATGGTTCTTATTATGCCACAAACTCATTTTCTGGATGCGTGCAGAATTGGCATGATGCGGCAGATAATAAGGCGTTCTCTATCATCAGCAGCGCCCAGGACACCAAGCATGCTTTATAATCTCAGAATAGAAAGCAGGATACCCATGCCAGAAAACAAAGGAACCTTATTTGTTGTTGCTACCCCCATTGGTCACACGGGTGAAATCACCTCTCGGGCGATCGAAGTGCTTTCGCAAGTGGATATGATCATCTGTGAAGAGCGAAAAGTTGCGTCTCGCCTTCTGAAGGGGTTGGAAATTTCCAAGCCTTTGCTGGAACTGAATGAACACAACGAAGCAGAAATGGTAGAACAGGTTTTGTTGAAATTGATGGATGGTCAAAACCTTGCCCTGATCTCCGACTGCGGTACACCAGTTTTCTCGGACCCTGGTCGAAAATTGCTCGAAATCATGTATGGGTCTAATATCCCCGTCGTGCCGGTTTCCGGTCCATCTTCATTGATGACCGCGATTTCGGTCTGCCCCTTTGACTTGCGACAATTTCATTTCCTGGGTTTTTTACCACCGCAAACTGAACAGCGAAAACTGGTTCTTCAACGACACAGTAACTCTGAAGAGGCATTGATCCTGATGGACACACCATATCGAATGGCGAAATTGCTTGAAGAAGTATCCAATGCCTTCGGAAAGAAGCAGGTTGTTTTCCTGGCGACTGATCTGACCCTGCCGAGCGAGCGAATCTACATCGGAGAAGTGCAGGAAATCCAGGCAAAAGTCCAGCAGCGCAAAGCCGAGTTCATCCTTATCATTGAAAAGACTCAGCGGAGGCGAGCATAATTCCACCACGCTCTCTTCAAGTCCGCGATAAGCAGGTCAGGTTGCCAGTTTTCATGCCCGATGCGACTTACGGTTACGTCCGCAGTCTCACCAGCCAGGATCTACGCCAGGTGGGTCTGCCAATGCTGATGATGAACGCTTTCCACCTGATGCAAAAACCAGGGTCCACCATCATCCAGTCTTTGGGTGGACTGCACAAAATGTCAGACTGGACCGGTCCAATCATGACCGATTCTGGCGGTTTCCAGGCCTACTCTCTGATCCGGCAAAACCCTAAATTTGGCAGCCTGACAACAAAAGGCATTCTCTTCCGACCCGAAAATTCGGACCGCAAGCTTAATCTAACACCCGAAAAGAGCATCCAGCTCCAGTTTGGTTACGGTTCGGACATATTGATCTGCCTGGATGATTGCACCCATATCAACGCCAGTTACGAAGAACAAAAATTGTCGGTCGAACGTACAATTGCCTGGGCAAAAATTGCCAAACAGACCTACCTCCAGCAGATGGACTCCCGAAAAATTGCTGAAAGCGATCGTCCATTGATTTTCGGCGTGATTCAGGGCGGAGCTGAGACTGATTTACGTATACAGTGCGCGGAAGCTCTTCTCGAGATAGGATTTGACGGTTTTGGTTTTGGCGGTTGGCCGTTGGACGATGAATCCAACCTGATCACTGATATTCTCGAACTCGTCCGATCGCTTGTTCCAGGTGAATTCCCGATCCATGCTTTAGGCATTGGGCACCCCGAAAGTATCGTGACCGCCTGTAAAATCGGGTACGAAATGTTTGACAGCGCCTTGCCCACCCGAGATGCCCGCCATGGACGCCTTTACCGAAAAGACGGCATAAAACTGACCCCGGATACACCACCAGGATGGTTGAAATTTACTTACATCAACACGGAAAATTTCATCCGCGATCCTAACCCTATCGAAGTTGGCTGCGACTGCCCCTGTTGCCAGGATTACAGCCTGGGTTACCTCTACCACCTCTTTAAAATGCGCGATCCTTCCTATTTTCGCCTGGCTACCATGCATAATCTGCGTTTCATGACTCGCGTCATCGACGACTTGAAGGAAAGCCATGCTTGAAGACGAAGATATTGACGAATTTGTCGCAAAAGTTCAGGAAGGCGCTAAGTATTCCCAACTGGACTCATGTCTTGTCCGGCAAATCGCCCTTGAAGAATTGGCAAAACAAAGAAACTGGCGCGACGCACTCAAAACAACCCGTACTCGCCTGCACCGTTTGACCGGTGCATTTCTAACGCCAAAATTAGACTACGCGAAGTGGATTGATTTTTTCAAATCCTTACCTACTGATGATTTCGAGCTATTCAAAGAAACTTGCAAGCGGATGATGAAGCTGCACGCTTCCACTCAGGAACGCCTGCCCTTCCTCGAATCCTTCTTCCGCACCTGCCTGGCACCTATTGCCCCGGTTAGTTCAGTACTGGACCTCGCTTGTGGACTCAACCCGCTGGCTATTCCCTGGATGCAGCTTGAAAAGGACTGCACTTACACAGCCTGTGATGTCGTTGATCCTTTGGTGGGTTTCCTGAATGTTTACTTCCCGCTCGTCGGGCAAACCGGAGGCGCTTTTACCTGCAATCTGCTCCAATCGGTCCCACAGCAAAGGGTTCAAGTGGCGTTTTTGTTGAAACTTCTGCCTATCCTTGACCAGGTTGACCCAAAAACCTCTGCGCGTCTGTTGGAACAAGTCAATGCAGACCACCTCCTGATCTCTTATCCCTCCAAAAGTCTGGGCGGACGCTCCAAGGGGATGAAGCAGACCTACTCCGAGCATTTTGAACGTCTGACAGCGGGCAAGAATCTTAAGATCCACTCCTTCGATTTCACGAATGAAACAGTCTACCTGCTGAGCCGATGAACACACCCACTGATAATGAAATCGATAAGCTGATCCAAGCGGTACAAAGCTCGCGTAAATATCGCGAGTTGGATTTGCCGGAAGAAGTCTTGCGGGATTTGATCACAGTTAATCTACCAAACTCGAAGAACCTGGCTGAGTTGAAGACGAATTTTCGGAAAGCTTTGCATAATGTCATCGCACCCTACCTCGAGAGTATCGATTATGACGAGGAAATTCGGTATCTGAATGCAAACTCACCTGCGCTCGAAGAACCAGGAGATCTCAAAGCTTATTGCCTGAAAATGATGGCAAAACACGACTCCACCCGGGAGCGAATTCCCCACCTGGAATTGTTTTTTGACACTATTCATGAAGTCATCGGCAAGCCTGCAAGCGTATTGGATCTGGCTTGCGCGCTGGATCCACTCTGCTTGCCCTGGATAAAGCTCGCGCCTGGGGCAATATTCAAAGCCTACGACATTAACAGCCCCCGTGTGCTCTACCTGCAAACCTTCTTTGCCCTAAAATATCCAAATTGCCATGCCATCCAACAGGATATTCTGCTCCATCCTCCCGTCGAAAGAGCGGATTGCGCCTTTTTCTTCAAAGAAGCCCATAGGTTCGAGAAACGCCAGCCTGGTTCAACCCACATTTTACTGGAAAGTCTCAATGTTGCCATCATTGTCCTCAGTCTGCCTGCCATGGACTTGAAAGGTCATCACTCCCTGGAAAAAACCCACCGCCACCTGGTCGGGAAAGTGCTGGAAGGGACGAATTGGCAGCAAGAGGTGCGCCTGGTTGGCAATGAACTACTCTTTTTCATCCAAAAGGAGGCTGCTCAATGAGCCCGAGTGAGGAATTCATCTCTTCCGTGCAGCGCTATCAGCCTTACCTGGATGATGCTCAATACGCCGCCCTCTTGGGTGAATCGGAGCAAATCGCCCCATCTGCCGTACGCCTGAACTTGCTGAAAACGGAGGCACCCTCCCCGGAACGCCTGGAATACCTCAGCAAGAAGTATGTTTGGAGCCCAAAAGTTCTTCCATACTCTGCTGATTCATCGCAGGTTTTGGATGCCTTGATTTCACCAAGCCAAACACGGGAGTTCCAGCTGGGTCAATATTACATTCAAGACGCAGCTTCCATCCTGCCGGTTTCGCTTTTCAGCCCATCAGAAAAACCGCTGGTAAAACTGGACATGGCTGCCTCACCCGGTGGCAAAACGACCCAGATGATCGACGCATCATGTGACCGGGATTTCGTGATCGCCAACGATTCTGCCTCGTCGCGTTTGTCAGCACTGCGTACTGTGCTGCAAACCTGGGGAGCCATTAACTATACAATCACCAACTACCCGGGAGAACGCTGGGGAGATTGGTTCCCTGAAACCTTCGACCAGATTTTGTTGGATGCCCCTTGCAGTATGCAGAGTTTGAGAACATCCTCCAGCCATCCTCACCGCCCGATCACGGTGGATGAGCGCGGTCGCTTAGCCAGCCGCCAGGAAGCCATGCTGTTTTCAGCTGCCAAAGCACTGAAAACCGGTGGTGAACTGGTGTATTCCACCTGCACACTTGCCCCTGAGGAAGACGAAGCCGTCGTTTCAGCGTTGTTGGAAGCTTACCCGGGTTCTTTCCACGTCGATCCTGCTACTGCCCAAAAATTCAACGTCTCCGGGTTGACTGAGTTTGAAGGGCAAAGCTACCATCCTGATGTAATTCACTGTTTGAGGATCTGGCCTTTTGTTTTTCAAACCAATGGGTTCTTTGCTGGCAAGCTCGTCAAGGACAATCCCATACCAAGCGACCGAATTGATCCGCCTTCCAGGGATTTTGCCTCCACAGGCTTCAGTGCGTTATCTACCAGGCTGTACCAGGAGTTGATCGACATCTTCCTGGAAACCTACGGTATGGATTTCAGCAGTCTGCTCCAAGAATTCAACTTGGTTCCTATGCGAAAGATGGATGCAATTCAGCTGTTACCAAGCGAATACTTGAACAAGTTCTCTAGCCTTCCCTACAACGCCATCGGAATGCCTTTAGGTCGCTTCATTCGCGATCAATTCGATGTCAGTGTCGAGTTTGTCTTGCGTTTTGGTACCAAATTTTCCCGCAACATTTGGCAGATGCCAGAAAACCTGGCGGACCAATGGATGAAGGGCTTTGATATCCGCGGTATCGACCCCGCTGGGATCAAGCCCGGGGCAGTTATCGCGATGCGGGATGGCGAACGTAACAACCTCGGCGCAGCGAAGTATTCGAGCAAACGTTTGCGTAATTTACTCCCCAATCGGCATCTCAGCCGTTGAAGCAATGGTAAACCAGATTCCCCCATAATATACTTTGATGAACCTCAGGGTACGCTACCCCATCAAACTATCAACCAAATTTCTTAGAATGGCGCTGCCGGCAACACAGGCTGTTTCCATTCGTAAAATGCTATTTCCGAAAGAAACCTGCTGAAAACCATGCTCCTCAGCCAATTTCACTTCTTCAGCGCTGAAACCACCTTCCGGTCCAATCAAAAGAACCAGTGATTTCTGCTCAGCACCGATCAGCGGCTGCAGTGTCGCTGTGCCAATCCGCTGTACGATTGCTGTGCCCTCCCAGGCAATCAATTTTAGGTCATGGTTGGCAGTATTTTTGAGCATATCTTCATAAGTTGTAACTGGCAATATGACCGGTAATTTTGCACGCAGGCTTTGCTCTGATGCTTCCCGTGCGATCGATTCCAGCCTTTCCTGCCGGGCTCGATTGGCTTTCAGGTCTTGCACCAATGAGCGGGAAGAAACATAGGGGTAAAAGCTGGCAATTCCAAGCTCGGTTCCCTTTTGCACGATCCATTCGATTTTTTCCCGCCGGGCTAAGCTATAAGCGAGGTTGAGTTTGACGAACGGCTCTTCACGACCCTTTTGCTTGTCCATAATATGTCCAATTACCTGGTTACCCGTCGTTCCATCTAACTGAACAAGATATTCCCAACCTGAATTATCGAGTACAGTCACAGCATTCTTCTTGATGTCAAGTCGTAACACCTTGCGAATCTGTCTGGACAAATCTTCAGGAAAAGTAACAAACCCCTCAACAATTTGATCTGGATATAAGAAGAATCTTTCCATAGCTCGATTTTACCTGATAAGTTAAGGATTAGCAGTTAAGTCGTTTACCTTCGATCAAGCTTGCCCCGATGGCTGTCGCGAATTCAGCATGTTCCGGGATATAGAAGCTTACATTGTATAGTCTGGAAAAACCATCAAGAATGGTTTCCCCAAAGGGCAGTTGAGAGAGATTCCCTGTGATCACAATATGGTCAAGACTTTGCAACCTGGCAGCAAGCACCGAGGCGGTTCCGACCGACTGAAAAACCAGGTTCACGATCCCAGCAGCGATATCTTCAGACCGGGCTAAATCTTCCAGTTTACCAAAATTCGAGGCAGTGGCATCCGGGGTCAGACCCGGAATGTCTTGCGTCGTGATATCGCCGATCGTCAGATCGACCATACTCAGGTCTCCCTGGTCTGCCAGGGCTGAAATCGTCTCAAAATCTTTGACATTGAGCATTCGTTCAGCCAAACCTTGCAGCGTGCCTCCACCAACCCCTGTGCCGATAATATGCTCCACCTGTTTAGCCCTGGCAGCTACGATCGAGGTACCGGTGCCCATGCTGACAACAATGGCTTCTTTCAGACCAGCCAGGTAAAGTCCGCCTAAACCAACACAATCAAACTCAGGAACGATTTGAGTTGAGCAGCCAAAGATATCTCCGCTCAACTGGGATGCACCTACTCCGGTAGCATGGATTTCTTCAACATCGCTCAAGTCTTTGCCAATCACGTTCAGGAACTTCCCTAATCCACCGCTTGCAGAAGTGAAGGGATCGCTGGCTTTCACCCTGACGAAACCAAACAGATTGCCATTCTCGTAGCCGATGATTTTCGTAGTCGTCCCACCGATATCCAGTCCAACAATCAAACCCATTTTCACTCCAGTCTGTTTCTTATTGTCTGCATTTATCCTGAATTGTAGTATAGAATATTCATCATGGAATCAAAAATTAAAATTGATGAAAACCAAGTCCTTCAATTCAAATACCTGGACCTGGTGACTGTTGCGTTTACGGTGATCCTAATCTTGAGCAATTTTGCCTCTTCAGCCAAAATCATCGATTGGGGTATCTCGATTGGCAACATACCGCTTGCATTTGACGCCGGCACCGTGTTTTTCCCTTTTGCCTATATTTTTGGTGATGTCCTCACGGAAGTCTATGGTTATTCACGCAATCGTCGGGTAATCTGGATCGGTTTCGGAGCTTTGCTGTTCGCTTTTGTTATGTTCTGGCTGATTCGGGTGCTGCCTGGCGAAACACTCTGGCAGGAATCCGTAGGTCAGGAAGCTTTCGAGGCTGTTTTGGGAGGCATCAGCTTTGGCGGGATCGTTTTAGCCAGTGTCTTGGGTTACCTGATCGGTTCGTTTGCGAACTCAGTGATCATGGCAGTAATGAAGAGGCTGACCAATGGGAAACATTTATGGATGCGCACCATCGGCAGCACGATTGTTGGTGAATTCCTCGATTCGGCGATTTTTATTGCTATTGCTTCACTTACAGGCGTTTTCCCCTGGGAGTTGTTCTGGACCCTGACCCTGACCAACTACATCTTCAAGGTTGCCATTGAAGCACTCTTCACACCGGTTACCTATTGGGTCACCAAAAGATTGAAAAAAGTTGAGGGAGTTGACATGTACTCAGATCTTAAAGATCTGACCCCGCTGTCGTTTTAGTTTTTTCTTTCCGCACCCCTTCAATACTGATCACAAACTCTCCCCGGATTGTTTCGGAGGTGAGTTTTTCTATGATTTGAGAGAGTGTGCCGCGATAGTGGGTTTCGAATTTCTTGGTCAGGTCGTTGGCAACCACAGCCTGGCGGTCACCGAGAACTTCCAGGCAATTCTTCAGGAAAGCTAATAAGCGATAAGGACTTTCGTAAAAAACCAATGTATGAGTAGAATCAGCCTCCATGGCGATAAAACGCTTGCGAGGACCTTCCTTATTGGGTGGAAAGCCCTTGAATGTAAAAGAATGCAGTGGGAGGTCTGCCAGGGTGAGTGCCATGATGACCGCTGAAGGACCAGGAATGGACTGTACCTCGATGCCTGCCTGCATTGCCTCATGTGTAAGAAGATAGCCAGGATCGGATATCCCCGGCGTACCGGCATCGGTCACCAGGGCGATCGTCTCTCCTCGTTCCAGTCTTTCCAACAGTTTTGGGACCACTTTTCTTTCGTTGAAGTTGTTCAATGCAGTTTGCGGTTTGGAGATGTCGTAGTGTTTTAGCAGCACGCTTGTCTTGCGGGAGTCTTCGCTGGCGATCAGGTCAACACTCTTCAAAACCTCGACCGCACGAAATGTCATGTCACCTAAATTTCCGATGGGGGTTGCTACAAGGTAAAGCATCTGGTGTCTCCTGGGCTCAATTATACGTGAGACTCAGGCTAAAGCTAAGAAAATTGCACTCATCAATTCGAGTGATGACGAAGAATGATCCGTCATCGCGAGCCTCTTTTGCGAAGCGATCTCTCTTTGTCACGTCATGTAAATGTAGGAAATACCAGAGTGCTTGGTCATTTTGCCAAATTACCGAAAGCATATCCCTTGAGCTCAATTGGTAAAGTGATTCGTAATGATGAAAAAAATCCTTCATAGCGAGCCTCTTTTTCGAACCGATCTCTTTTCTGGTCAGTCATTTGTCAACCCCACCTTTATACCTAAGCGCGCGCCCGGGAACTAAGTGATAAAATTTTTCAAACAATATCGAAGGCAAAAACAATGGAAAGAACTGTACCAATCCGCTCCTCTGAAGAAATCGATCTCTACCTGCGCACAATCTACTCCTTGCTGCGTTCAACCAACGAAGTAAACATCCGTACACTCGAAGGTGTGCATGCAGGCATGGATTCTTCATTACACATGCATGCTCTTGGCGACCAACCTGACACGTCCGCCCTCATCTATACGCTCTTGCGTCTGCCTTCAATTATCACCAGGGTGAACAAGGTCATCTTGGGACAATCGGCGAGCAGTTTCGCTGAATACGGCTACCCGAACATCGAGTCCTGGCAGGAAGTCTCCGCCAAAGCCCGCCGCAGAAAGTGCTTTTATGATGGCAACGAAAGATTAGCATGTTACATAGCTTCCCGTTCGGATATCGATGATGTTGTTCCCTGCCTGACTGCACTTCAAATCGAATGGACCAAACTGCACTTTTTACTCAACACATTCGACTCCGCCCTCCTGGATGAAGCCCTCCCCTCAAACCCGAATGCCTTCAGGCAGCTTGGTGATCACTTGCATCTCTCCCAAGATGACCTCGCCCGTCTGTACACAGTCCTGGGAGATCAGTTTACCGAGACAATGAAGATTTTCAGAGCACGCAGAGCCGATTTAACGATTCAATTGCTCAGTGGCTCCTTAAACGATTACCGCCGTGCAACTGTGAACTGGTGGAACAACATCGAGGAACAAGCCCTTCAATTGATCGATCGACCAGTCTATTTTGTCTCTTCCAACACCCACAGCCTGACCAACCTCCTTTCCGGATACGCACAAGGAAAGAAGGAACAACTTTTAGAGTACATTTATGGCAATGAACCAACTCTTCAGGCTGAGTGGGAAGAAATGAACCAGCAAGAGACTCAATCAAACCCAGAAAACTTTTACTATTACGCGATGAAGAAGTACCTGAGCACAGAAGCAGGAACACATCTCATTGATGACCAATTGCAATTCGAAAAATTGCGGGGTATCAATCGTATCCCAAGCAAACATTCCTTCGATGTGGAAGCCAATATTATCGAGCTTGACAAGCTCGACCCTTGTACTATAGACCGTCGTCTCATCCCCAATAGCTGTAACGGCGCGCTTGATTTCCTGGCAAAGAGTAATGCGGTTATCTTGAATATCGATTACCCTCTGGGCTACGCCGCCTACAACCTGCTGACTAAAACCGCCGAAAGTGTATCCGAGATTCTCGGAATCTACATCATGGGCAAAGCTGCCAGCCTGAACGGCGTTCGCGGAGATGTGATCATTCCAGAAGTGGTTTATGACGAACACTCCCATAACACATACATTTTCGCCAATAATTTCAGCGCGAAAGATGTTGCCCCTAACCTGACTTTTGGAACAGTGCTGGACAATCAGAAAGCTGTTACAGTGATGGGAACGTTTTTGCAGAATAAGAACATTATGGATGTCATCTACCGGGAAGGCTATACCGATATTGAAATGGAAGCCGGACCCTACCTTTCAGCAGTATACGAACTCTCGCGCCCGCAACGATATCCGGTAAACCAGATCGTAAACCTGAATAAACTTTCTTTCGATCTGGGGATCATGCACTATGTTTCTGACACTCCCTATACAAAAGGAAAGAACCTTGGTGCTGGAGCTCTTTCTTATTTTGGAATGGATTCAACTTATGCGGTTTCCTTAACCGTACTCAAACGCATTATCAGTTTGGAGAAGAAAAGAATTGACGCTTAGATAGGTATGCACCATTCCTCAGCATCACTTTTACTGCATGAA
>WOZC01000042.1:2990-14431 GCA_011620465.1 Anaerolineaceae bacterium | reverse complement strand
ACCAAAACTGTTAATCCTTCGGTCTGTGTTTTGCCTGGCAAGATTTGAAGCGCATTTTCGTCCAATCCAGCCAGATCCACTAATAAACTCTTGTTTGAACTCAGGAAATCTGCTTTGCTCTCGCTGACCAGTATCGCGTTAATGGCTTTATTTGGTTCGAGTTTAAATTCTGAGCGAAGGTTTCGGATTGCGCGCACGATCTCCTGGACCAGTTCAAAGTCTTTGATCGAGCCGTCCTCCCAATCTTCCTGTTGCATGCGCTCAGGCCAGGGAGCGACAATCAGATGTTCCGCCAGTTCTTGTTGAGGGTTGAAGATATTTTTATTATTGACACAAGCCTCTTTCAGATAACCGAAAAGTGCTTCAGTCACATAGGGGGTGAACGGATGAAGCAGACGCAGCATCAAACCAAGCACATCGGACAAAATGATGGCAGTGTACGCAGCCCGGTCACCGCCTTCCGCCAGTTGTCGTTTTGAAGCTTCCAGGTACCAATCAGCAAAATCATTCCACAAAAATTCGTACACTTGCTTGCCAGCTTCGCCAAACTGGTAATTCTCGAAGAGGTTGTTAACACTGTTGACTGTCTGTTTGGTTCGCGCCCAGATCCAGGAATCAGCCAGGGTCCATTCAGGTTTTGCCTTAATGGTCTCATTCGCGCTGTTGACAGCATTGATCACGAACCTGCCAATATTCCAGACTTTGTTGGCAAAATTTCGATTCGCCTCCACTTTTTTAACGCCCACGTTTTGATCATTACCAGGGCTGGAGCCTACCACGAGTGAGAACCTGAGTGCATCAGTACCATACTCGTTCATCAAGACAAGCGGGTCAATGACGTTGTTCTTGGTCTTACTCATCTTTTGCCCCTTGTCATCACGTACCATACCGTGTAAATAGACCGTATGGAAAGGAGCCTTGCCAGTAAAGAAGAGTCCGTCCATGACCATTCGGGCAACCCAGAAGAAGATGATGTCATAGCCAGTTTCCATCACGCTGGTCGGGTAAAAATAGCGGAGATCGGGTGTTTCTTCAGGCCAGCCAAACACTGAGAACGGCCATAAGCCGGATGAAAACCAGGTGTCCAACACGTCTGGATCCTGAAGCAAGGCATGAGAGCCGCACTTCGTGCATTCGGTCGGGTCTTCCCGGGAAACGATTACTTCGTGGCAATTCTGGCAGTACCAGACCGGGATGCGGTGACCCCACCACAACTGCCGGCTGATACACCAGTCCTGGATATTATCCATCCAGTTCAGGAAAACCTTGGTGAAGCGATCAGGCACAAAGTTGATCTCGCCCTTGCGCACCGATTCAGCTGCCATTTCTGCCAGGCTGTCCATCTTTACGAACCACTGCGTTGAAACCAGAGGTTCAACGATCTCTCCACCCCGCTGAGAGCGGGGCACGTTCATCAGGTAGGGTTCTTCCTTGATCACCAAACCGGCAGCTTCCATATCAGCCCAAATGGCTTTTCTGGCTTTGAAACGTTCCATGCCCTGATAGGGTCCTGAATTCTCGTTGAGCGTGGCATCTTTGTTCATGATGTTGATCAATTCCAGGTGATGGCGTTGACCGATTTCATAGTCATTCGGATCATGCCCGGGAGTGATCTTGAGGGCGCCAGTTCCAAATTCTTTTGTCACATATTCGTCCGCGATCACGGGGATTTTTCTGCCCAAAATCGGTACAAACACATCTTTCCCGATGAACCGGGCGTAACGCGGATCATCAGGATGCACAGCCACGCCAGTATCACCAGGGATGGTCTCTGGTCTGGTGGTAGCCACTGGGAGAAAATCTCCGGACCCGTCAGCGATCATATATTTGAAGTAGTACAGCTTGCCTTGCTCTTCCGAGTATTCCACTTCCAGGTCTGAAACAGCAGTCTGCAAACCAGGAGACCAGTTGATCATGCGCGGACCTTGATAGACTAGTCCTTTTTCATAGAGTTGCACGAAAGCTTCTCTCACAGCGCGCGACAAGCCTTCATCTAGTGTAAAACGTTCCCGATCCCAATCGCAGGAAGCACCCAATCGCCTGAGCTGGTGGATGATCTTGCCACCATATTTTTCTTTCCACTGCCACACACGCTGCTCAAAGGCTTCGCGACCGATCTCTTCGCGGGTTGTTCCTTCTTTTCGAAGCAAATTCTCCACCTGCAATTGGGTGGCGATGCCGGCATGATCCGTACCCGGTACCCATAAGGTAGGCTGACCCTTCATGCGGTGATAGCGGATCATGATGTCTTCGGTCGTCACAAACAAGGGGTGACCAAGGTGCAGAGCGCCAGTCACATTGGGAGGCGGGATGACAATCACGAAAGGCTCGATGCTTGGATCATGCCCGGGTTTGTTGGGATCGTTGGTTGGCTTAAAATAGCCCTTTTCTTCCCATATCTGGTATATTTTTTCTTCATATTCTTTGAAGTCATATGCTTTCGGCAGTTCGGTCATAATTACCTCTCAAACTATTAATTAAACAAAAAAACTCTCGCTCGTTTAGAGGGCGAAAGTTGCTTCCGTGGTACCACCTCAATTCGGTCATTGACCGCGCTTGGGTTGAGCGCTATCGGGCTCTCCCGGGAAGGTCTACTATCTTTCGATTTCTTCTTCCAACTTACTCCAGCGACTTCAGTTTGTGGTTACTGCGGGTTTCTCAACAACTGCCCTTCTCTGTCAGTACCTGCAAACGTACTACTCTGTCTGTTTATTCTACACCAGTTTTTGGTTTACGAATAGATTCGAGAAGAATGATTTGTCTTCGATCGAATTTAAGAAAACCCCGTTGCAATAGAGAAGTAGAATTGCATTCTAACTTTTAGCCAGGTTCAAAAGCTGAACCCGGCTTATGGTTCTAAAGAGCGGGTCGATTACTTATATAAAAAACCCTCAAGAGAGGAAGTTGTGTTTTTCCTTACTTATCCATCGTGATAACCTGGTCATCCCAGCGATGCCAGCCGTTAAACTTTTCGTTGATGATCTTTCGTCCTTCGCCAGGACAGTTCAGCCCCATCAGCTCCATATCAGCGTCGACCATGATCCTGACCAACTCATGGAATTTCACCTTGGGTCTCCAATTGAGATCCTCATTGGCTTTTTTGGGATCTGCCAGCAGGTAGTCCACTTCGGTCGGGCGGAAATAGCGCGGATCGATTTCAACGTACTTTTTCCAGTCCAGGTCAACATAGCCAAAGGATTCATCCAAAAAGTCGCGCACAGAATGCGATTCACCGGTACCGAGGACATAATTGGTAGGTGTTTCCTGTTGCAGCAATTTATGCATCGCTTCCACAAATTCAGGGGCATAACCCCAGTCACGTTTGGAATCAAGATTGCCTAAAAAGAGTTTGTCTTGTTTCTTTGCTAAAATCGCAGCGACTGCGCGGGTAATCTTGCGAGTAACAAAGGTTTCTCCACGGCGTGGGCTCTCGTGATTGAAAAGGATGCCGTTAACGGTGTACATACCATAGCCATCACGATAATTCTCGACCATCCAATATGCATACAGTTTTGCCACAGCATAAGGACTTTGCGGGTGGAAGGGTGTTTCTTCGCTCTGAGGTGGTTTGGCAGAGCCAAACAGCTCACTGGTGGAAGCCTGGTAGAAGCGGGTGCCCTTGCCCAGCCGGCGCACCGCCTCGAGCATGCGAGTGGTGCCCAGACCAGTTACATCACCGGTGTATTCGGGCATGTCAAAAGAAACGCGCACGTGACTTTGGGCAGCAAGATGATAAATTTCATCGGGTTTGGTGTCATAGATCACATCGCCTAAGACACCAGTTGCGCCCATATCACCATAATGCAAAAAGAGACGGGCAGAACCGTTCACCACATGAGGATCACGATAAAGATGATCGATCCGCTTGGTATTAAATGTGCTGGCACGGCGGATGATCCCATGCACTTCGTAGCCCATGCTGAGCAGGTATTCTGCCAGGTAGGAGCCGTCCTGTCCGGTAATTCCCGTAATAATCGCTTTTTTCATAACTCACCTCAAGCTTGTTAATTATTCGATAGTATACCATTGCCAAAATTAGTTGGAGCGTGGGGGTTTTCTATAGGTTGAGAGTTCAGCACGATTTGTAGGCACAGTTAAAATTCTGAAAGGCGGAGATTATAAACCTTCTTTCACCCTATAAGGTGCTCGGTTATAATCTTTATTGTTAATTTTCAATTACCAATCTTCTAAAGGAGAGATGATGAAGAAATTCCGCTTACCCCTCATTTTGGTGCTCACATTCGTGCTAGTTTTAAGTGCCTGCACCACCCCAACCGTTCAAGCCCCTGCCGAACAGCCCTCTGAAGAAACCACCCTTGTGGTTTGGGACCAGTTTTACCGGGAAGAAGAAAGCAAAGTGATCGAGACCCTCAATGCTGAATTTGAAGCCGCTCATGCTGGTGTCAAGATCGAACGCGAAACCAAGGTACTGGCAGACCTGCAGATGACGGTCAAGCTCGCCCTTGGTGAAACAGATGGTCCCGATATTGCCCAGGTGAACCAGGGTCGCAGCGATATGGGCGCACTGGTCGAAGCCGGTCTCCTCTTGCCGTTGGACGATTACGTTGCGACTTACAGTTGGGGAAATGTTTTTTCCAGCAGCGTTGCCAGCCGCAACAGCTTCACTTCGGACGGTAAAACCTTTGGTCAGGGCAGCCTCTACGGCGTCAGCCCGACTGCCGAAGTGGTCGGCGTTTTCTATAACAAGGGCATTTTCAAGGACAACAACTGGTCAGTCCCGACCACGTTTGAAGATTTTGAAACCCTCCTGGCTGATGTCAAAGCTGCTGGCATCACTCCCATTTCTTTCGGTTCGCTGGACGGCTGGAATGCTATCCACGAATACAGTGCCATCCAGCACCTGCTGGTCAGCCTGGATTACATCAACAACCTTACCTATGGCGTCAATAACGTCTCATTTGACACCCCGGAAAATCAGGAAGCCGCCCGAATCCTATCCGATTGGGCAAAAGCTGGTTATTTTAGCGAAGGCTACACTGGAATCGGCTACGATGATAGCAACAATCTGTTCAAAGCTGGAGAAGGTGCTATGACCATCACTGGTTCCTGGTTTGCCCCGGAACTGATGACCGGAACTGACCAGGAATTTGGCTTTTTCCTCCTGCCCGGTTTAAGCGGGAAAACAACCATGGCGATCGGCGGCGTAGGTGTGCCATTTGCCATTCGCAAGACCACCGAACATGCCGACCTCGCAGCTGAATACCTGAACTGGATGATCAGCCCGCGTGCTGCCGAACTTTGGGCGCAAGCAGGGATGGTTCCAGCCATGGCATTGCCGGAAGACAGCAAGATCGATACTGACAATTTGTTTGGTGAAACACTATTAGCCTGGCAAACAATCAATAATAACAACGCTGTTGGTCATTATATTGACTGGGCAACCCCCACCTTCTATGACACTTTGGTGTCTGAGCTGCAGAAACTGCTTGGCGGTGTCACCACACCCGCCGATTTCACTGCTGCTGTGGAAGTCGACTACGCCAATTACCTGCAAGAAAGATCGCAGTAACCCATTAATCAAGAGTCCGCTCACCTGCAGGTGAGCGGACTCGATTTCATAATGACCACTGGAAACCATACGTACCCGGGAGAAAGCAAATGGAAAGGCTTGCTCTACCTGTTGCCTGCCTTGTTGATCTACCTGCTTTTCACATTTATCCCGATCCTGGAGACGTTTCGAGCCAGCTTTTATGATTGGAATGGTTTCAGCGAAGCACGCAGCTTCATCGGTCTCGGAAACTACGTCAATCTCTTTTCTGATTCGCTCTTCCTGAAGGCGATCACAAACAACCTGGTTTTCATCATTTTCTACAGCATCATTCCCATATTGATCGGACTCATGCTGTCCGCGCTTCTGACCGGGCAACCTATCCCAGGTTTCAGTTTTTTCAGAACGCTTTATTTTCTGCCCCAGGTGATCAGCATGGTGGTTGTCGGCGTGATCTGGCGCTGGATGTTCAATCCGGTCAGCGGTCCGATCAACCAGTTTCTCTCCTTTATTGGTCTCGACCAACTCAGGCAAGCATGGCTGGGCAGTTTTACGTATGCCCTGCCGGCAGTTGGTTCAATTGGCACCTGGGTACAATACGGCTTTTGCATGGTACTTTTCCTGGCAGGCATACAACGCATTCCCATGGAATATTACGAAGCTGCCGGTTTGGATGGCGCCAATGGATTCAAGCAGTTCCTCTACATCACGATTCCTGGTCTGAAGTCGGAAATCGGTGTAGCAATGATCACAACCATGATTGCCGCACTTCGTGTTTTTGACCTGATCTACTCAACGACACGTGGAGGTCCGGGGGATTCAACGTTAGTCACTGGTTTTTTGATCTACCGCTCGGCAATTCTCAATAACCGTATCGGCTACGGTGCTGCCATCGCGACAATTTTGTCGATCATCATTTTGGTTTTGTCATTCCTCATTCGCCGCTTTGTGAGCGACAGGCAAGAGCAGGCAGTATGAGTGTTCATTGGAAGCAGCTTTTGCCCCGTTACCTGGTCTTGACGGTTTTTATGCTGATCGTCCTGCTTCCGGTTTGGGGAATGTTGATGAGTGCCTTCAAAACCGACACCCAAATCGCCTCCTCGCCTTTTAGCCTGCCAGAAACCTGGACCCTGGAAAACTTCCGACAAGCCTGGACAGTCGGGAAATTCAATGTCTTCTTTAAAAACAGCGTGATCGTAACCACTGCTGTGGTCGTCAGCAGCGTCTTTCTCTCTACGTTGAGCGGCTATGCTTTTGGACAGCTTCCCATGCCAGGGCGAAACTTGCTCTTTCCAATCATGCTGCTCGGCTACATGGTGCCATTCGAAGCAGTAATAATTCCGCTATATAACTGGATGGATGCCTTGGGCTTACGCAACACGTACTGGGCTTTGATCTTGCCTCAAATTGGCTTAAGCGTTTCTTTCGGTACGCTCTGGATGTCTTCTTTTTTCGAAAATGCGCCTAAGGAACTGATGGATGCGGCCACGATCGATGGCTGCAACCGCTGGCAAACACTCTGGCAGATCCTTTGGCCCTTAGCCAGACCTGCCACTACCACCCTGGTCGTGCTTGTTTTTATGTGGACCTGGAACGAGTTTTTGCTGGCTTTGGTGATGGTGCAGACCGAGGCGATGCGTACCTTGCCTGTTGGTTTGGCGTTTTTCCAGGGCAAGTACACCTCCAACCTCTCGCTTATGGCTGCTGGAGCGATCATTGTAGCATTACCAACAGTTCTGATCTATATCATCTTCCAACGCTTCTTCATACGCGGTATGCTGGGTGGTGCGATCAAGGGTTAATGCGACAAATAATCTGAACGCCGTTCCCTGCTCCCTGATCCCTGCTCCCTGATCCCTGCTCCCTGCTAAATCATTAACAATCCATAAGACCAACCTCCACCTCTATACAATGAATTGAATTACCTTCATTGCTTTTATATAATCTTATATAACAACAAAAATAAAACGGAGGCGTATGTCAGACAACATTCCTGAATTGCCCATAACAAATGAACAACTAATTAACGATTACCGGCTCGGTTATCGCTCTCGACAGGCTTCCATAATCGGAAGACGTGAGGTTTTAACCGGGAAAGCAAAATTCGGTATTTTCGGTGACGGCAAGGAGCTGATCCAGCTCATCATCGCCCACCACTTCCGCCCTGGAGACTGGCGTTCCGGATATTACCGGGATCAAACCTGGATGATGGCGCTCGACTTGCTCAACCTGGAGCAGTTCTTTGCACAACTCTACGCGCATGCTGACCTGAATTTTGACCCTCATTCCGGGGGACGTAACATGAACGGTAATTTTGCCACGCAACTTATCGATGAGAATGGAGAATGGCTCAGCCAGGCTGACCGTTATAATTCCTCTGCCGACGCTCCCCCCACTGCCAGCCAGATGCCCCGCTCTGTCGGTCTGGCTTATGCCTCAGTACTCTACAGGCAGCTCGATGAGCTGAAACAATTTGATAAATTCAGCAAAAACGGCAATGAGATCACCTGGGTTTCAATTGGTAACGCCTCAACAGCCGAAGGACCCTTTTGGGAAGCAGTCAATGCAATCGGCGTACTCAAGGCGCCTGCCATCATCAGCATTTATGATGACGGTTACGGAATTTCGGTGCCCAATAAGTTCCAGATGGTCAAAGAAAACATATCTTCCATCCTGGAAGGCTTTCAACGCATCCAGTGTCCAGCGGACAAGTGTGACCGGGGTTATGACATCTACACAGTTCAAGCCTGGGACTTCCCGGCTTTGTGGGATGCATATTCCAAGGCAGAAGAGACCGCCCGGAAGTACCATATCCCCTCGCTGATCCATGTCTACGACCTTACTCAACCCTTGGGGCATTCTACCTCTGGTTCACAAGAGCGCTATAAGTCGAAAGAACGCCTGGAATGGGAAGTGGATCACGACAGCTTGCGCCGCTTCAGGCAATACCTTGTGGATCATGGGGTTGCAGCTGACGAGCAGTTTGACCAATGGGAAGTTGAAGATAAGCAAATTGTTGAACAGGCTCGAAAAACCGCCTGGGAAGCTTTCCAAAACCCGATCAAAGACTCGCGTCAACAAGCCAGTAAATTAATCAAGCAATTAGGTCAAAGCAAGCAGAGCCATGTTGAAGAATTAAATGATATCGAGAGCAAATTGATGAGCATCCCGGACCCACTTAATCGCGATATCGCTGAGGCTGTCCACAAAGCCCTCGTCGTCACTTCCGATCATGTGAATGAAGCGTGGTCGGAACTGTCTGCATGGCACAAGCAGCTTGAAGAGAAGAAAATCAACTACTATAACAAATTCCAGTTTTCGGAATCAAAGCATTCACCTTTGTTGGAGAAAGGCATTCCAGCCAAATACAGTGAAACATCCCCTCTGGTTATGGGATTTGAATTAATCAACAAAACTTTTGATGAAATGCTCGCTCGTGAGCCGCGCATGATCGCCTTTGGTGAAGATGTCGGCAACCTCGGTGATGTGAACCAGGGTTTCCGGGGAATGCAGGAAAAATACGGCACATTGCGTGTGACGGATACTGGAATCCGCGAAGCGACCATCCTTGGGCAAGGTATCGGGTTAGCGCTGCGCGGTCTGCGACCGATCGCAGAGATTCAGTATCTTGATTACTTGCTTTATGCCCTGCAGATCATGGCTGACGACCTGTCCAACCTGCGTTGGCGTACAGCTGGCAGGCAGCAAGCGCCGTTGATTGTGCGCACACGCGGTCATCGACTGGAAGGTATCTTCCACTCCGGATCGCCCATGGCAGGCATCATCAACCTGGTGCGTGGCATGCACGTTTTGGTTCCTCGCAATATGACCCAGGCAGCTGGTTTTTACAACACACTGATCGAAGGGGACGACCCTGCCCTGGTGGTTGAAGTGCTCAACGGCTACCGCCTCAAAGAGCGTTTGCCCGACAACATCGGAGAGTTCAAACTGCCCCTGGGTGTTCCAGAGATCCTTCGCGAAGGAAAAGACCTTACCCTGGTCACCTATGGTGCAACAGTTCGCATCGCTGAAAACGCGGTGGAGATGCTTGCGAAGGCTGGTATCGATGTGGAACTGATCGATGTGCAATCGCTCCTACCCTTTGATCGATTTGGGATGATCAAACAATCCATCAAAAAGACTTCACGTGTACTCTTTGTGGACGAAGATGTTCCCGGAGGAACCAGCGCTTACATGATGGAACAAGTTTTGAGTAGTCAGGAAGCCTGGCAGTGGCTCGATTCCGCTCCTCAGACCCTTTCAGCTGCCGCCCATCGCCCGGCTTACGGGACTGATGGCGACTACTACAGCAAACCAAACGCGGAATCAATTTTCGATAAAGTTTACGAGATCATGCACGAGAGCAACTCAAAGCGCTTTCCCATGGTCATAACAGGAGAAAAAAATGGCAACTAAATTGATCGCCCCCAGAACCGGAGAAGGCGTTGAAGAATTAACCGTTACCAACTGGCTCAAAGCAGTTGGCGACCAGGTTGGCGAGATGGAATCGATCCTCGAGATCGAGACCGACAAGGTAATGACCGAATTCCCAAGCCCGGTGGCTGGCACCCTGCTGCGCATTGATGTTCCTGCAGGCAATGTCGTGAAAGTTGGCGAAAGTATGGGAATAATCGGGAACCCCGATGAAAATTTGGAAGTGACAGAACCTTCTGCATTAACGATAGAACGACCAACAGAGAAAGCTGAAAACCAAACACTCCAGGGAATGGCTGGCAAACCTGCTGCAGGTCAAGAAGAATTCGAGAACGCTCCGGTTATGACAGAAAATTCTGAAAAGTCTCCTGAGAAATCTTCTTTTCTTTCACCTCTGGTAAAGAAAATGCTCGACGAGCACCAACTTGACCCTGACAAGATCGAAGGAACAGGTTCAGGAGGGCGCATAACCAAGCAAGATGTTGAAGCCTATCTTACCACCCGGAAAGAAACCCAGAGCGTCCCTCAACCTGCTGTGGAATCAAAAGCAAAAACTGAGCCAACTGTCAAGGCAGTGGTCGTTCCCAGCGACATGCCCGGACAATTGATCCCGCACACTTCCATACGCAGGCAAATTGCAGCTCACATGGTCGATTCGGTGTTGACCTCACCCCGCGTTCTGACTGTCATGGAAGTGGACATGACCCGGGTATTGGTTCACCGTAAGGCAAACAAGGATAAATTCGCAGAAGACGGTATCAACCTGACTCTGACTGCATACTTTGTTGCTGCATTAACTAAAGCGCTTGGCAACCATAAAATTGTCAATGCAACCTGGACTGAAGAAGGGATTTTCACCTACGCTGATGTAAACATCGGCCTGGCAGTGGCACGGGGTGAGGAAGGGTTGATCGTGCCGGTCATCAAGCAAGCCCAGAATCTGTCCTTGAAAGGGATCGCATCGCAAATCAACGACTTGAGCGACCGCGCCCGCAGCAAAAGGCTCAAACCAGAAGACGTGCGCGGAGGGACATTCACTCTTACCAATCATGGCACAGCGGGTTCGCTGTTTGCCATGCCCATAATCAATCAACCCCAGCTGGGTATTTTGGGAACCGGTGTGATGCAGAAACGCGCAATCGTGATCACCGATGAGAACGGCAACGATTCTATTGCCATCCGCCCGATGGTCTATCTTTCATACGTCTTCGATCACCGCGCGATTGATGGTGAAAGCGGCGATAACTTCCTGTCGGATGTGAAGAAGATATTGGAGAATTGGTCGGATTAGCCCGGCCATATCCAAATTAACCACCCCTTTTCCCCCTCCAGCTCCTCTTTTGGACGCTGGAGGGAGGAGAATGGGGTATGGTTGTTTTTAGTGAATCAAATCTGTTAGTCTCAATTCTTAGATCAATCGATTCTTAAGATTAGTTTTGAGTTTCTTTACCCCCTCCAGCCCCTCTTTTGGGCGATGGGAGGGGGAATAAGGGGGTGG
>WOZC01000042.1:0-2890 GCA_011620465.1 Anaerolineaceae bacterium | reverse complement strand
CCCCTCCAGCCCCTCTTTTGGGCGATGGGAGGGGGAATAAGGGGGTGGGTCTTTTATCAGTAAGTCTCTATTGCTTTCCACGACTCACCTCCATAGTTTCACCAAGATATGTTATTTGATCATCTTTACCCCCTCCAGCCCCTCTTTTGGGCGATGGGAGGGGGAATAAGGGGGTGGGTCTTTTCTCCTCCAAATGGATTTACAATTTTCAAATGCCAAGATACCGCAACACTCAACTGGCACGTAACCTCCGAAATCATGCCACTGTCCAGGAAAGAAGGCTGTGGTATCAATTCCTATCCACGTTCCCTATCAGATTTCATCGACAAAATTATTGGAAACTATATTGTTGACTTCTATTGTCATAGAGCAAAGTTAATTATTGAAATCGATGGAGGTGAACATTTCAAAGACATAAGAATATACGAAGACAATGATCGTACCGCATACCTGCGGTCAATTGGACTGGAAGTAATCAGGTTTTCCAACGAAGAAGTTGATCTTCACTTTGGAGATGTTTTTGCAGCCATCCCAAAAGCGGCACGCGTGTAAGGATCTGAGAGAAAAGAAAACACAGTACGCCAAGAAAAAAATACAAGGAAAACCCGCCATAGTGAGTGGGGTTTTGCAGGTACTTGTATGGTTTTTGGGATTTCAGTGAGCATGGACCAATTTTAACATATAGGTTGGGTCTTGTTGAGACAGTGTAAGTCACTTCGGCTGTTGATACTAACCTCTGATAAAATTCACCAAAAGGAGACCAACATGACACAAAAACAATGGAATAAGGCGCCTGATTTCAAACTGGACCTTACAAAGAGCTATTCCGCCACATTCAAGACTGACAATGGCGACATCAAAGTGGCACTGTTTGTCAGCAAAGTACCCAATACCGTTAACAACTTCGTATTCCTGGCACGCGAAGGCTACTACAACGATACCATTTTTCACCGCGTAATCACTGATTTCATGGCGCAAGGCGGCGACCCTACTGGTACCGGTCGGGGCGGTCCCGGCTATTCCTTTCGAGATGAGTTTGACCCCTCCCTCAAGCACAACAAACCTGGCATTCTCTCAATGGCGAATGCTGGTCCCAACACCAATGGCTCCCAGTTTTTCCTGACATACGTGCCCACCCCCTGGCTGGATAACAAACATGCGGTTTTTGGTGAAGTGATCGAAGGGTTGGACGTACTTCTTTCGATACCCGCCCGTGACCCGATGATGTTCGGCTCTCCAGCAGTGAAACTCCATAGCATCGAAATCAGCGAAGAGTAAAGGGAGGTAAGGTGGCAGAAATATCGATCAATGGCCGCGATCTGACAATTGAGCAAGTTGTGAAAGTTGCTGATGAACCGGGTATCCGTGTTTCAATTTCACCGGATGCTGTGCCCGCCATCAACCGAGCTGCAGAAGCAGTCCAGCAGTTCATTCGTGAAGGGCACATCGCCTATGGCATTACAACCGGTTTTGGAGCTTTCAAGGATAAACTGATCCCGGTTGAGGACGTCGAGAAGCTGCAGGAGAACATCATTCTCAGCCATGCTGTCGGTGTCGGTCCGTTATTGGATGACCGCACTGTCCGGGCGATGATGCTCATCCGCGCCAACACACTTGCTAAAGGTCACAGCGGCATCCGCCTCCAAACCATCGAATTGCTGCTCGAGCTGCTCAACCGCAATATTCTGCCGATCATTCCTTCCAAAGGCTCGCTTGGCGCCAGCGGTGATCTGGCACCCCTGGCACATATGTCGCTGCCGCTCCTGGGTGTTGGGCAGGTGAAAGTGGACGGTCAGACCCTGGATGCAAGCGATGCTTTACAGCGAGCAGGTCTTGAACCGATCAGATTGGCGGCCAAAGAAGGACTGGCACTGACAAATGGCACGACGATGATGACTGCCGTAGGCGCACTGTTGGTAGATGCCGCCGAAAAGTTGGTGGAAAGTGCCAACTGTGCCGGCGCTTTGTCGATTGAAGCACAAAATGGCACCCTGCGGGCGTTTATGCCTCAGATTCACGCCGCCCGCCCGCAAAAATTCCAGGTAGAGACTGCTGCGCAAATCCGATCCCTTTTGCAAGAAAGCCAGCTGACCCGTCCAGACAATTCCACCAATGTCCAGGATGCCTATTCCCTGCGCTGTATTCCCCAGGTACACGGAGCAGTGCACAGCGCAATCGACTATGCCCGTACAGTCGTGGAAACAGAGCTCAATTCAGTCACCGATAACCCGCTGCTTTTCTTTGAAGATGACGAGATCGAGGTCATCTCCGGTGGCAACTTCCACGGCGAACCTCTGGCACTTGCGCTGGATTTCATGGCAGTTGCGTTGGCAGATCTGGGAAATATGTCTGAGCGACGAATCGCCAAGCTGATCGATAACCACACGGAGCATTATCCCTCATTCCTGGCTGCCCAAGGCGGCTTGAATTCAGGGTTTATGCTTTTGCAGTACACCGCTGCTGCCCTTGCCTCTGAAAACAAAACACTTGCCCACCCCTCCAGCCTGGATTCGATTCCCTCTTCCGGGAATGTGGAAGACCACGTCAGCATGGGCGCTAATGCTGCCAACCATTGCGCACAGGTTTTGGAAAACGTTATGACTATCGTGTCCGTTGAATTGATGGCAGCTGCTCAAGCCATCGATTTCAGGCTTTTAGAGGAATCAACCCTTCAGCAAGGGTCAGGTACTTCGGTGGCTATGCGCAAAGTGCGCGAAATTCTGCCCTTCTTCGCGGAAGATGCCTTTTTCCAGCCTTACCTGCTCAAGTTGGTCGATTTGGTTCGCTCAGGAGCATTCTGCAAGTTAGTTTGATATTACTTTTGTGAGTGGTATCTGAAGATCACACGAAGGAGAGGTCTACCTACTCCCAATACCCCGCGATCTTCGTA
>WOZC01000142.1 GCA_011620465.1 Anaerolineaceae bacterium | reverse complement strand
TGTGATTGTCCGTTGTTTTAAAGTTGCCCAGGACGCCCCGGACGCCTATGGCGCGCTGATTGCTTACGGATTTGGGGTGCTGATGGGCTTCCAAACCATCGTCAACATTGGCGTCAATCTGCGCCTGCTTCCGGTCACCGGTCTGACCCTGCCTTTCATCAGTTACGGCGGCAGCTCGTTGGTTTCGATGTTGTTGGGTATCGGGTTGGTTGAAAACGTACATATGCGCAGCCAAATCAAACCCAAAGGCATCGTCGAACCTGCCAGCCTGATTGAAAAGTAGATTATCTGCACAATCTTACTTATGCCTACACAAATTATTGTTCATTAAAAATGAAAAACCTGCCTCTTTCATCCCCCTCCTTGTAGGGTGTAATGAAGTTTAAAACTCACTCCTGTAAATCTCCATTCCAATTGGATATCGTTCAGGTTTCTTCGAATAGAAAAAAAACAAAAGGATTGATTTCCCACAGTCACTCAGATTAAATTCAAATCCTTTAGCAACGTGCTGGAACTGAAATTTTTTTTGCCCCCCTCCAGCGAAACGAAGGGAGGAGGTTAGGAGAGTGGGTTTTTTCCTTAACGAGTTCGGTTGCAACGTAAGTCATTTTTTTCCCGGTTGATTGCGCAAAGTGAAAATTTGACACTGTCAAATAAAAAACGCTGTAAATATTTTTGTATAATCACAGTGGATCTTGTACGAACATATTCAAAGGGGTGGAAACCGACAGTTTTCTTTCTCGATTTCCCCGTTTTCTTTCTCGATTTTCCCGTAACCCTTGAAAGAATTGATGAAACTTGGTAAACTATTGATTCGTTAGTGGGGGCTCGTCTAATGGCAGGACAGCGGACTCTGAATCCGTATGTATTGGTTCGACTCCAGTGCCCCCAGCCTGAACAAAAACGAGGAGATTCGAAGGAATCTCCTCGTTTTTTTGTCTCAACCCCCTAATAGCAATCTATGAAAGCAGTGAATTTTTCATTTTTTTCCCAACTCCTGACAGAGGATCTTCACTTTATGTTGTAATGCTATAATATACAAAAAATCATTTGAAAATTTTGGAGGTTTATATGGAAACAAGCAAGAAAGCCTGGATTAACTTAATCTTTTTTATCGTTACTCTTGGAGTTAATGTAGTAGGAGCCGTAGGTCTCATTAACGGTCTCACCCAAAAAGAAATTTCAGACATGTACGTGACTTTGATCACACCCAGTCCCGCGACATTCAGCATCTGGTCCGTGATTTACTCGTTGATGTTGATCTCGATAATCATGATGATTGTAAAAAAGGATGACCCTTATTACAAGAAGGCTGTGGATGAAATCACACCCTTATTCAGGTTATCGTGTCTTCTGAATATTGCCTGGATCGTTACATTTTCCTTTGTGTTAGTCGAGATTTCCGTTCTGCTCATTCTGGCGTTTTTAATCAGCTTAGCCCTGATTAGTTTAAAACTCTTGAAAATCAATGACGGTAATCATTGGCTTCTGCCAGTTACTTTCGGGATGTACGCTGGTTGGCTGTTTATTGCGACAGTAGTCAATCTGGCAGCCATGCTGGTCAAACTGGAATGGAACGGATTTGGAATTGCCCAGGATACCTGGGGGATCATCATCCTTATTGTGGCAATACTATTGTTGATTCTTGTCCAGACCAGAATTCGGAACGCTTTTTTCCCGCTTCCTATCGCCTGGGCATTTTTCGGGATCTACCAATTTTTGAAAGCGCCTGAAGGCTTTGGTGGGGAGTATGCTCTCATGCAGAATGTCGCGCTGATCGGAGCTGGTGTTTTGGTATTGGTGGCGTTGTTCACACTATCTCGAAACGGTTGGAAGGTGCTGCCAAAAGCCCAGGAGGGTTAGCCGGCAAACTGGTCCTAATTGACGATTAATCTTTTTGTTGGCTTTTAGACGGGTGCAGACGATGCGTGTTTGCACCCGTTTCCCTTACCCCCGCTAAAGCAAGAAAGATATCATTCCATCAGTTACATAAAACAGAGCGAATTTTGCAGGTTGGATTCCGGATTTGTTTTGGCGAGTTCCCAAAGGATCCGCTTCATACCAAGCGCAGAACCACCAGCCTTCATCTTTTTGCTATCTTTCTGAATCGTTCAGTCGTAGCCTTATCTGAAGAATCTTTCAATACCTCCCACACATTTTGGCTGGCTGTTGCTGCATTCTCAGGGGTAACCGGGGTCAGGGTCGCTTCATCGATCAGCCGGTAAAATTCGACTTGTATCTACAGGGTGTGAACTGAAAGGGATGATATCAGAGCTGATTCGAAAGAGTCTGATATCGTTCTGGGGGTTGTAGTCGAGCATTCGATCCAGGACATTGAGATTGGATCGAATCAACTCAACCAGGATCTTAGTCGAGGCGTTCTTCAGTGAACAAGTTCAGAGCTTTGTTTCCGCAACCCCAATAGTAAGACAACCATATCCGATTCTCAACTTAGTTAACCTCGGAAACTGAACGGTTGACTGCGATTTTGCAACCTTTCTGTTTCAGCCTTTAATCTTCTTTAACACTGCGTCGGCTGCCAGTTTTCCGGTTAAGACACATGTGGGAACACCGGAGGGGCTGAAGGTCCATTGCCCGCACTGAACCACGTCCGGTATGGGCGTTTTAACAGAACTCGTGATCTTATCAAAGCGACTCTCTGAAGGCATGGTAGGGTTGGTGAAAGCCCAGCCAGTGATAGCGCCTTGGTGAGTGCCGGCTCTATTCGCTATGGTCATAGGGGTCGCGCAGATGGAGATGAGGATTTTTTCCTCTAAGCCGTGAAAGAGTGTCCCATCGAGAACCGCAATGACCTTATCAGTGCAAAAGCGCTTGAATTTGTCGTACTCACCAGCCTCTGCCATGTATTTTACGAGCTCATAATCCATGAGGGTGCTGATTATGATCCCGGATTTCCCTTCCGGTGCAAGCGAAGCGTCCCGCACAGCAGGACAGGATAGCTCGAATGTCGTCCTTTCCAGATAGGATGCAATCCATTTGTACAAAGGTTCAATTCCAGCTTGGGCGGCATTTCTCCAGTCTGAAAGCGAACTGAGGCCTTCTATCTCAGGCGTAAAGAAGGCGTGCGCTCCCATGAGTTCACTAACGAAATTTCGACCCAGATCGACACCCAGGAACAGCGAGAAGATCGAATCCGCCCCTGAACTACTCGTAACTAGGGAGCGTTGTTTGTTAACCTTGGATGAAACTTCTCCCTGCAGGGCGTTATAGAGGGTCCTTTGATCTGCCGCCCAAACCAACTGTTTGTAGCCCAGTTTTTGCCCATCAGAAAAAAGAATTTCATGCTTTTCTGTGTCTATTTGACGGGCAGCGGTATCTGTAAGAATTGATCCGCCCGCTTTCAAGAAGTAATCTGTCAGTTTCTCGGTGAGAACCCCGGTGCCGCCCATAGGGTAACTGTAATCCAGATAAAGACCAAAATAACTCAAGGCAAAGAAGGACGGTGTGTCCTGAAAGAAATGCTGCGCGATTATATCGATCAAAGCCTGGTTGGTTGTCAGACGTCTGAGATGCGCATAGACAGGCTCGTTCAGTCGTCTGATATGGCGAGTGTTAATTTGGTACTTGATCAACCAGGGCAGAAGCGTGTCCTTGAGGTATTTCGGATCACGCATATTTTCAAGGAAGAGGGGGTTATCGATTCCATAAATTACATCCAGGTAACCCATAATTTTTTGGATCTCATCGGCAATCAGGGAAACATCGGATGCGTTATCTGGAAAGGTTTCTGACAGCGTATTGGCATATTTTTCAAGGCTATCACACGACTCCAATCTGACCCAGCGTTCGCCAATTCCGATCGAGACCGGGTTCTTAACAAACTCAATGTCTATCCCCAAACCCTTAAGCATGGGGAAAAGAATCCCAGAATTTTCAAATGCCCGCGCCCCGCCATCAAAAGCAAAACCATCACGCCAGAAGGTGTTGACCAGTCCTCCCGTTTTCTTTTCTTTTTCCACCAACAAGGTCCGGATCCTGCCTTTGGCAAGATAGGAAGCACAAGTTAATCCAGCAATTCCAGCTCCGACAATGATAGCTTCATATTGTTCCATCATCGAGTCACCTTTTGGAAATAAGAAACAACTTCTTTGATGGCGATGCTTTGTCCGTCTTCAACAGCGCAGATGCATTTTTTCTCGAAAACTTCAAGCTCCAGCAGGTCAGCGGGGGCTTTAAGCCAGGCTTTCTTTGCTCCAACAAAATTGCCTGCAGCAACACGCCGCATTATCCCACGAATATCTGTGGCGCTGTTTTTTGTGCATGAGGGATGCTCACAGAAGCGGCATTGCTTTGCCAGCCGCATGGTCTTTTTTTCTGGCTCAGAGTAGGTGTCGTACAGCATTTGGTCAGTGAACGGTTTTTCGACGATCCTGACATAGTTTTTCATGTCTTGCTGGTAGACAAAAGGTTGCATACCCAATTTCTTTAACACTGCATTGGCTGCTGATAGACCGGAAGTCGTTACAGTTGGTGTTCCGGTACCCATGACAGTTGATTCACCACAGCAGAAAAGGTTATCCCATTCGCTCTTTGTATGTAACCTACGGAACATGTGCTGACCCAGCATCTGCTTTGGTCCGGCAACAGCACCGCCATTTTTCATCGTGTATCTTTCGATCGTTTTTGGCGTAGCAACTTCAGCATAGCGAACGGCAGAAGCAAAATTTGGGAATCTTTTCTCCAGTACGGAGATTAGCCTTGCTTGCTCTTTCTTTTTCATCTGTTGATAGGTCTCAGGATCAGAAGTTTCCCAGTTTTCGAAAGTCGGTCCGATTGCAAGAACGGTATGCTCGTCATCCGCGCAGAGCGTTCTATCATCGATGCTCAGGATATAAGCAGTTACCTCGCTCTCGTCCAACTGGTCCGGGTTACCCACAAGCATCTCTATTGGTTGGGTGTCTTGTGGAATGATATCGCGGTCTACGACTGAATAGAGCACCACACTGGGGTAAGTTGGTACCATGTTCTTAGCCCAACTGCGCCGAACTTCTGTTGTGTAAGATGAGTCTATAAGTTTTCCATAGAGGTTCCAAACGGTTCCAGAATAGATCAGATTTGGAGCCCTCAACTGGCTGCCGTCATCAAGTTGAACGCCGGTCGGTTTGCCGTCTTCAAACAGGATTGAGGTGACTTCGCGCTCGAGAAGCATGTCTCCGCCATTTTCTTCGATGACTTTCTCCAACTTTCCAGGCAGGAATAGCGTGGAACCAGCGGGATAATAACTGCCTCCAATGTGATTGTCGACAAACATCACAGCCGCCATAATAGCGGGAGCTTCTTCCACTGTCGCGTAGCAATAGGTGGAAGTCAATTTGTCAAAGAATTTAAATATATCGGGATCGGAAAAGTACTTTTCCAGCAGGCTTTTGGCACTTTTGTTTAGATAGCCCAAGAATTTCGCATAAGAAACAGGATGCTTGAGAAGGCTTTTTAGTCCTGTTTTCGGGTCGGTTTCATCTGGCGTTGTGTAATTGGGAGATTCAACCATGATATGGTGATACATCGTAGACATATCCCGGTAGAAGCGGTGAATATTCTCAGCTTCCGCAGGAAAAACCTTGGAAAGTTCGTCCGCAAAACGGTCGACATCTGGCCAGAAGGGGATCCGATGCCCTTTGAAAACGACTGTATATAAAAGATCGTGCTTGATGACATCAATCGGTTCTTCAAGGCAATTAAAAACAAAACGATGGGAGTTGAATCCATTCGTACCAAAACCGTAAAGCATGGCAGCACCGTTGTCAAAGGTTACAGACCCTCGTCTAAATACACCACAAGACCCACCAGGATTGTAATTTTTATCAATTACTGCAACTTTTAGCTGCCTTTTGGCAAGCAAACTGGCTGCTGTAAGACCAGATAAACCTGCTCCTATGACGATGACATCGTATGCCATACGACCTCCCCGAATGTTCAATAACTTCCCAATTTTGTTTGATATTGGACCAATAATACCAGACATTAGACGG
>WOZC01000158.1 GCA_011620465.1 Anaerolineaceae bacterium | reverse complement strand
TGACCCCATAGGGCAATTAATTGTTAATCAAGGATATAATGGGGGAACATATAGAGATTTTCCATGTCTTGATGACATCAAAGAGGAGAGAATGGATCAAAAGCTCAAAATCATCATCCCCATGGCTGGTCTTGGAAGTCGCCTGCGCCCACTCACCTGGAGCCGGCCTAAACCACTGGTCTGCCTTGCGGGTGCTACTGTTCTGGATCACTTATTGGCTAGTTTAAAGACTGTCCCGGATCACGAAAAAGCAGAATTTGTTTTCATTATGTCTCCTGGTCAGCAAGCGCTCATCCAGGCTCACATGCAAAAGAATTACCCCAAAATCAAAGTGCATTATGTCGAACAACCGGAGAAAAAGGGTCAATCCGACGCCCTTTGGCACGCCCGCGAACACCTGGATGGCCCGGCGTTGATCGTTTTTTCGGATACCTTGATCGAAAATGACTTTGGCAGTATCGCCAACGAAACTGTCGACTCGGTTGCCTGGGTCAAAGCCGTACCGGACCCGCGCCGTTTCGGTGTGGTTGAGGTGGATTCTCGTGGTTTGGTCACACGCCTCATAGAAAAGCCGAACGATATGAATAACAACCTGGCGGTTGTTGGCTGCTATTTTTTCAATGACGGGCAGATGTTAGCCCGGGCGATCGAAGAGCAAATTAATCGCAAAATTGCTCTGCGCGGTGAATATTACCTGGTAGACGCAATCAACCTGATGCTCGAAAACCGTGCTACGATGCGCGTCGAACAAGTGAAAGTCTGGCTGGATGCTGGTACATCCGAAGCCCTGCTGGATACCAACCGTTATCTGCTGGAACACGGTCGGGCAAACCTGGAAGAACATGGGACGTTTGATGACAATATCATCATCCCCCCGGTTTTCATCCATCCGGATGCCCGCGTTAACACCTCGATCATTGGACCGTTTGTTTCCATTGGTGCCGGCAGCATCATCCACAACAGTACCATCAAAGATTCGATCCTCAGCCAGGGAGCGCACATCACCAACGCCCAACTGGAAGGGTCTTTGCTTGGATACGATGTGGTGATCAATGGCATGAAAGGCAAGTTCAACCTGGGAGATAACTCCTGGGCGAATTGGTAAAAAAACGAAATATAAAAGGAGAGTTAATGAAAAGGGTATTATCTGAAAGGGTAGCTGGGCTAAAACCATCGGGTATCCGTTTGTTTTTTGATATTGCAGCAACCATGAAGGATGTCATTTCACTTGGCATCGGCGAGCCGGACTTCAACACCCCTGATCCTGTTATCCAGGCAGGTTTGGAAGCTTTACATAGAGGTGAAACTCACTACACCTCCAATCACGGCATCCTGGTGCTCAGACAGGCAGTTGCAGAACATCTCAAGCGCCTTTATCGTGTTGAATACTTCCCCCAGCATGAAATCATCATGACTGTTGGTGTCTCTGAAGCCCTCTACCTGGCTTTCACTGCTATTCTCAACCCTGATGACGAGGTAATCATTCCGACGCCTTGCTTCGTCTCCTATCAAGCCGAGGTGTCTTTGGCAGGTGGTGTGCCGGTTGAAGTAGCCACTTATGTTGAAAACCACTTCGTCCCGAAGATCGAAGATATCGAAGCTGCCCTCACCCCGAAAACCAGAGCGATCCTGATAGGAAGCCCCAGCAACCCTACTGGTGCTGTCTATGACCGCGAGTTCCTGCTTCAATTGGCAGACCTGGCTGAAAAACATGACCTGATCGTGATCTCAGATGAAATCTACGACCGCCTGGTCTATGGCACCGAACACGTTTGTTTTGCAAGCTTGCCCAGAATGCAAGAACGGACAATCCTTTTAGGCGGGTTCTCGAAAGCCTATGCCATGACAGGCTGGCGAATTGGTTTCGCTGCCGCTCCTAAAGAAATTCTTAATGGCATGGTGCGTGTGCACCAATATACCGTCATGTCTGCACCAACAATTTCGCAATATGCCGCGCTCACTGCCTTGATGGTAGGCGAGCCCTATGTACAAGAAATGCTCAAGGAATATGACCGGCGGAGAAAACTGGTCGTGAAAGGCTTGAATTCCATCGGTCTGAAAACTTTCGAGCCAAAGGGTGCCTTCTATGCCTTTCCTGATCTTCGATCGACTGGTTTGAGTGATGATGATTTTTGCAACCGTCTGCTTCAGGAAGAAAAAGTGGCGATCGTGCCAGGAAGCGCTTTTGGCGAGGCAGGCACTGGTTTCGCGCGCGTTTCTTATGCCACATCATACGAGCAGTTGGAGGAAGCACTTGACCGAATTGGCAGGTTTGTCAAGCGAATCTGAACAATTTTTATCTAATTTATCGATTAATTCGATGCGCGAGTATAGACACTCGCGCTTTTTTTTGTTAATATATAATACAATTATTCATAAGGAATGGTAAATTATGACAATCGAGATCAAGCCCCTATCTCCGGAATTAGCAGAAACCTTCACATCCTATGTAAATAACATGGATTTTAGTCATGCACCCCACTGGCAATTCTGCAATTGCCAGTACTATCATGTTAAATGCACTTCCGAAGAGTGGCGCGCTCGTTCAGCTGAACAAAACCAGCAACTGGCGTACGAAAACATCCGCAACGGTACAATGAAAGGCTTTTTGGCTTTTGATGGAGACAAACCCGTTGGATGGCTCAATGCGAATGACTGGCGCAATTATGCTTTGTTGGATGAGGACCAGGAGCTGTTTGGTTTTGAAGGAAAAACCGGCGCAATCGTTTGTTTTCTTATTCACCCGGAATATCGCAACCAGGGTCTTGCCAGCAGGCTTTTGGAGGTCGCTATTGAGGATTTCCGTCAACAAGGATTTGACCGTGTAGCTGGTCGTCCTTTTCTCTGGAGTGCGCATCCAGAGCGCCAATATCACGGTATTCCCAGCATGTTTGAAGCACTCGGCTTTGAAAAGGTGTCTAAGAAGAACGGCGAATACACCTACGTGCTTGAACTGAAGTAATTTTCCTGAAGTTATCAAAAGGTAGACCCGTTGTGGTCTATCTCTATCTGGCGGTGCTCGGACCGTATTTTATTATTTTTCGATGATCGTGTGATTCTTTCAGAATCAAGGTTGCCAGGTGCCAACGCCCTTCCAGGCGTGGTCGAGGTGCTCTGCCAGAACATCTTTCAATTTGTACTTGACGGTTTGGCGTACTGCAAGCATCAAGTCAATTCCACCGATCTCATAAATTCGCCGACCGATGGCTTTCGCGTCACGATGGTGGTATTGATAATCAAAAGGACCACCAGGAGCGAGGGAGATAAAATCGTCCGTCTTGCCAATTTGAACAAGTTGATCGATCATCTTTTTGACCTCAGCCTTGCTGTGCGGGTCAAGCGCTCTAATTTCCGGTTCACCAAAGATTCTATTGAAGATGCTCATGGTCACTCCTCTATTTTGTCTAATTATAGTAGATTGTTGACCGATCAAATTATAAAAATCAATTTTTGTGTGAAGATGTGGAATCGGCAACAAAACAAACTGCCCGGCTCACATAGCTTTGCTGACATTCAGATTTCTGAGGAAAAAATCTGGCAAGACTTAATCCCATCCCAGTAGAATGGTTTGTGCTGAAGACGAACGATCAATAATGAATGATGGTGTCGCGGACCTTGCCCCATTTCAGGGCGTCCGCGATGCCTTCTTCAATGCTTTTTTCAGCTTTCCAGCCTAATAGGCGTTTGGCTTTATCAGCATTTGCATAGGCTCCGGCAATGTCTCCAGGTCGGGGCGGCTGGATCGAAACAGGCAGCTGTTTGCCAACAACCTTCTCGAAAGCAACCAGGAATTCTTTTACAGTTACGCCCTTACCCGTCCCCAGGTTGATAACCGTATAGTTGATCTCGTCCTCAGAGCCTTCGGTAATGGCTTTGTCGAAGTTTTCGATAGCCTTCAGGTGCGCCAGCGCCAGGTCCCAAACATGCAGGTAATCGCGGATGCCTGAGCCATCGCGGGTTGGCCAGTCGATGCCGGTCAGATTGAAGACGGGTTGACGTCCTAAAGAGACTTCCACCAATGTGCCTATCAGATGGCTGGGGTGTTGAATGTGTAAACCAGTCCGCATCTGGGGGTCAGAACCAATCGGGTTGAAATAGCGTAGAGCGATTCCTTTCAGACCATAGGCGGCGCAAAAATCTTTCAGGACTATTTCCATCATGAATTTGGTTCGCGAATACGGGCTTAAGGGTCTTAAAGGGGAATCCTCGGTGACCATAAAACCGGGGACCACATCATAAACCGCGGCAGAAGAGCTGAAAACCACCTTGGGATAGCCGAGATCAGCCAGGGTCTTGAAAAATTCCATCGACTTTACAACGTTTTCACGGTAATAATCATAAGGGCGCGAGACGGACTCCGGCACGACGATCAGGGCAGCGCAATGGATCGTCCCCTGGATGTCAGGATGGTCTGAAAATACCCGCCGAACCATGGCGCGGTCAGAGATGTCTGCTTCGTAGAAAATGCGGTCCTTTGTAAATTCCCGCCTGCCAGTTACCAGCGAATCGAGAATGATCGGAGTATGCCCGTTGTCGAGCAAAACGGAAGCAATCGTACTACCAATATAGCCTGCCCCACCTGTGATCAGAACTTTCATACGACCTCTATGGTTTTCGTTTAATTGTACTCCATCGGATTGCTGGCGGTAACTTCTCTGACTGTAAGCAGGATCGAAAGACCTATGATGAGAAAAACAAGTATGGAACCGATGCCCCAGTATTGACCGGCTTTCTCAGCTGCCAACTCCGCCATACCCTGGTTGATGTAATAGTTGTGCATGTTGTAAGACATTGCTCCAAACACCAAAGGACCAATAAAGGTGGATGTGCGTCCTGCGACCGATAGAAATCCGTAAAACTCTGTGGTTTTGCTCTTGGGTGCCAACTGGCTCACCATGGTGCGGCTGACCGCCTGGGCTCCGGAGAGTGAGAAACCAGCAAATGCTCCAACGACAAAGAAACCAATCATATCCTTGACAAGATAGAGCCCGGACAGGGCGACAATCAGGATCAGCAGAGAAAAAATTATCGCGCGTTTGCTGCTCTTGGTATCCGATATCTTGCCGAAATAGAGCGCGCCCATTGCACCGGTAATGTGAATGATGATCACAAAAATGATCAACTGTACCTGGTTGAGCCCAAACAGGGTACCGCCAATGATGGCAGCAAAATCCATCAGCATCATGATCCCGTCGTTGTAAATCAAGAAAGCTATCATGTATCGCAGAAATTCTTTGTAATGGCGGATTTCTTTGAAAGTATTCGTCAGGTGTTTAAGGGAAACTGAAAGGAGTGTCTCACCTTCGGGGATGGGAATCACCGGGCTGAGTTCTTTGACTTTGAAAAATGTTGGTAAAGAAGACAGGGCAAAGATGAAAGCGGTCAGCAAAAAGGTGTAGGGAATGAACTCGTTTCCGATCAGCTGCATTGGGACGACCGCGATCAACAGTGTAGCAATACCCCCCAACATTCCGAAAGCCCATCCTTTGCCCGAGATGTAACCAATGGTTTCCGGCGTAGAGACATCCACCAGCAGTGCGTCGTAAAAGACTTGCGCTCCGCGATATCCGATCTCTGCCAGGATGAAAAAAACCATTCCCATGATAATTTCGCCTGGACCGACAAAAAAGAGCAGTGCAGTGAAAATTACTGAAATGGCAGTAAAGAAAGAGAGAAATAGTTTCTTTGTGCGCGAGGAGTCGGCAATCGCGCCAAGCACCGGCGAAATCAGAGCCACAGCAATGGCTGCAATGCCTACCGACCAACCCCACAACCGGGTACCTTCCGCGCCGCCTACAACAACATTTTTGAAGTAGGCAGAAAAAACCGCCAGGAGAATCACTGCGGCATAAGCGGAATTTCCGAAGTCATAGATATACCAGGCGTGCCTGGCTTGGCGGGCAGTTTTGGTGTTTTCGAGGAAATCCTTGGGTGTAATGGTCATGGATTAATCCGATCTAAAAAGTATTTTCAAATGGTCCAGTTGTCAATTGTATCAAAT
>WOZC01000053.1 GCA_011620465.1 Anaerolineaceae bacterium | reverse complement strand
AGCTATTTTTCCATCTCGAGTTTATAGAGCTCTTCGACCGCCAGGGCAATTTTGGTGACGGAGGTGTCATCCGAGAGTGGATAGGCGAAATAGGTGTCTTCCAGGGTGCTGATATCGACACAATCGCGTTTTTTGTCGATATAGTTGTATTCGACGTGGATCGAATAGAGCGACTGGTTCGACTTTACGACCTCGAATTCCTCGCCCAGGTGGCTGCCTTTTAACACCATGCCGTGCATATCGTGCCGCAGCCAGCCTTTCCCGAGTTGCACAAATCCCTTTGAATCGGGCAAGGAGTCGATGAGGACCTCGGATTCCATCCCATAAGTGCCGGCGCGCACCTCCGCCCGTACGTTCTGGCGCTGCCATTCATACCAGGCAGGGGGCGAAGTGAACTCGGTTTCACCCTGCAGTGCCTGCAGTTGACCGTATTCAGTCAATTCCCAGACTTTGCCGCAGGCGGTGCAGCTCAATTGGCTGCCCTGCGATTGCATACGGTATTCCGCCTTGCAGTGGGGACACTGGTATAAAACGCGATGCATTTCCTCAGCACGCTTGGGGTAGTCAACACGAACCTGGTTTTCATGCTGCCAGGCGTAGTCGTCATAGACAAGCGCGTCAGTGACCTTTGCCTGGATCTCGGCTGGGCTTAGCCCCGCGAGCTGCTCTTTGGTCAACTGCAATTTCATCTCGGCTTCCACCGGCACACCGCGCGAAACCTGGTTCCAGGCGGGCTCATCAATGTGATGACCATGGAAAAGCAGCGTTACAACCGGCACCTGCAGGTATTTGAGCATTTTCCCAAGCGATTCAGGCAGCACGGAGTTGGTCCCGATATGAGAATAGCGCGCCTCAGGGTAGTAGACCACGATCTGCCCCTGGTTGAGCAGGCGGCTGGTCTGGCGAATGAGGTCGATATCGTTGACGAACTTACGCTTGCTGATGCAGCCGACTGATCGCATGAGCGCTTCACGACCGATAAAGCCATCCAATGCGACGACGTAATTGGCACGGCGGGGGAAGAGGGCGGCGGTCATGACCTTGAAATCAAGGAAGCAGTTGTGGTTGCAGAGCATAATGTAAGGAGGTTTGACGCCCTGCAGGTCGCGGGTGATCTTTGCCTTGTGCTTCCAGACGTCCGGGAAGCTGAGCGCCCAGGCGACCGGGGTCAGGTAGCGAGCCTGTGGTTTGACTTGCCTGGCAAAATCGTAGCGCGGAAAGTCCGCGATTTTGGTATTTTGGAGGTCTTGGTTGTAGAGACCCATGACATTGTCAGAAAATATACCCATATTGCTGCCTTTTTTCTAAATTTATGGTACAGATAACACTGTATATTACAGGATAGTTAACAAATGCACAAGAAATTAGTTACGAAAAGAGAAAAACAGCAAGGGTGCGCGCACTTCCGGGTTGCAGCGACCTGCACGCAAAAATGCTTCAATGGGGTACAATTAAGAGGTAAACACAACCAATTCAAAAAGGAGTAACTATGAAAGGTAAACCAGAAATTATCGACAGTCTGAATTTCCTATTGAGGGATGAATTGACTGCAATCAACCAATATTTTGTGCACGCTGAAATGTGCGCCAACTGGGGTTATGAAGCCTTGCACGAGCTGATCGAAGAACGCGCAATCACCGAAATGAAGCACGCAGAGCACCTGATTGCCCGCATTTTGTTCCTCGAAGGCACCCCTATCGTTACCAAGCTCAACCCGATCCACATCGGTGACGGCGTCGTCGCCATGTTCGAAAACGACCGCAAAGCCGAGCAGGGCGCGATCCTCGAATACAACAAAGCCGTCCAACTGGCAGCTGACTCAGCCGACAACGGAACCAAGAAGTTCCTCGATGCGATCCTCAAAGACGAAGAAGCTCATCTCGATTACATCGAAGGTCAGCTTGACCAAATCGCGCAGATGGGCATCGAAAGTTACCTGACGACTATCACAAAGGAATAAGGTGAAATCATGAAAACCAACGAAAAAGTTATCGCAACTCTGAACGGTCTCCTAAAAGAAGAATTGACCGCCATCAACCAATACATGGTCCACGCCGAAATGGCGGAAAACTGGGGCTATGAAACTTATGGCAAGAAGGAACAAAAAACCTCGATCGATGAAATGAAACACGCTGAAGAGCTGATCGCCCGGATTTTGTTCCTGGAAGGAAAACCGATCGTCACCGAGATGAATAACATAAACATCGGCACAGACCTGCCCAGCATGCTGGAGAATGATCGCGTCCTGGAACAGGGCGGTATCAACAGTTACAACGCCGCAATTAAAGTGATGGTAGAAGAAAAAGACAACGGCAGCAAGCAGCTGTTGGAAGACATCCTGGAACAGGAAGAAGATCACATCGACTACTTCGAAGAGCAACTGGATCAGATCGAGCAGATGGGCTTGCCCTATTACCTGACCACGATCAAGTAAATCGGTTTGTGGTTTGTATTAGGCCGGGTTGCGCACCTGCCCTGGTTAGGGTTCAACTCGGCTTTTTCGGTCGTCTTTTGTAGGCCGGGTTCTGTATTTGAACCCGGCTTTTTATTGCCATTTGCCGAAATTTTTCTTGCTAAATTGCAGATTGCCACGCCTCTTCGCTCCTCGCGAGGACGGATTACAGCAATGATCGTAGGCAGGGCGCGGTCCTGGGATCTTTCCACAGGAGCTTGGAACCCGCCCTTGGGTAGACCTACCCTAATCTCATCTCTTTCCGCCTTGTCTTACCCGACCTACCCTCTTATCCCCCCACTCCCCTACGCAGTTATCTTCGTGTCACTTCGTCCAGCAGCCTATTTGTCATCCTGAGCGTCATTGCATAGGATTTGATGCACCAAATTCAAGACGACACAATCCTAAAAAATGCGAGGCTCATTACATTTTTAACGAGCTAGGCATCTCGCATTGAATTTATTACTCATAATTGAGTGTTCAATTCGAAAACAAAGTGACTTTTTCCAAAACTCATCGATGGAGCGTTTTGTCTCTTGATTTTTGTCTTTTGGGTTTGTCTCTTGGGTTTTATCTTTTGGGTTTGTCTTTTGGGATTGACACCAAATTCACAAGGCTTATAATTCTTTTAGTCAAATTTCATCCCAATATAATGGAGAGTAGCTATGAATCAACGAAATTTTGTAGTAGTACTAGTTCTTATTGTTGCCTTGCTTGCTGGATGGATGTTTTACACCTCCCAACAAGCTGTCCAGGCGGAACCCATCCAGGAAGTTACCACCAAGTACTGGAATTCTGGTCATGCTGATGCTGAATCTGTAGCCTTCACCCACTGGAATGAAGACGATCCAGCTGAAGTGCCTGTTGCTTGCGCACGCTGCCACAGCAGCTCTGGTTTCCGGGATCTCATCGGCGCCGATGGTTCTGAAGCTGGCAAAGTAGATATGGCTGGACAGATAAACGATCCGATCAACTGTACCGCCTGCCATAACGATGCAGCCCACGCGCTTGACTCGGTCACCTTCCCCTCTGGGAAAGAAGTGACCGGAACCGGAGAAAATTCGGCTTGTATGTCCTGCCATGGTGCCATGTCTGCCGGAACGAATGTTGAGGCTGCCACTGCCGGTAAAGAAGCTGATACTCCTATCCCCGATTCCAGCCTGATCAATCCGCATTATTTCCATGCTGCCGCTGTCCACGCAGGCGCGGAAGCTGGCGTTGGCTACCAATACGAAGGCAAAACCTACGTAGGCACTTTCCAACACGCCGATACCGTCAATTCCTGCACGGAATGTCATGATCCTCACTCGCTGCACACCCGGGAAATCCCCAATTCTGATGCCAGCCTGTGCTCTACCTGTCACGCTAACGTTTCTGGTTTCGCAGACTATCGCACTGTCAACATGTCCAAGGTCGATTATGACGGCGACGGAACTGTAGAACCCGTTTATGATGAAATTGAAGGCGTGAAAGTCATTCTCGCTGATGCCCTGAACAAGTACTCATTGGCTACCACCGAAACTGGTTTCGGCTTCAAACTCGATTCCTATCCGTATGGTTTCATCGATACCAACAAAGATGGCATGATTGACGAGAGCGAAGGCATCTTCCCCAACAAGTATGCCACCTTCACTCCCCGCATGCTAAAAGCCTCCTTTAACTACATGTTCGTCCAAAAAGAACCCGCGGCTTACCTGCACAACGCCAAGTACGTTCTTCAGCTGATGTTTGACTCCATTGAGGACCTTTCCTCTGTCAGTGGTGTGACCACCCAGGGTCTGACCCGACCTTAGGGTCTGGTCTCCTAATCTGGAAACAAGAAGGCAAACCTCATGAGCCCATCAAATAAAAGAAAACTTTTCTACATAATCTACTTTGCGCTGGTGCTTCTTCCCGCTGTAGCCATGCTTGTTTCAGGCTATCTCCGTGGGGAAGTCATCCGTGATGTCGCCGTCCTGCTCGGCTTTCTCGGCATGGCGCTGGCTGGAATTCAACTGATTTCCATCAGTCGCTTCCATTGGCTGGCAGACGCACTGGACATGGACAAAGTCTACAAAAATCACCATTGGATCTCACTCTTATCCATCTTGCTGATCATCTCGCACTTTATGCTGCTCAGCTTCCAAAATCCGGTCATCGCCAGCTTTTTGAACATTTTTAAAGCACCCTGGATGATCGCCGCTGGCTCGATCGGTCTGTTCGGACTGTTGCTTATCGCCATTACATCTGTACTGCGCCAGTCGTTCAAATTGGATTACCGTTACTGGCTTCTGATTCACGATATTCTGACCATAATTATCCTGGTTTTCGGTATGGTCCACCTTTTCAAAGTAGGCTATTACACCAGCCATCCTTTGATGAAGGCGGTCTGGATCTTCGAAATTGCCGTTTGGGTGGTTGCCTTTGCTTATATCCGCATCATTCGACCCATTCGAATTGGTCAGAAACCTTACATGGTTGAATCCGTGGTGAGTGAATCCGCTGATACCTACAGCCTCACCCTGGTTCCAGACGGACATGATGGCGTACCCTTCGAAGCCGGTCAGGTTGCCTGGATCAGCACAAATCCTTCACCCTTCGTGCTCAGCCGCAATCCTTTCTCCTATTCCGGCAGCTCTGAAGCTGGTGGTGCCATCCGCTTTTCGATCAAGAACCTGGGCGATTTCACCTCCACCATCCCCAACCTGCAAAAAGGTCAGCGCGTTTATGTTGATGGTCCCTATGGAACTTTCAACCTGAACGACCCCCGCATGCAAAAAGGTTTAGTCTTGATCGCCGGTGGTATCGGTTTGGCCCCTGTGATGAGTATCCTCAACACCCTGGCAGACCGCGGTGACAAACGCCCCACCTATGTTTTCTATGGCGATTACAACGAGGATACGGCCGTCTATGCGCATGAATTTGAGCAGCTGAAATCCAAACTCAACCTCGTTTTTGTGCAGGTTTTGGAAATGCCAAAATCTGAAGATTATCCACACAGAGGGTACATTACCAAAGAAATCATGCTCGAACACCTGCCCCAGAACTACAAAGATCTGTTTTACTTTGTCTGCGGTCCAGCCCCGATGTTGAGAGCAGTTGAAAAGCACTTCGCCGCCATGGAGATCTCTGACTCCCAGGTCCACGAAGAAGACTACACAATGGCGTAAAATTTTTACCAGTTTATAAAAAGCCGGGTTGTATCAACCCGGCTTTTTGATTCCTCAAAACACATTCTACATTGATTTATAGTTGTATAAGCGATCGTGCTATGCTAAACTCTCAAAGCCGTCAATATTGAATGAGAGGATTACCATGACCACAAATCAAAAAAGATATCTTTGGTGTGAACGAACCGAAGCAGAATATATCTCAATCAGATCTGAAATTGAAAAACGGAGAGTTGAAATGCTCGCCCTGAATAAACCTGTACAGCTCGACTGGCCTGCCAGAAAACGAGAAATGGAGGACTGGCTTGATCGTGGTCGCCAGTTTATCGACAGTTACGCCCTTGGCATCGACGATTCCTGGGAAAGTATTTGCGATCAAGCCCAACACGGTTGGGACAAGCTCAAATCCGAAGCCCGCGGATTGTTGGACGACAGCACGAAGTAACCAATCTTACGGATTTC
>WOZC01000104.1 GCA_011620465.1 Anaerolineaceae bacterium | reverse complement strand
TTGCTCGTGATCAGATAAGAAAAGACTCTCAATAAGATTTTGTAGGAAAGCACCGACTGCTCATTGCAGCCGGTGCTTTTCGTGTAGGAAGGGTGGAGTAAAGGATGATATTTTCTACGCCTAATCGTTTCCAATGCCCGCTTGGGCGTTTCATTACCCAATGAGTAGTCTCATCCGATATCGTACTTTCGCCTTTCATCAATGCTCATTTCATCCATTTCTGCCATCGCTACCTCGGTAACATTATCAATTGAGCTAACGATAGCATTTCAGTAACATTTTAGATGAACTAATGCGAAGGTATTGACGCTTAGGAACGGTCTGACTATAATTTATTAATCGACTTCATGTCGGGCTATGCTAATCTGTTTTTACCTTTCCTTAAAATTCCCCTTGGGGGATTAGATAAAAAATCTGAAAGGAGCAAACACCATTTGAATTTTAAGTTTGCCAGTCTGTTTTATCAGAAATATTTAAAGATTGTTCCCGCAAGTGTAAGCAGCAACGCGCAGGATACGTTCCCCTGCAAATTCAAATTCTCAAACAAAAAGAATAGGAGTGAAAAAATGAAATCAGCATTGACTCGTATTTTATCAATTATTGTCTTGCTGGCACTGGTGGTCACACCAGTTTTTGGCAATGACACACTACAAACCGACGGACCTCGTCGAGGGCTGGATCGATCGGATCTTGTTCCTCTGGGGGCCTTACCTGCCTCAGATAAGTATATTGCTGAAGAGCCTGATAAGCTCATCAGTCTGGACAAAGAAAGCACTTACATTGTGCTTTTTGAAGGGGATTCTCTGGTAGTGCGCACTGGTGGTGCTCTTCAGCTTGATAGCAAGAACATCACCAGCGAGGTTTACCTGAAGCAATTAGCAGATAAACGTAAAGAAGTTCTAGATGCGGCTGTAAAAAAACTCGGGCGCGGCCTGGAAGTGACCCATGTTTATGACGTCATTCTGAACGGTGCGGCTGTCAAGATGTCTGCAGAAGAAGCTGCGAAATTAGCTGGAATGCCCGGCATTCGCAAGATCATGCTTTCAGAAACTCAAACTCTTGATACCGATGCTGGTCCCATGTGGATCGGTGCGGGTGGCATCTGGGACGGTACTGCAGTCCCTGATGGCGTTGGTAATAAGGGTGAAGGCATCCTGGTAGGAATGATCGATACCGGTATCAACTTTGATCACCCCTCTTTCAGTGATGAACCTGTCGATGGTTTTGATTATGAATGGGAAGGTGATTACTTGGGCGTTTGTGCGCCTGATGGTGATCCGGACTATGCTGATGCCTGTAATGACAAACTCGTTGGTGCGTACACCTATACCGAAGATAACTCTGATCCCATTACTCCTGAAGACAGCGAAGGTCACGGCACCCATACTGCCAGCACAGTGGCTGGTAATGCGGTTGAAGTTGAATTTCAAGGCGAAACAGTAACCATTTCCGGCGTTGCACCGCATGCCCAAATCATTGCTTATGATGCCTGCTACCCCACACCCGAAGGCGGTTCATGCGCGGGTGATGACCTGTTGGCAGCTGTTCAGCAGGCTGTGCTTGATGGTGTGGATATCATCAACTACTCAATTTCTGGCGGTGAGACGCCCTACAGTGATCCTGTAGAACTGGCATTCTTGGAAGCCTTTGATGCTGGCGTGGTTGTTTCAGCCTCAGCTGGTAACGACGGTCCGGATGCAGCCACAGTTGCTCACCTCTCCCCATGGGTAATCACCACCGCAGCTTCAACTCACAATCGAAAATTCACCAACCAGGTTAACTTCTCTAATCCTCTTTATCAAGGCATTGCCACTCTGGCGGGCGAAGTCCCATTCAGTCAGGAAGTTTTGGACTCTCCAGTGGTTTACTCTGGAGAAGATGAAGGTAATGACCTTGGTTGTGAGGCTTTTCCAGCAGATTTCTTTGCAGGATCCATTGCGTTAATCAGGCGTGGTACCTGCAATTTCTCAGTTAAGATCAATAATGCTGCTGCGGCGGGTGCCACAGGCGTGTTTGTGTTTACTGATAATCGCGCACCTGGCGCAATGAGCGCTCCTGACACGACCATCCCTAACGTGATGCTGGATATTTCTGGCGTACTGGGGCAGGAGATTGCAGACTGGATTGCGGCTCAGACGGATGAAACCGTCGATGTCACTCCTGTTGGTTACTACGTGAATGACGCTTATGGCGACATCATGGCTGATTTCAGCTCACGCGGTCCAAATAGAGCTTTTGATGTGCTCAAGCCCGACGTGTCTGCGCCTGGTATGGAAATCCTGGCAGCTGTAGCAGACAGCACTATCGCCCCTAGCCCTAATGCGGAATATGATCTCTATCAGGGTACTTCCATGTCCAGCCCGCATGATGCTGGCGCAGCAGCCTTGCTCTATGCCCAGCATCCGGATTGGACCCCCGCTATGATCAAGTCTGCCCTGATGCTGACTGGCTATGATGATTTAATCAAGGAAGACAAAACTACTCCCGCTGACTTGTTTGATATGGGCGCCGGACGCGTTGCGCTTGAATTGGCAGGTTTGACCGGTCTGGTGATAGACGAAACCTATGACAACATGCTGGCAGCTGACCCGGATGCAGGCGGTGATGTCAGAACCCTTAATATCGCCAGCCTCTACAACAGTGAATGCGTTGGCAGCTGCAGCTGGACGCGCACCTTCACCAGTGTAGCGAACACCTCAGCGACTTACACCGTATCTGCTCCTGCATGGGTAACCGTTACTCCCACAAGCTTTACAATCCTCCCTGGTGCAACCCAGGAAGTGACCTTTGAAGTGGATGCCACCGCACTGCCGGGTGATGTGTGGGCTTTTGGCAATATTGAATTCCTGACGGAAGATCTGTTTGCTGGCGGCGATCCGATCGTTCTTGTGGAGCAAGACTTCACTGAAGAGACATTCCCACCAACTGATTGGGCAATTTACGATGTGGACCTTGGCGATCCCACCCCATCCAATTGGGCGAGGGCTATAGACCAATCCTACAGTGCGCCTGCCTCGGCAAAGCACAAATATGACTGCACACAATTACAAGAAGGTTGGTTGGTCTCCCCGCAATTCACGGCTCCTGCAGATGGTACAACCAGTTTGCAGTTCTTCCAGCGTGGTAACTATGCGGCTGATATGGATTACCACGGCATCATGGTCTCCACCGGCAGTGGCGATCCTGCTGTTGGGGATTTTGTGGAATTGGTTATGCCTCCAACTCCTCCTGAAGATGCCTGGACAACCACGCCTGTTACTGTAGACTTGAGCGCATATGCTGAGCAGCAAATTTATGTAGCATTCGTGTACGAAGGCAATTGCGCAGATGACTGGTGGATCGATGATGTTCTGATCTTCAACCAGGTTACTGGAACTGTCCCAATTTCGGATGTGGCTGTGCCTGTTGCAGTCCTGCCCGTGAGTGGCAATATTCCCGACTGGGTGTCCTTCGACAGCCATCGTGATGCTGATTTTGCCACCCTGAGTGATCTGCTGGCTGTTGAGATCACTGACTTCACCGTGGATACCTTTGGCTTCGTCAAGGGTGAGCCGAACGAAATCCAACTGGCTCAAGATCCAACGAACGGAGATCCTTTTGACAATCTTGACCAGGTTTATTACACCTTGATCGATATGACCAACGGCGCTGCCCGTGCTGTGGCTGAAATCACTGCTACTACAGCTGCCGATCTGGACCTCTTCTGGGGCTTTGACATTAACGAAGATGGCATGCCGCAGGAAGGTGAGCTTTATGAATCCAGCGCAACCGCGACCGCTTTTGAATACCTGAGCGATTGGGGCTTCCCTGTTGGCTTCTATGATGTTTGGGTATTAGTTCAGAACTGGCAGGGCTCCGGCGCACCGGTGGATGATATTACCCTGACTCTGGGTGTTGTTGGCTATGATATGTATGCTGACCCATCCATGCAAGTGATCGGGCCAGAGACCAACGCTGCCTTTGTACCATTTGATCTCGATGTGGTCTGGTCGGGAATTGACACCGAAGAAGGTGACCGTCTGTATGGCTTGTTTGATGCTTATGCGGATGCGGCTTATGATGTTCCGATTGGTCTGACCGAGGTGGACGTGGTACGCGGCGTGGATGATGTGGTTAAGACTGCTGATGTTGAAACCGCCGTACCGGGCGACACGATCACTTACACCCTTGCGGTTACTAATTACAAGGATTATTCAATTGAGTACAGTATCAACGATGTGCTGCCTGCTGGTGTCACATATGTGCCGGATTCTGTCACGGGCGGCGCGATGTATGATGAGCTAACCAATGCCATCACCTGGACTGGCACCATCGACCCAGGTTATTACACCTATGATGCCACCACCAGCGCAGAAGATCCTGCCTGCACTCTGGAGATCATGCCTGATGGCAATCCTGATGCCTACCTGGATTGGTTGACAACCAGTTATGGGTTCCGTACTTCAGCGTCGCTTGCCTATGGTGATAGCTTCTGGTACGGTACTTTCTCCACTTATCCGCCATTCAACTACTACGGCATTGATTATGTGGGTATGGAATTCACAGCCGATGGATATGCAGGGTTTGATATGGCTTCAACCAGCTACAATAACCAGAATCTGCCCAACCCGACCAACCCCAACAACCTGATGGCGATGTTCTGGGATGACCTTTACACCCAGTACGATCTGGCTACCAATAAAGGTGTGACGATGGTGGGCGATGGCGCTTCCTTTGCGGTGATCGAATACGATGATGTTTACCGCTATGGCAGTAGCAACACCAATACTATGGACTTCGAGATCGGCTACTTCTTGCAGCCGGACGATGCCCCGGGCGCCTATGAGATCGTTTTTGCCTACGATAATATTCATCCAGACTTCAACTTAGGCAGTTCGACCATCGGTGTGGAAAATGTTGATGGCACTGTTGGCACGACCTTTGTCTACAATGATACAACCCTCGAAATTGAAAATGGCTCCGCTATCTGCTTCGACTACGTGTTTGTTCCGCCCACCCATGTGATCACCTTCCAGGTGACTGTGGATGAAGAATTTGCAGGTCCTATTGTGAATGAGGCACTGCATAGCACGGATGAAGAGTACACCGTTGAAGAAACAGCAATTTGGGAAGTTTTGGTACCTGAACCTCTCAAGTTCATCTACCTGCCTCTCATCATGAGATAGTGCAGAGCGCATGAAGTCAACCCAATTTCTCCTGATCTCCTTTTGATCAGGTAGAAAACGAAAGAGAGGCTGGTTTTTTATAACCAGCCTCTTGTTTTATCTTAATTTTCAAACCATTCATTTTTACTTCTTACTGGTCCCCATGAAGTGTGGCACCGGTAATCTGGCGAACTGGACACGACACTTTCCTGTAAAAATGACTTAAATATTCTTTGAATTTCGACGGCGTGTGTTATAGTTAAAGTCTGAGGAGAAACACGCTTCAAGTTTCACTCATCCGGCTTTCTACCAAGGAGACGTTCATAGCGAATTCGCTCAAGGCAATTACTGAAACTTTTCAATTTTTTTGATCAAAAGGAGATTCAAGCATGCTAAAAGTTGTATCCCGTATAGTTAGTTTCCTTCTGCTCGCCGCTTTGGTGGTGAGCCCGGTAGCGGCCGCCGTTCCTGAAAGCGCGCTGCTGCCGTCTGACAACCCCATCATCTCAGCGGAAGAACAGCAATGGTTGGACGCGGCTGCCAAAGCAGACAGCTTCACCGTCCAATTGACCGAACCTTCCCTGGCAACCTATGAGGGAGATAACGCGATTTTTGCGGCAGTGCCGCGCGATGAATCAGGCAAGATTGCTGTGAATTCCCCACAGGCGATCGCTTATTTACAACATTTAAACGCAAATATGGACTCCTTCATTGCGAAAGCCGAAACCCTACTGGGACGGGATTTGGAAGTACTCTTCCGCTATGATTACGTCCTGAATGGTTTCTCCGCGCGCATGAGCCTGGAGGAAGCCACACTGCTGCGCCAGCAGCCCGAGGTTCGCGAAGTCTTCGTGGATGACGTGTATTACCTCGACACAGATGTCAGCCCGGAGTTCATTGGCATTGACCAGGTGTGGGATGGCAGCGCGGTTCCTACCGGAACAGGAGCTAAAGGTGCTGGCACTATTGTTGGTGTCATCGATACAGGCATCAACATGAGCCACCCAAGTTTCGCGGAAACGACGCCACTGGACCCATATGTTTATGTCAATCCTTATGGAGAGGGTGTTTACAAGGGTCTTT
>WOZC01000016.1 GCA_011620465.1 Anaerolineaceae bacterium | reverse complement strand
CGCGCCATAGGCGTCCGGGGCGTCCTGGGCAACTTTAAAACAACGGACAATCACAAACACCAAAGCCGCAACAACAAGCACAGTACCGACAAAACCAAATTCATTCGCCAATACAGAAAAAATGAAGTCGTTATGCCTGATCTTCAAAAACCGCAACTGCACCTGGCTGCCCTGCCCATACCCGTTGCCAAACCAGCCGCCCGCACCAATGCTTATAAGCGCTTGCTCAACGTTATAGGTCTCACCGTGCCTGGCGTTTTCATCTGGTTGCAAAAAATTGGTGATACGCGCCTTCTGGTAATCTGCCAGATAGGGGAAGTCGAGTGCATAGGAAATCATCAGGAAAAGTGCTGCCACGCCAACCATGATCAGGATGTACTTGGGCTTTAATCCACTGATCCAAAGCATCGCCGCCCACATCACGAAGATGACAATACTGGTGCTCAGATTCGGCTGCAAAAGAATCCAGGTAACGATGCCAAGAGTGATAACAAGGCTGCGACTAATGGTGAGCCAATTGTTGATACGGTCGATGTTGGCGGAGAAATAGCTTGCCAGAGCCAAAATTATGGCGATTTTTGCCAATTCAGCGGGTTGAATGGTGACCAGCCCGGTCTCCAACCAACGTGCCGCTCCGAACCGCTCACCTCCCATCATAAACACAATCAATAGCAGTATGGCTACAAGCAAGTAAAAAGGCTTGCTCAGAGTGGTCCAAATGTGATAGTCGAATGTAGCGACCAGGAAGAGCACTACCAGCCCGATTCCCAGGAAAATTGCCTGACGTTGAGGGTGTTCAGCGAGTGTGGGATTCCCAGCAATGGCGGAACTGATCAGCGCAACGCCAAATACACACAAGAGCAGTACGACAGCGAATAGCAAAAAGTCAAAACGCTGCCAAATTTGACGGGTATTCATCAGAGCAATCTCCTGGGCTTCAAGCTTGAGATGAGAATGCCTTGCTCTTCCTTCGCCACCACTAAACCGTGGTGTTTGCGAAGTTTAGGAGGGATCTCAACTTCCTCATAATCCAAAACCAGGCGTCCATCCCCAACATTGAGCAAACGTACAAATTTGTTTGGGTCTGCAGGACTATTCACTTCTGCTGATCCGTGCAGCGTACCCCACAAAATCAGAGAACCGGTTACTTCCAATTTTGCGTCTGGCGGAATATCTCCAATCACTATTAAGTTGCCGTCATGCTTAAAGTGTTCACCTTCTGCCAGGCTGCGCGGTAAGCAAGCAAATTTAGCCAATTCGTCTTTCTTAATAGTCAAATCTTGATGAGCCTCGCCAGGTTTTTTATTGGGGTCCGGCAACGATGTCGGGAAGCCGTGGTATTCAGCTGCTTGCCTGGTCTTCTCAGAACTGCTCAAAATCGTCCAAAGGAATACGCCTTCATCGGCCATATCCTTCAGCAGTTTCAATATCTGCTCTTCGGACCATTCCGTCGAACCGACATCCAGCGCTATTCGCCCACCCTTGAAAAATCGCTCCTGGGTCTGTATGCGACTGACAAGCAGATCACGTTGCAGGTGCCAAGGTACAGTGGGTAATGTCATCAAAACCCCTCCATGTATGCCTCGGACCTGTAACTCCAGCTTATTCATTGCTTATTCACCCGTCTGTAGACCTTCCAATTCGGCATCGATTGCTTTTAACTCGAAATAGGCATCGATGATTTTGCGTACGATCGGACCGGAAACGGTTGAGCCTTCACGACCGTTATAAATAAAAGAAACTACGACGATCTCAGGGTCATCATAAGGCGCATAACCAGCGAACCAGGCATGAGATGGCCATGACCCGGGGATACACAAACCCTCGCGGTTCGCCCAGTCGTCACAATATTCAGCAGTACCAGTTTTACCGGCGATCTTGTTTTCATCGCCTTCAAACTCAATTTTGGCGGTACCTTCCTGACTGGTCACCAGTTGCATACCTTCCATGGCAAGCTCAATGACCCAGGGCTCAACGGTTTTGACTTCGCTGGTCTGGTTGTTGCCTTCGTAGGTGTGGATCAGCGGATCTTTGGTAATATCCCAAAGCACCTCAGGCTCAAAAGACTGCACCACGTTGCCATCAGCGTCAACTGTCTTACCGATCATGCTCAGCTGCATGTGTTTCCCACCATTCACAATAGTTGAAAAAGCATTCATTACCTGCACCGGGGTAGCCAGGACATAACCCTGTCCAACACCGGCAAGGTAGGTGTCGCCTGTGGCCCAGTTTTCGCCTTGATTGAGACGTTTCCAGGTAGGATTAGGTAGAAGACCATCTGCTTCTCCAGGAAGTTCAATACCGGTCTCTTTTCCATAACCAAGAGCCGCGCCATATTCGTAAATATTCCAAATGCCGAGCCCACCGTCTTCGACTTCGCCAGGGTAACCGCCGCTGGTTTTATACCAATATATGTTACAGGAATAGCCGATACCATGTTTGTAGTCGACTGCCCCATGACCAGCCTTATCATGGCAATAGTAACTTTGCTCTGTACCGATATCACTTTCGTAGAATTGCTGGCGCAATGTGATAGTCGGGGTGCAGTTGATGGTCTGTTCCGGGGTCACAATGCCTTCATTGAGCACTCCTAATGCCGGTACCATTTTAAAAACAGAGCCTGGCGGCAGCTCGGAGGAGATGGCTTTGTTGACCAAAGGCTTGGCTTCATCGATGCTGAGTTGTTCATAGTAATAACCGGGGATAATTTGTGTCATGCGGTTGTTTTCGTAGTTGGGATACGAAACCATAAAAAGCAGCTCACCAGTCTTGGGGTTCATGCCAATCACTGTACCGGTAGTGCTCATCAGCTCTCCAGTGTCTCTCAGCCAGCGTTCATTCCAATAGCGCAGCTGTTCGATCAAGGCAGCCCGGGCAGCGACCTGCAAGCGGTAGTCAATGGAAAGGTGAATATCCGCACCAGGCACTGCCTCAACCGGTTCTTCGATGTCGCGGACGACCTCACCGCCGACGGTGACCTCTACCACCCGGCGGCCGTTGCTGCCGGCAAGGACATCCTGCATTGAGTTTTCAATACCCATGTAACCAACCTTATCGCGTCCCGAGACAAACCCAAGTTCAGTGTAGTAATCGAGCAGGACCTCAGGAATGGGTCCAAGAAAGCCAATGATTTCTGCGGTTTGCTCGCCTGTTGGGTACTCACGGACTGATTCAACCTCGATATCGATACCAGGCCAATCCATTTTCTTTTCTTCGATGATCATGGCAGTTTCTTTGCTCAGGTTGCATTTCAAGCGGGTGGCTTGGAATGGCCACAAGCTCTCGGCGATCTCCACAATCTGAGCAATGCCCAGGTTGGTGTAACAGGGGGAAAAGGCACTGGCGGTTTGGTCATTGACCTCGCCTTGGTTGACCGGAATCCCCACCAACTGGCTGAGTTCGTCAAATATTTCTCGAATTTCACCATCTGAATCGGGCAGTTCTGCTGGAGTAACAGTGACGTTATACTGAGCGGCATTTCGCGCTAAAACAATACCATTTCGATCATAGATCATCCCCCGCTGAGTCGGGATGCTAATCTCAGTTGTGCGGTTATCTTCAGCTTGGGCAACATAAGTCTCACCCTCGATGATCTGGTAGTTGAACAATTGAGATGCATAATAGAAAAACACCAGGGCAATGATCAAGTAAATCCAGCGGAATCTGCCCATGTTGATTGTTGGTTTTTTGTATTCCTGATTATTCATGCTTCAACTCCTTTCGGAAAAGCATAGAGAGCGATCTCGCGGACAACAACATAGACCGGGATCGCGAGCAGCATATTTAAAAGAATGGACGGAAATGCCACCTCCACCAGGGCGTCAGTAAAGTTCAGGTCGACCCTGATGACAAAAAGATAGGCGATGTTGAGCACAATTTGCAGCAAAGAAGCTCCAAACGTAAGTACGAGCATACCCAGCAATGGGGACTGCATCAGCCTGGCTTGGAACAACCTGCTGACCCTGTAAACGATAAAGTAGACTATCAATGGAATGTAAGCTGGCAAGGCAGAGATAGTACCGGCAAAAGCTGCCATGATCAACACAAGCAGCCAAAGCCGTTTGTTACGATCATGCAGACACCAGGCTACAATGAAAAGTAAAATAATGTCCGCGCTGCCAGAGAGAATTTTCCACTGGCTGAAAATGCTCATTTGAAGCATGGTGGTCAGCAGGAAGGCTGCAAATCCGATCAAATAGGACCACATCGCTGCCTCACGGAACCAGGGGGGAAATATCGACCGAGTCAAAGTTCGTGATTACCAGAACTGCACTCAGATTCGAAAAGTCGACCACAGGTTGAACCGAGCCAGTTTGGAAGAGGACATTTTGCTTGGATTGCATGGTCAGGACCTGCCCAACAAAAATGTTGGGTGGGTACGTTCCTCCCAAACCTGAAGTCATAAGAATGTCGCCAATTTGCACTTCAGTGTCAACAGGCACCATATCAAGCGTTATTTCACCCGTTACAGAACCGCGGACCAACCCTTCCACGCCGGCTGTCTGGAGTTTTACATTCACAGTCGAATTTGCGTCTGTAATCAATTGGATCCTGGCGGCATCAGAAATTAGGGCGTCTATGCGACCAACCAAGCCTTGCTGAGTGACCACTGGCATGCCGTGACGCAGCCCGTCATTACTACCCTTGTCAATGATGATGTACTGCAAATAAGGGCTTATCTCCCGCCCAACCACCGTTGCAGCCACATATTCATGTTCCGGGTTTGTTCGCGCGAAATCGAGCAATGTGTAGAGGATATCAGATTGAGCCAGGTTTTCCTGCAAGGCAACGATTTCACTTTGTAGCAGCGCTACTTCATTCTGCAATTTGGCGTTTTCAACTCTTAAGGTTGCCATATCCCGAGGAGAATTGAAGAAATCGCTGAAGGCAAGGTAGCGTTGAGATAACCAGCTTTGCGCCGAAATAAGTGGACTGACAGAAAAACTGAATACAGGGGTCAAATAGCCAGAAAAGGCGAGAACAAGGACCCCGACGACAACCATGATAATGATCAGGTTGCGTAAATTCTTAGGTGTAAAAAGTTTTGTAATCATAACAGGGTAGACCGGATAGCCCGGTCGTTAATTTTATGCTGGTTGGCTGCTGGAATATGGGTCTCGTTCTATCCCGACCAACAAGTTTTCGTACAGGTCCATATCATCCAAAACCATGCCGCAACCTCGTGCCACGCAAGTCATCGGGTCCTCAGCCACCCATACACGGACATGGACTTCGTTGGAAAGGCGATCAGCCAAACCCTGGAGCTGCGAAGTGCCCCCAGCAAGGCAGATGCCATTGTCCATCAAGTCAGCCAAAATCTCTGGTGGGGATTCGTCCAGAGCGTCTTTAACTGTATCAACGATCACCTGGACAGAAGCAGCCAGGGCTTCTCTGACTTCAACAGAAGAGATTTCGATCGATTCTGGTAACCCGGTGATCAGATTCCGTCCGCGTACATCTACTATTTTTTCTTCCTTTAGCGGATAAGCCGAACCAATGGCAATTTTTACTTTCTCTGCCATCTGGTCGCCGACAAATAAATTGTACTTACTACGCACATACTCGATGATAGCCTGGTCCAGCTCGTCGCCGGCAACGCGTAACGATCGCGAAATCACGACCCCACCGCCGGCAATGATTGCAACTTCGGTGGTGCCGCCGCCGATATCGACGATCATATTACCAGCGTCTTCTTCAATAGGGAGCCCCGCGCCAATCGCAGCAGCAGTGGGTTCATGGATCATAAAAGCCTCGCGGGCGCCAGCTGCCATGGCAGCATCATAGACGGCACGCTTTTCTACTTCAGTCGCGCCTGAAGGAATACCAATCACCACGCGAGAATAAGGGAATAAAACAATGCTGTTCTCGTGCGCTTTGCTGATGAAATACTCGAGCATTGCTTGGGTAATGTCATATTCAGAGATAACACCATCGCGTAGCGGCCGCAGGGTGATCATATTTGCGGGCGTACGCCCGACCATTGCCTTGGCGGCTGCACCGATTTTTTCGGGTTCACGGGTACGCTTGTTGATTGCTACCCAGGAGGGCTCATTGATGACGATGCCCTTACCTCTGACGTTAACCAAAGTATTCGCTGTTCCCAGGTCAATTCCCAGATCAAGCGAAAACAACCCCAGCAACCATTTTATTGGGTTGAAAAATGCCAAATTTTATCTCCATCTACCGAAGAGTCGATTTCTAAGTATTGGAGAAATTATAACATAGTGCGAATTTCTGTTTAGGAGTCCGCAGGGCGAAGCGTCTGGGGTCATCCGAAATGATTCGGTGGTGGGGTGATAAGCCT
>WOZC01000057.1 GCA_011620465.1 Anaerolineaceae bacterium | reverse complement strand
CGTCGCCAGATGCAGCCAGGAAGATTCGGGCAATTTTGAGAGCGTTTGAGCATATTTGACCAGGTCAGAATCGCATTCTTTCACAGGGTCTGACGAGATTAACCCCTGGTCATCATCAAAAATTAATACTTCGTCTGGTGCCAGCAAAATGAAAGCGCGGTCAAGAACCGCGGCAGAATTTCCAGCAATCTTGCTCATTTGAATTAAGTATAAACGAAAGCGAGCAAATTTCCATTCCCCCTCGTTTCATTCCCCCTCGTTTCATAGGCATATTTTTTCAAAATTAACATATAATTATGTAATCAATTGTTAAGTCTGTAGTAGGAGGTGGAAATGGATTTATTAGCAGGTAATGTTGTTCCCGCAGAGGGAGAATCGACAGTCCGCACTTATCACTGCACTTATTATCGAGAAAAAGCGCTGGGGCTAAAGTCAGGAGGCTTTCTTGGCATCACGAACAAGCGGGTGATCTTCCAGGCAGTTGGGGATACGCCTTCGGGTCGGTCGCTGATTCAAAGTGAAGTGCCAATTGCAGATGTTTCGGGCATCAACAGTTTTAAGGGGACTTATTTCGACTTTTTCGCTTTGTTGGGCGCGCTAGTGCTTGCCTGGCTGGCTATGCTTATCGTTCCAGTTATCCTGACAGGATTGAGCTATACGCTTGAATCGTACACCTTCTTCCAGGTCATTGGTTGGTTATTGACGATCGGAGCACTGATCGGTTCTTTATTCCTCTCGGTCAAATCGATTTGGCGCACCACTCTGGTTGGAGTTTCGGCCGGCGCTCTTCTCAGTCTAGCAGGCATCGGCGTGCTGGACGCTTTGGCAGCAATTACTGGAGGAGGAGGCGGTGATTTTTGGATTCTCCTGCTGTTGATCGCTGCACTTATCTATATGTTAATGTGCGCATCCTGGTATGCCCGACGACCGACATTTTCTCTTGAGATCAATTCAAGCGGTGGCTCAAGCACACCTATCCGCATTGCCAGCGCAGGCGGCTTCTTGAACAGGTCAGCTATCAACACCCCCAACGCCCTGCCAGGCATGGATGCAGAAACGATGCTGCACGAAATTGGTGCACTGATCACTGATATTCAGACACTTGGCGATTACGGTATTGCCAAGTGGAAGCAGAATTGACTCTGGAGCCTGCCATGGAACGAAAAATTGTTGAATTTTCGGAGGGTGAATTTGTCATACGCAGTTACCAATGCTCTGTTCAGAAATCAGCTTTTTCGCAAACCAGTGATGGATACCTACAGGTCACAAACAAACGTGTGATTTATGCAAACAGCACCAAATCAGGCGGATCCAGCAACCTGTTGGTTTCAGAAGTTCCGCTTGAGGACGTGGGATCGATCACTTCTTTTGTTGGCAGATCACAGAACATACTTGGACTACTACCGTTTGTAATCTTGTTAACCTTAATAACTATGGTATCCGGTGAGGTTTTACCCGATTTTATGACTCATTGGTTCTTCGGTTTTCTTCTGATGGCTCCATTTATCGTTGTTTGGCTAATGGAGAAAAACATCCTGAACCAGGATTTGTTTGATCAAATTCTGAAAAATCTTGAAATCGACAAAGAGGGTCATAGGACGATTGGAAAACCAGGAGAAACTTTGCGAAAGGTTCTAAGAACCATCTTTCTGATTGGTTTAGTTTTGTTTGTTGCCAGCGTGATGAACAATTCCGAATTTGCCAGCTCTTTGGGGATCTTAAGGTATCTCATCCCCTTGATTGTTTTCGGTTTTGTTTACATGTCTCTTATCGGTTTTCATGATGAATTTGGTCTTTTTGTCTCAACACGGTCTGCTTCAGGTTCGGGATTGACGATTAATTCGAACAGTTTCCTATCTCTGTTTGGTAAAAATTCAATTTCCACACCGGGAAAAATTATTCCCGCGGTTGATTCATACACTGTTGCAAAAGAACTGGGAGCCCCGGTCATGGACTTACAGCAAACTGGTGATCTAGCAGTTGAAAAGTGGTCACAACAGCCCGCTACATTTGCAGACTCGAATTGATTGGAGAGAACATGACCGATGAATCAACGGAACAAAAGAGACAAAAAATAATTGAAAGCTTTGAAAGAGAGCGTGATTATTTTATTAAGTCCTTTGAGGACAATAGTGAAAGACTGAACAAATCTATTGAAAACAATAATCAGGCAGGCATTGACCAGGCGAGAAAAAACATGGGGGAAGCGTCCGAAATTTTAGGTGACCTGTTAAAGCAAAAAAATGAGGCGTTAAGCGAGCTCCAAACCTCTGAAAATGCTGCTCAAGCGGACAAAGAAGAAAGCATGAGTCAGGATACCCCTCAGACTGTTCTTGAGGATCAAAAAGAAGAGCAAGAAAAGTCGGATGAAGAAGACTATGACTACGGATATGGTATGTAGAGAAGGGCAATGAGCTACTACTCAAGAACCCGCGATTATATCGAAATCCAAGGGCGACTCCACGAGGATTCTTTAAAATCCCGACTTGGTGGTGATGCGCAAAACATTAACGACCTCACGTCAGAGAACTTCAGAACGTACGATCTGATTTCATCTGAGGGGATCTGGAGTGTAAAGTCTCACATGAGCGGAGATGGTGAGTTGACCGAGAGTGCCATTAAAGCATACCAGGCTAATTTTGACCATATGCTTGGCTGGAACAGGTCGGTCGATGCTCTGGAGATGGATGTGAAGGCTTTACGGGAACGCTTGCCAGAAGGGACTGCCATGCCAACAGGCCTGCGAGAGGGCAGCCTTCAGGAAGCTGCCGATTATCTGAAAAATAATTCCATCCTTGGCATTCCAGAAGATCATGTGGAGGCAGTCCGAAAAAACCTGATCGACAATGCCCGTGAATTTCCTGAAAATTATGGTCTGGCTGAGAAACCAAGTGAAGAAGATTTCAAAAGACTTTCCAACCGCATCCAGGGCACCGGTTTGAATGCAGTGGATACGCCTGCTCTTGTGAGAGAACAGATCCACCAACAAGAGGCCGAGCTCCAGACAAGAACCGAAAAGAGCAAGGATGCTCAAGAAGAAGAGGGTCGGGAAGAATACCGGTATGGTTATGGTTATTGACCCACAGGAGACGGCATGCAACCAATGAATCCAATGACAAAAACGATGGTCTTTGAAGGGAATGAACTCAGCCGAACTGTGCCTGTGAACAATTCGTCACAGGCTCGCTGTGCGATCCGTGGGCAGGATGCAAGCGGTAAACCTGCCAGTTTTCCCTTCAGCGATGATCTTTTAAGCAAACATCTCTTATTTATTGGCGGCATCGGTATGGGGAAAACCAATGGCATTTTCCAGATAATGTCCCAACTGCGCAATAATATGACCAGCAATGATGTCATGGTCGTTTTTGATACCAAAGGTGACTTTTACGAATCTTTTTTCAGGCAGGGCGATATCGTCATAAGTAATGACGATAAAGCGACGGGACCTCAGGGAAAGGATTATTGGAATATCTTTGAAGAGATCAATGCAGGTATCAATACCGAAGAAGAAATAATTGAAATCGCACGGGCATTGTTTTTTGAACGAAGCAACAAGTCAAGTCAACCTTTCTTTCCAAACGCTGCTCGTGACCTATTTTCAGGGATCATGCTGCATTTTCACCGGATGGGTGGGGTGAAGAATAATGCGGTTTTGCGTTCCTTCTTGGATCAGACACCCTCCGCTGATATCCGGGCAATCCTTCAGCAGCACCAGGATCTTAAAGCGATGACATCTTACATTTCCGATGATCGCTCACCACAAACACAGGGTGTGATATCCGAATTACAGCAGCACCTCCGCGAAATATTTATTGGAAATTTCAGAAAAGAAGGCAATCTTTCCATCCGGCAGGCAATCCGCGCTAAACAAGGACGGCTGGTGTTCATTGAATATGACCTGGGGATAGGCGGAATGCTCACACCAATTTACCAGTTGATGCTGGACATGGCTATCAAAGAAGCCCTGAGCAGAAAGAAAAGCGATGGGAATGTTTGGTTCATCATTGATGAGTTCCGCCTGATCCCAAATTTGCAGCACATTGATGATGGGATCAACTTTGGCAGAAGCATGGGTGCGAAATTTATCATTGGTGTTCAAAACATCGAACAAGTCTTCCATGCTTATGGAGAAGCGCAGGCACATTCGATCCTTTCGGGCTTGCTGACAACAGTTGCTTTCAGGGTCAATGATGCTGCCACCCGTAAGTTTATCCAGGAATTAGTGGGGAAGAACCGGAAAAAAGAAGTTTTCATGTCCTCGGTTTCATCGCGGGGGATCGTTGAGCAGATCAGAGAGGCAAACGTTGTGGAGGATTGGGATATCGCCAATATGCGCGTAGGTGAAGCAATTATTAATACTCCAGGATATGAACCTTTCCTCTTTCGCTTTGATAAGGTGAAATGAACATCATGAGAAAAGTGTGCATAAGTGAAATATCTATGAAGAAAAATTGGATTTTGATAAACGTAACGATTCTTATTCTGATCTTTAGTTTTCTTACCGCCTGCAGCTCTGGACCTGAGAACGAGTTAGTGGGTGATTGGGCATTGGACTGGTACTCAAGCAGCAGCGTAAATTTGTTAGGCGACCTGAAATTTGGTGAAGAAAAATCGCTTACCGTCTCCGGGTCTTTTGTTGGGAACCCACAGAATCTTCGTTACGCGGTGATTGCACCAGGAAAGATGAAAATAACAATAGACAACGTTGCTGTGGTTGCTGATTTTTCCATTGAAGAAGATGTGCTCATGATCCAGTTTGATGACGGAAGAAATTATTATCAACGTGTGGAAGCAGCCCCAGTGATTAGGAATGAAGAAACATTAGTTTGGTCCGATCCAGGGGAAGAAGAGCCGGCTATCACTGCTACCCAGCCTAACATGAACGAGTTAATTTCGCCGCCTTCGACTCCAAGACCGACGAACACTTCTGTCCCAGTCGTTGTTCAACAACCCACTGCCACAAAAGCGCCAAATTTCACGCCAACACCACAGGTCTATTCACCCCTCTCCCGTTGTGCTGCTTCACGACTTCATGTAGGTGATTCAGCTTACGTCAATTACGAAATGGGAAGAATCGGTATGCGTTCCGAACCAGTCGCAACTATTGGCGACAAACTTGTGCGCAAGCTGGAGGAAGGGGAGATACTCCATATCATTGATGGACCGAAATGCGATTTGGGTTGGATTTTCTGGAAAGTTCGCACAGTCTATAGTGAGACGGGTTGGATCCCTGAAGGAGATGGAAGCGAGTTTTGGGTTGTGCCGATTTCGACCTATGACGTCTGCTCAGGTGCAAAACCTACACGATTGCGGGTTGGTGACAGGGCTTTTGTTGAGCCAAAGCCGGAAGATTGCAATCGCATCTATCCTGAACCTGCAATCGATTCTTCAAAACTGCTGTATCGTATGTCCCCTGGAAGCTATATGGAAGTTCTGGAAGGTCCCTCGTGTGGAAGCGGCAGGACGGGTGTTTGGTGGTATGTGCGTTCCGAGGATTCTGGCATCGAGGGTTGGACACGCGAGAGCGATTATGGAAAAAGTTATTACTTTATCGCACCAGTAATTCCACGACCATAGAAAACCTGAAAAAATAAAGCAGCAAATGACGCGGAGATAATTTGGGATCTGCCGTCATCCCCTTGTTCCAACTCAGGCAAAGCAGACATCCACCAGCTCATTAAAATCCAAAGGAATAGCACTACAAAGAACCGATCGTGTTGTATTTTCTTGAAATTACTTGTGGAGATGTTATCATTCAAACCACTCAAGAATGGAGGTTTTGATGCTTCAGGATTATCTTCATGATTATGTCAAAAAGTATGGTTTTTCCGGATACACCGAGCTGCGTGCTCAACAGAACCGCAATCGCTCCGTGGTGATGCTCAACGGCAGTCTTACTGCCAATAACAGCGGCACCAGCCGGGGCCTTTCAGCACGGGTAGTAAAGGGCGGCGCATACGGCTTTGCCTCAGGCACTGGCTACGGGGACGACCTGGAGGCGATCGCGCGGGTGGTGCAAACTGCCACCAGCAACGCTGCTTTTCTGGACAGTCGTGTCCAACGGGGCAAGCCTGACTTCCCTGCCAATGCGCCTTTTATCCGCAAGGATGGGCTCGAGCATGATGTGCCGGTGGAGCAGAGCTACCTGCTGGGTATCGTAGACGAGCTCGACAGCTACATCGCCGAACGCTTCCCCAGGCTGCTCAGCCGGCGGATTTTCGCCCGTGTGCTTGACATGGAGAAGTTGCTCTATACCAGCGATGGTGTGGTCTCGCACTCGTATGTGCCGCGGTCCAACGTTTACGTTTTCATGACCACCCAGGATAAAGACGGTCAACCCGTGGAG
>WOZC01000159.1 GCA_011620465.1 Anaerolineaceae bacterium | reverse complement strand
CCCCCCGCTATATCGTCGATTACATCGTCCAAAACACCCTCGGTCGCCTGCTGGGTGACTCGGTGATCGTGCCGGCGTCCTCGCCGAGCACGGATCCTGACTGTCAGGTCTCCATCCCCCTAAACAATGACGCATCGGGGGTGAGTGATTTATCGAGCGATGAGGGCAAAAACATACCAGCCCTCTCCCGGGAGAGGGTCCGCGCAGCGGGGGTGTGGGATTCGTTGAGTGAAGATGGCAAAAGTAATTCAGTCCGCGCAGCGGGGGTGTGGGATTCGTTGAGTAATGAAGGCTTGATTGTGCCGGCGTCCTCGCCGAGCACGGATCCTGCCCGCCAGGTCTCCACCCCTCTAAACAATAACGCAGCGAATGATATGAGCTCATCGAGCGATGAGGGCCCAAGTGATTCAGCCCTCTCCCGGGAGAGGGTCCGCGCAGCGGGGGCGAGGGAAACATCAAGTGACGAGGATAAAAGTAATCCAGCCCAGGCCGCGGGGGTGTGGGGTTCGTTGAGCGATGAAGGTTTGATCGTGCCGGCGTCCTCGCCGGGCACGGAACCTGACCGCCAGGTCTCCATCCCTGTAAACAATGACGCAGCGGAGAATAGTGCTTCATTGAGCGATGAGGACAAAGACAACCCAGCCCTCTCCCGGGAGAGGATCCGCGCCGCGGGGGTGAGGGATACGCTCAGCAGTGAGGAAGGATTGGAGGCCTCACGGCCAGAACGCGTGCGCGGCGTGCCCACTGACGCCTCCGGCGTCGGGGTGCTTCGCAACGCCGGCACGATCACCAAATCACCCACCCTCCCGGAACCCCTCACCCCCACCCAGGCCCTCAACCTGCGCGTGGTCGACCCCGCCTGCGGCTCCGGATCCTTCCTGCTGGGTGCCTACCAATACCTGCTGGACTGGCACCTCCACTACTACCTCACCCACGACCCGCAGTCCCACACGCGCGGCAAAAACCCACCCCTGGTCGCCGCGGAGGGCGGTGAATATCGCCTCACCACCGAAACCAAAAAGCGCATCCTCACCTCCAGCATCCACGGGGTCGACATCGACGCCCAGGCAGTCGAGGTCACCAAGCTCTCCCTCCTGCTCAAATTGCTCGAGGGCGAAACTGGTCAGCTCAGCCTCGGCTTCGAACGCGTCTTACCCGACCTGGATCAAAACATCCGCTGCGGAAATTCCCTGATTGGCTGGGACTACTTCAAGGGGCAGATGTTCCCGGATGAAGAAGAGATCCAGCGCGTCAACCCCTTTGACTGGCAGCGCGCCTTCCCCCACGTTTTTGCTGCCGGCGGTTTCGACGTCGTCATCGGCAACCCGCCCTACATCCGCCAGGAATCATTGGGCGCTGATAAGCACTACTACCAAAACATCTACGAGGTTTTCACAGGCACAGCCGATATCTACAGCTATTTCATTGAAAAAGGCATCAAACTGCTCGCGCCTGGAGGGCAATTCAGCTACATCGTTGCCAATAAATGGCTGCGTGCCAAATACGGTTTCAAATTGCGCCAATGGCTAAAAACCAAATGTATCGAAGAAATCACCGACTTTGGCGACCTGCCAGTCTTCACCGGAGCCACCACCTACCCCCTCATTTTGCGTGTCTCCAACAACCCGCCTCATTTTCATCCCCGGGTTACCACTGTAACTACCCTCGATTTCGTATCCTTGCAGGTATATGTCGCTGAACACGGCGAAATTGCTGATCAAACTTGCTTTGAGGAGGACGGCTGGTCCCTTGCCGGCAAGCACACCCAGGACTTGCTCACAAAACTTCGACAAAATTCGATTCCCTTGGGGGAATATGTGCACGGGAAGGTTTATCGTGGCATCCTGACCGGGTTAAACAAAGCCTTCGTCATCGATCAAGACACCAAAGACCGCCTCATCGCTGAAGACCCTCGCAACGCTGAGTTGATCAAACCCTTTATCATAGGGAGAGATATCCAAAGATATAAGATCAATTGGGATAACAAATATCTTATCTTTACGAAACGTGGAACTAAGATTTCTAATTATCCTGCAATACAGAAGTACCTCAATCAATATAAAGATGAATTAATGCCAAAGCCTAAGAATTGGAAAGGTGAAAAATGGAAGGGTAGAAAACCAGGACCTTATAAATGGTTTGAAATCCAGGATACCGTTGCCTATTCAGATGAGTTTGAAAAGCCAAAAATCACTTGGGGCAACCTGGCTCAAAAACCCAAGTTCTCTATGGATCTCGAAGGTTACTATGTAAATGCACCATCTGTAATAATTCCAGTCGAGGATTACTACCTCCTAGGCATATTAAACTCTTCGCTCTGTTATGCTTTCATTTCAATGACTGCTGCAGGCAGGCGTGGAGGGTTTTTTGAATATAAGCCAATCTATGTTTCTCAAATGCCGATTCATATAGTAGACGAAGATGATCCCGAAGAACCTGAAATCAAGAAACAAATTGAAGAGTACGTGAGGAGAATACTCATCCTCAACAAAAAGGAGGCGGTAATCCCAAGTGAAAAAGACAAACTACAGCGTACTATTGACATCGTTGATGCGCAGATCAATCAACTGGTGCTGAAGCTCTATGGAATAAGTGACTTAGAGGTAACAAATGCGATTAATTGAGGCAATTCCATTTTTGGAGAAAAAGGAATCAAAATATGAGTGAGCAATATTACTATCATATTAATACTAAACCGGCATACTCAGATCACCCATTTATGCAACCAGGTTCAACTTATTCTTTTACTAACGATAACACAAACCCATTCTTTCAGTATTATGAAAGGTTTCCCGATCCTGAATCAATTCTATTGCCTCAACTCGGAAAGGACAATAAGATTTCCGGCATTGATTCGTTGTTTCTGTTTCAAAATTTAATGGGTAATCTTGTGGACTTACCTAGAAAAGCTTTTGTAATCGCTAATCATTATCGCCTTCTCGCAAGAGAATTGGTCCTCGAAAAAGTGCGTCAGGAAAAGTTTCCCTCATCACCTTCAAGACAAAATTGCATTTTTTTGATTGAATCTGAAAAAGATATTCAGAGTTGGAAAAACCAAGTTGGTATAAACGGAAAACTATATCAAGTTATTAAAGTGCGTGCGACAGGCAACATAATACGAGTAGACAGCAACAATCTCCCCAAAGGCAACGAACCTTTTTCTGAATGGGAATCAAAAGCGTACAATTACTGGAATTGTGAACCTACCGACGATCCAAGTATTGAAGTGTTGTTAGAAGGTCAAGTTACGGTAGACGAGATACTAGAAATGAATATGTAAGCTTATTGCGGCTTGAATAAACCAGAAATGATCGGGAGGATGAATGCAACTCAAAACTATTGAAGTCAGGAATTTTCGTTGTTTGAAAAATGTGACAATCCCTTTTCATGAGTTAACTGTCTTAATTGGCGAAAACGATGCTGGAAAAAGCACCGTATTGGATTTGTTGGACATAATTTTGAGCGAATACCAACCGGATGATAATGATTATTACTTTTTCGATGATGGTAATGGAAATCCAGAAAGTCGCGCGGATGAGATTGAGGCGATTCTAACTTTTCAGCCGTATAGCGACCAAACAATATCACAAGAGTTTCTATCTCCCGATGGTTTTTTTCGTCTGAAGAAAAGATACACAAGATTAAGTGAAGAGACCTGGTATAACGGGCGCTGTTTTGACCAGAAAGTCCTCAATCAAGATTTGACATCATTAAGAGTAGCTGACCTTGATGCAATCATCCGGGAAGTAGGAATTGTCTTAGATGGGCGTCTGAATAAAGAAGAAAAAATCCAGGTGATAGAGGAATATAAGCGGGGCGCTCCTTTTCATTTCGATTGGGTGTCCACAACCCAATCTGCTGTAAGAGAATTTCTTCCCCGTTTCGAACGTTACCGCTCTCTTGATTATCAAGATCCGACAAATGTTGTATTGAAAACTCTTAGGACCGTATATGAGTCAAAAATATTTGAAACCGATGATAATGGTGCTCGTCAACCAATTGCATCACTTAGAGAATTAAAATCTGATATTGAAACTGAGTTGAATAGAAAAGTATCGGAGTTATTGGGATACGTTCAACGGTACAATCGAAGCATTCAACGAGTCGAATTCAATCCCACAATTGACTTCTCTGGAGGATTAAAGAGTGGACAATTTTCAATCGACAGTGGACGGGGATTTCATTGGTTAACTAAATGTGGTGATGGAACAAGAAGACGGCTTCTAATGGCATTTTTGGATTGGGAGAAAGAAATTCTAGGACACCAACAAACTCGTCCATTATTACGTGGGTATGATGAACCGGATGTCAATCTTCATTATGAAGCCCAACGACATATATATCAAACGATTCGTGATATTGTTTTTCAAGAAGAGTCTAGAATTCAAGCTGTGATTTGTACTCACAGCCTGACAATGATAGACCATGCTCCTGCAACAAGCATTAACTTACTGCGTTTGGGTGAATGTGGAATAACCGGCGTGAATTATCTAGATACTTTAGAAGATCAAGATGTTGAGGACTTTCTTGTAAACCTTGCTGCGGAATTGGGTATCACAAACTCTATTCTCTTCTATGAACGTTGCTACATTATCATAGAGGGGGATACGGAAGAAAATGCATTACCGATATTTTACCGTCGTTTATATAATCATAGCATGATTGAGGATGGCATTCGCCTGATCAACATAGGAGGTAACGGAGCCAAAAAGAGTTTTCTAAAACTTCTTGGAAAAAACCGACAACAACTCACTATTGCTTTTTTGGATAGTGATTCACAAACCAACCGGGAATTCCATGAGGCAGGCTTCACTAGAGACTGGGATGATGATTATTTGATATTTATTGGGCTTAAAGAGTTCGAAGATGCATTCTCAGATGAAGCTATCTGTTCTTGCCTTAACTTGGTATGGCCTCGAATTGACAATGATACGTGGACAACTGCACATATGAAAAAAATAAGAAGTGATCCGAGTAAAAAATTCTCCGATCGATTAATGGAATTAATTTATCAGGAAAGCAAAAGAAATGTTCGCATTACAAAACCTGTCTACGCGAGAGAGTTAGCCAATGTTTGTCCAATCGAAATGATTCCAGAACGAATTAAGCACCTTTTCAATAGAGCTAGAGATATCGCCGGAGATAACTATAACTAAGATTTATTTTTTCTAAACCTTAATTCTCTCCGGTCTCCGGATAAAACCTTGCGCTTAACTACCAGTGACCGCACTGCTTAACCTAACGCCGCGTCCATCTTAAAATGAAAGAATCCAATATAGTTTCTTTCATTACAAAGTGATACTTGTTAGTGTTCTTTGTCTTTGGGTGGACAAGGATCATTACCGTAACTATCGTGGCTTACGATGCGACCGTCGCGGCCTTGGGTGATTCGATCCACTCTTTGGTTTTGGGCGATTCTTCTGGCTATTTCGTTTGCTTCAGCTTGTGTAGAAGCCACATCTGATGGTTGTGAAGAATTTTCACGATGAACAATCCATTTGTCGTCTCTCGGTGAGACCCAGACATTAGGTTTTCTTTTACTCATATTATCCTCCTTGCAAGTTCCAGATTGAACTGGTGTGTTGGAGCAATTCAGTTTTGAAGACATCAAAATAAGTGGCGAGATCGGTATGTTCTTTAGTGTTAGCGCAAGCAAGGATCTCAACCGAGAGTTGTTTCTCCAGGTATTCAAGCAGGTGATTATGAATGCGGTGGTTTGTCTCTTGCGCTTCATGCCCATGGCTAATTCGGTTCAGTGCATTTTCAAGATCCGAAACTGTTCGACCAATATACAAGACCTGATCATTATCGTCAATAAAAACATAGACGGCTGGAAGTTTCGCCCATTCCTTGTCAAGCGAAAAGTCGAGTTCTTTCATGGCTTTTTTCCAATGACCCACTTCCTTAAAACCCTTTGAGATAAAGTACGATTTGTTCGAGTTTGAGATATTTGTTTGGTTATTCATCTATCATCCAGTCCTAATCTCCAGTGGATCAGCGAAAAGAACCCCTTAAGTCAGAAATAAGACACATATCAGGCTAACAATATTTTTCATTCCCTCACCTCATGAAACTTATTGTACTGAATTGGGACTGCTTAACATATTATAGCGGTAAATGGATTAGTAAACAGTTTTTTTTCGTTACTTTTCATGGTTGTCGCCGGTCTCCTGATACCCATCCACTTCGTTGCGGGCACAGGCCGAGCGACGTACTTGACCGCCGGTCTCCGCATTTCGCCTTTTGATCCATCATTGCAAGAACCACTACCGAACAGGCAGGGAAGGGGATCAACGGATTGGCAAAGGATCGCGGCAGTCTCGTATTTTTGGCTTGTAGATAGGGTTGAAAGGCAGATCGCTTCGCTGCGCTCGCGATGACGGCGCGTCAGGGATCTCTCAGTTGTCGCCGGTCTCCTGATACCCATCCACTTCGTTGCGGGCACAGGCCGAGCGACGTACTTGACCGCCGGTCTCCGCATTTCGCCTTTTGATCCATCGTTGCAAGATCCATTGCCGAACAGGCAGGGAAGGGGATCAACGGATTGGCAAAGGATCGCGGCAGTCTCGT
>WOZC01000101.1 GCA_011620465.1 Anaerolineaceae bacterium | reverse complement strand
ATATATCAATGGTTGGCGAGGTTATTACACCACTGGGATGGTCCCAGCCCAAAATTAGTGAGTCAATTTTCGGTTTATGCATGCTTTGAGTAAAGGAGAAATAAAATGAAAGCTAAACCAGTTATTTTGATTTTTCTGATCTTAGTCTTGTTAATGGCTGCGTGCACTCAACACCCCATCGCAAACGAGCAGGATTTTCAAATTGAAGAAACAAAACAAGACTTTATTGATTATGCTGGGGACATTCAGATGAAACTTCGAAATGTGCGGGTCGAGGACAAAGAACTGATCCTCGATCTGACTATCTCCGGTTTACAGAATGTGGTCAGCGTAGAAGAAGATTTCAGCAATCGGGTTTGTGATCCACTATTAAGCCTTGATCCGGCTCGGTCTTTGACGAAATGGAAAGCCACGGCTGACCTCACCAATATCAGCGATTGGAGCAAACCCATAGATGTCAGCTACTTCTACAAATTAGAGCAACCGCTATCTGCTCAAACAAAGATTACGATGGATTGGACGATCGGTCCGTGCGGACCTTGTTTTATGGAACAAAACATTCCATGCGACGTTTTCCCACTGGTGACCAATCACCGTTTCAACTTTGTCATTCCAGAAAATTAGTTCCAGAAAGTCGAAAATTCAAGAAACGGGAAGTAAAACTCCCGATTCTGTTTTTATTCCAAGATCAGCTCCCACAAATGAACGTGGGTGGGTTCGGGTTCGTTGATGCTTTCAATTGAGATCGTCAATTGGCTGACCTGGTACGCTGCCCCAAAATCAACCGAGATTGGGCGGACTTGTTCGGAAGAGGAAACAGTTTCGGAAAATGTGAGCTCTTGCCCGCTTCCAGCAAGACTGATGGCGACGCTCAGGCGGGTGGCAGGCGCGCCAACCATGGCGGTCACCTTCTGCAGGTCGACTGGCTGTGGAAAATCGAGGTTGATCTGGAGTGGGTTGGCTTCAAAAGTGCGCAATGGCGTGGTATTATCGCCGTCGAAAATATGGGCGATCGTGCCCAGATCCAGGCGGGAATAAGTGATGGACACGCGTTGACCAAGCAGATCAAATTCGTTAACCTCGGGCTGGCGGCGCTGCTGCAATTCAACTTCAAAAATTTGCTCGGCTTCTGGTGCATACGCCAGGCGAAGGAAGGTAAAGCCAGCGCGTCCATCCGGCCATTCCAGGCTATCGAGCACTTCAATTTGACCGAATTTTGGATTCTGGACCAACCAGTTATATTCATCCGGCGTGATGATGAAAACCTGGTTGGGGTCAAGTTCCTGGTAATACAGGTCGTATTCGTCGATCGTGCCAATTTCAAGAGGCAGGGGGTCGCCAAGGAAATAGCGCATGATGATATCCGTGTTGTTCGCCCAACTGGGGCTTAGTTTTAATTTTGTTTGTGGATTTTCCTGTTTGAATCCAGTGATTTTCTGGCTCAGCTGCTGCCCACCCCACTGCAAACCGTAGAGTCCATACCCTGAGTACCAAAGCGGTCCTTTCACGATCGCGTACCAGCACATCCAAATCGAAAAAATGGCGGTGGCAAGCGTGGAGAGGTAAGCTGGCAGGTTTTTCAGAATTTTTTTATGAAGTAGAAATTCGAGTGTTTGGTTCAGCCCAAGGAAAATCAGCAGACTGAAGGGCACAAGCATCACTAAAACACGGGTGATGGCAATATCAGCAATTGCAGCCCCCAATGGACCAACCAACAAGGCAACCAGTGCCAGGCGGTAGGCGGGTTCTTTCCACTTTTTCAAGACTTGCCACAATCCCAGTAAAAAGAAGGGCAAGAAAAACCAGGGCAGATGACCCAGCCCCTTCATCTGGTGCCGGATCAGGTCTGTTTGATTTGGAAAGAACCAGTAGAGGGGGTTGAGACCCTGCAACCACTTACCCAGGAATAGACCCAGTTTGTTCAGGAGGGGGATGTTGCTGAGCCAATAAGAACGCAGCAAATGCAATTGCGTGCTGAGCGCTTGTTGGTGGCTGAGATGAAAGAAGAAGTAAGGGGAAGACAACAATACCAGTGCAAACAACCCATATAACAGGCTTTTCTTCCCTTCAAGATGATAGCGCCAGTCCAGCAGCAGTAAAGCAAACCCACTGGCAACCACCACCAGTTGTAAAGGAGCATAGGAGTAAAAAGCACAGGCACCGAACAGGAGTGCCAGGGGAAGATACCTGTGGTTTTTCAGGCGGTATTTCAGGTAGAAGAAGAGGAACAGACTGTAAAAACTGACGCCGAGCGAAGTCTCGAAGGCTGTGCGTGAATGCAGAAACCAAGCTGGCAGCGCGCTGATGAGCAGAGGTACCAACCACCAATGTTTGCTCTTAAAGAAATCCCGAGCCCAGAAGGAGATGGAAAGCGGAAAGACCAGGCTGATCAGTGCCGACAATCCGCGCGTCAGCCAAACAGAGCGGGGCAGCCAGGCGATCAACACCTGCAGCCAGACCGAAAGGGAGAGGTTAAATTGCTGCCCGTTTTCAAAGTAGAGCGGGAATAGGTTGCCCTGGACGTCACGAAAACCGCGATTGATCAGGTCGAAGGCGGACATGGTCTGGATAGCTTCGTCAGAAAAGAAGTAGATCGGGAATTTATCGAGCGCGATGAAACGGGTGAGCAGATAAAAACCCATACCCAGCCAGAAAAGGATATTGGCGATTTTTGGTTTTGCAGAGTCTGAAGGTAGGTCTGGCATAGAATGATTTTAATAGATAATACAGGACCTCCTATTTTGAGACCCGTTTTAATGTCTTCATGCTCAGAAAGGACGGTTGAAAATTCTTTAGGTTTGTCGTAACCAAAGCAACAAGGCGGTGAGACCGAGACCGTCATCCAGCTCTCCCCGCTCTATTAAATCTTCAATTTCCTGGCGGGTGAACCAGCGCACTTCACTGATCTCATCAGGATCAGGCTGCCTGGTCTTCTCACCAGATTTACAAAAGACGATCAGGAACTGTTTGTTGCTGCTGCCCTGCTGGGGATAATACGAATAGACAAGGCGATGATCTGTGGAATCGTATCCCGTTTCTTCCCAAGCTTCCCGTCGAGCTGCCATCAAGGCGTCTTCCCCTTTTTCCACACCGCCAGCCGGAACACTCCAGTTACAGGTGTTGGTGGTATAGCGGGGGACACGACATAACACCAGCTGTCCCATCTCGTTTTCAACGACCACACCAACAGCTGCTCGAGGATATTCCACGTAGTGAAAACGCTCGATGACCGCTCCGTTTGGCTGGCGAACGCGGTCGATATGAAGATTCATATAATCGCTTTTGAAAACTGTTTCCCGATTTAATCGTACCGGCAGGTCGTTATTATCGCACATATTTTCTCAATTTACCCGCTGCTGTTTACGCCACCAATTCGTTAATCTCATTACCGAGAGTTTTCAATTCTTCCTGCAGTTCTTGCAGCGTGGCGCGATTGGTTTGAAGGCGGGTTTGTTCATTCTTGACAAACTTGACATAAGGCGAAATGTTCTCCTGCAGCCTTTCAACCGCGCTGTCAGCTTCCTTGGTAAAGGTATTCGAGAGGGTCTCGTTAAGCGTGGTTCGCAGCTCTGCCATTTTGGTCTTGAATTCTTCTTTGGCTTGCTTGCGTTTGTAGGGGATCACAAAAAACCCGAGGATTGCCAGGGTACCCGCAGTGACAATGCCGGTCACATCCAGCGCCCTGGTGGTCAAGACTGTGGCGACCATGGCTCCCACTCCCATAGCGCCAATGCCGAAGAGGGCAGTCTGGGCAACCGATTCCTGGACATAATCGCCCATTTGTTCGGCTTCTTGCTTACGGTCATAGCGGTTAACGATAAGTTTGATGGTTTGGCTGACGCTTTCAATCAGCTCCTGCCGGCGGGCAGACTGGGGTGATTTGCTCGCTGGCAATTCGTGTTGGCTTTGAGCCTGGCGTCGCTCAAGGGCTCCAGCTACCTGGTACCAGGTATTCAGGTCTTTATCGACCATCCAATCAATCATCTCTCTTACCTTGTTGTCGATCGCGGTCGAGACATCTCCTTGCACTTCCTCTTGGAATTGCTCTTTGATGCGGTCTGTCTTGGCAAGGTTGAAGATGTTAGTCAGTTTCATCGTGCGGTCAAAAAAGTCGTGCCCACGATTTTCGAAATTGATTAGAATGTTTTCCACTTCTGCCAGGCGGGGAGGGATTTCCACTCGCAGGTTCTTATCGTAATCAGTGATTGTGGTCTCAAGGTCGGCTGCGAGGGCAGAATCCTGCTGCAAGTCCGTGATTTGCAGGTCAATTGCCTGGGAGGAAGTCCGTTCCAGGTTGGAAGCGACGCCGATTGGATTGCGTAGTTTGAGTTCGAGACGGGCTTTGTTGTCAAGTGTTTGGGTGATAAAGCGCTCCAGTTCTTCGATCCCGCTTGCCTGTCGCAAACGTGAGGCTTCAGCCGGGTCCGTGGTCTGTTGTGCTTTCTGGGCTAATTTTGCGGAGACCAAAAATAATTCCGGTTTGTAGCCTAATATCATCTCGGCATTGGTGCTGACAAACTCGCGCACCTGCTCAACCGCCTGATCGCCTTCCAGGATGTCAGCTTTATTGACAACCAGGCTCACTTTTTTACCCCAGGTGAGGATTTTTTCGAGGAACAAGCGTTCACTTTGCGTGAGCGGGCGGTCTGCAGAAGTGACAAAGAGCACCAGATCAGAGCGGGGGACATAATCGCTTGTCAGGCGCTCGTGCTGGCGGTTGATGGCGTTTGTACCCGGAGAATCAACCATATTGAGTTCTTTGAGCAAGGGCAGCGGATGGGTGACGATGGCAAAACCATCATCAACAACCGTGCGGCTATAATCTTCTCCCCAACGCAGGAGCGTTACTTGCGCGGTGGTGGGGGTCACGCCTTCTTCCAATACGCGTTCACCCAGAAGCGCGTTGATAAGAGCGCTTTTGCCGGCGTTGAATTCGCCTGCGGCAACGATCAGGAACAGTTCGTCAAGCTGCTCGATCGCGCTGCGTAATTTAGCAAGGTCATCTTTAGGCAGGGAGAAGTTGCTCAAGGTTGTGAGGGCGTTGTTCAGACTATGCTTTTCTTTCTGCAGGAATAACAATTCTTTGTTAGACAGGAATCCTTCACGCATGGTGTATCCTTTTGGAGTGGAACGACACTCCTATTATTTTATTCATTATACCTTTACGTCAGGGGACTGATGGAAAAATCAGTTGCAGAAAAATCAATTGCATTCGCCCAGGTAAACCGGGGAGTCATCTTTTTTCAGGTTTGACAAAACCTTTCTCAGCGTAACCGGGTAGAAATTGGCTTGATCCAGTTGGTCCAGTTTCACCCAGGCAACTTCCTTCTGGTGCGGATCGGGAAGGTGACCATTTTTTGGAAGGTATTCTTCGATCAAATCACATTTGAAAAAGAACTCCACCTGGTGGATCTCGCGGTCTTCGTAGACAAAACCGTGTTTTTCAGAGAAATACTCGCGTATATGGATAAGTTTGCCAATTTTGATCTTGGCGCTGATCTCTTCGAAGACCTCGCGTTTGAGTGCCTGGTGCAGGGTCTCGCTGTATTTCTGACCACCCCCGGGCAGGACCGTGTAAGCGCCGTTGCCATTCTTTTTTCGCAGAACGAGCAATTTTCCATCCTGAATGATGACGGCTTTAACGGAATTGCGCAATTTCTTCTTCTTGCTCATTTCGTTAGGATTTTACCGCAAAAAACCAAAGGCTACTTTAGTAAGGCGGGAAAAGTAAGTTAAGACGCCGACTTTGTTTCAAAGCACGAAGATATTCTTCATCTCGCTAACAACGCGACTTTTTACTTTTTCGCAGATTTCTGCCATGCGGTCGTCGGGTGGGAAAAGCAAGTGTTCAGGGATGCCTTCAAAGTCCTTGCCCCAGAAGGATCGGTCGTTAGGAATAGAGAATTTGGCAAGCAGGCGATTGTTGAAATCCAGTTCAGATTTATCCACATAGTCGCGAGAAATATCCATAGTGCCCGCCAGGTAGCCTTCCTGGAAGTATGGACGCAGCGCCAGAGGTGGGCAGATAGAAAGCAGGCGTACGATCACAAGATCATGCTCACTGTTGTAGGTGATACGGTTGGTGGTGTAAGGGAGACCAAAAACCGCAACAACACCACATTCTTCCTGGTTGTTGAATTGGGCGAAGGTGGCTGCCGCGCGCAGACTGTGGGTGAAATCCAGGAGGGGCGTGTCACAGACACCGTAGTGCTGCAGGATGCTCCAGGCGATGTAGCTTTTGCGGCGCACATCCTGGCGACCTTCCAGCTCGGCGGAATCGAAAGCGTCAGCAAGTTGCTGTTCTGCTAATTCAAGCATATCAAAACGCAGATGCGCCTCATGGGCAGTGAGGACGTCTTTACGGTAGATGGTGGGGTAATAGGTGCTGCTGCCGGCTTTATTCAGATAGTCGCGATCTTGCCCACGGTAGAAAAGCAGGAAATCTTTGTTTTGATAGGAAAGGTTGGCTACTTCGCGGACGAGTTCGGGGTAGGTTTCTATCGGATAGGGCGCAACTCTTCTGACCACGTCGTTCCCAACGTGTTTTAACAAGACCGGGGACAGAGTAGGCGTGATATTGCGCATGATCAAACCATATGTATATTTTAACCGATTATTTAAGGTGTGGAGAAATTGTTAAGTACTAATAATCTG
>WOZC01000112.1 GCA_011620465.1 Anaerolineaceae bacterium | reverse complement strand
AAGATATAGCCGCTGACCGGACCCACAATCGAGTAAAGGTAATCCCATCCCCCCTCAAGAGTCGCGGGTTCCATCAGCCGAACCACTGGTCTGGAGGTCGCGTTCGAATAAACAAAAATGCGGTAATACCAGCGTGAGGAGAGAACCAGCCCTGTAAAGGCTGAAATTGCTACACTTAAGATTGGTTTCCAATCGGCAGATTTGGAACGGATTGTCTCCACAAGCCATTGCAGACCAAGGGATGCAAGAAACAATACAAACAAAAACGCCGTAAAGTAATGACTGAGCAGTGTGCCGGCTGTCAGAAGAGCCAGCCCCGCCATTTGCCACCAGCGTTCATGGCGTTTCTTTACACTTATTACCTCCGCCATTGCCACCGGCAGAATCATCACGCCAATCAGGAGGGTGTAACGCCCCCAACTCAAGTAGTAACCCGGCATTTTGGTCACAAAAGTGACAAAAAACGCAGCCAGCAAGCCAACCCGCCAGTCATTGCTGACTGCCTTCGCCAGGGCGTAGACCGAAATGCCAACGCAGGCATTCATAACCTGCCCCAGCACCAAAACAGCCTGCTCGGGCGCAAGACCGCTCAATACCGAGAAAAATGCTGTGACTGCATGGAAAGCGAAATGATAATAAAAAGGTCCGGGCAGATAAGGTTCGAGCGTGCTCGGAAGCCCGCCATTTTCGATGATCTTGCGAATGATCAGAACGTGATGCTGGGAATCGACCCAATTGGGGAAGACCAGTTCTCTCGCCTGCCAGAGTCGCCAAATCACAAAGATCGCCAAAACACCAATGGCAACGAACCAGGTCTTGTTGAAGGCGGTTTTCCAACCGTGGATCAATCCTGCCAGTACCAACCCCGTACACAAACTGAGCAGCAGCCCGATTGCCAAAGGGGTAAAGGCGATTCGTACTGTGTAGAAAGCCAGGGCAACCAGGGTTATGAAACTGGCACTGACCGCAAAGATCCTCGCCAGCGCCTCGCCGCCATCCTGTTTGTGGTCTCCCAGCCAAAGCCACCAGGCTAAACCTGGCAAGCATAATGCCGCGATCGCCAGGGCTATGCGCACAGTTTGACTCCCGTTCTATCTGGTAATTCTGCCAACAACTCTGCGATCGTTTTCCCCAAAACAGGGTGTTTCAAACCGGGTGCGATCTCATTCATGGGTATCAAAACAAAAGCCCTTTCAGGTATTCTCGGATGTGGAATTTGCAGCTGGTTGGTGTTCTTAACCAAATCATCGTAGAAAAGGATGTCGATGTCGATCAGGCGCGGTCCGTACCTGAAATTTTCCACCCGTCCCAATTCCATTTCGGTCCTCTTCAAAAAATTGAGAAGACGAAGGGGTGTCAGGGCAGTCTCAACCTGGACCACCTGGTTCAAAAAATCAGGTTGATCAGTGTAACCCCAGGCAGCTGTTTCGTAGAGCGAAGATCGTTTACCAACGCTCATTTTCGATGCAATCGCCTCGATGGCTTTGCGAAGGTTTTCCTTTCGGTCGCCCAGGTTGGTGCCAAGCCCAAGGTAGGCTATGCTCATGTGGTCTCGCTCTTAACAATGTCGATCAGGTCTGCCAGCAGCCCAAATGCGGTTGTTTTGGGGCTGGGGTTGGTCTCCAAAATGCCTAATCCCGGCAGTACATCCAGTTCAAAACTGACATAAGAGGAGGTTCCGTCAACAGTGTAGAGCGGTGATTCCGGACCCACCATTTCAGGCTTTACGCTCACCTGGTAACCATCATCTTTCCATCCGCCCTGGCAAACCAGTTTCCAGCGTTTCCCTTGTGCTTCTGCCAAAGCAATCATATCAGGAGTGATCCCTCGAATACCGGTTGGCTGCACATCCATGGGGGTCAAGTTTTGTCCCAACAAAACATTAGAAAGCGCTGCCACTTTGATGGCGGCGTCCCAGCCATCCACATCGTTACTGGGGTCGGTTTCGGTGATGCCGATCGAAGCCCCATAGGCAATCGCCTGCTCGAGTGTCTCGCCACTGCGCATGCGATCGAGCAGCAAGTTGGTGCAGGAGTTGAGGATGCCGTAAAAACTGAGTATTTTGGTGCCAGCCAGTGGACCCCGGAAAAGCGAGAAAATCGGAGCTCCATCCATTACAGCAGACTCAAAGCGGAAGAGACGCCCGTGTTGTTTTGTCAATGCTGTCAATTCACGAAAACCATACACAACCGGACCTTTATTGGCGGTTATCAGGTGCAAACCTTGGTTCGCACCTGCGTGCAAATAATCCAACGCGGGCAATCCGGAATGTGGATTCACCGGCGTGGTCTCAACCAAAACGTGCGCGGGGGCTTGCCGGATAAATTCATAGGTATCCCCTTTAAAGCCCGTTCTGTCCAACACAGCCAGATCCAGCGGTTTGCCGTTATCAAGCAGGTGAATCAAAGCCTGGTCATCGAGCCCATCCGGATCGATGCAAACACCGTGTTTTTTGGTTGCGATTGCGGTAATGCGAGGCAAAAAACCAAAATCTTCGAGCAATTCCTGCTTTTTTGCGGCCAACAGACGGGCAAAAGCTTTGCCTACATTCCCAAACCCAAGCAATGCCAAATCGATCGTTTTCATAGCGCATCCTGTCTTGTATTTCGTTGGGTAATTATAGCAATGAATCAGGCTTACCTGGTAATGCAAGATTTTTCCAATGAATTTCAGAAGGTGAGATGGGCGCTGTAAGCCTGGCAAACCACATTTTCCTTGCCCAGGTCTTGCTCGAGTTGCTTGATTATCGACTCGCTGATCTCAATGGGGAAATTTGGGTAATAAACCACCCGCCAACCCTCAGGCGTCATCAAACGAAATCCAAACAGGTCCTGTCCGGGGTGGGAACATAACCATCCGTAGTACTTGCTGAGCCGGCGCTGGTCTTTTTCGGGAGAGCCGCAAGGCTGAAGGGTGAGCACCAGGATCTTGCTGGGCAGGTTACTCACCGCCTCGTCATCGACATACTCGATTTCCTCGCTGGAAGTCTCCACCTTCGAAATAACCATCTCTGGTTCAGGTTCATTTGAAGGCGATATCTCTAATTCAACGGTGGTAATTTCTTCGATAAGAATATGTTCCACAACCTGATTCTCGAAGATAGGATCGTCCATAAATTCAGGCTCATCTTCCCAGAGAGGGGTCCCGAAACCGTTCTGGTCTGTTTCCTCAACAGGCTCCTCGCGCCCATCTGGCTGGTCGCTCTGCACCGGCGGCCAGGCATACCTGGAGAGCAGGCGCATATCAGGTAAATTGCGCTCCATGGCAAGCTCAAAAAAGGGTCCGGACGTAGAGTCATTGCCGTCTGCCTGGTCAGCGCCGCTTTCAACTGCAGATGCTTTGTCCACCAAAATCGAGACGGTGCTGTCACGGTGCTGGGCTTTCCCTTCCACCAGTAAGACGACCCCCACATCGACGATCTGCTGGTATTGTTCCCAGGTTTTGGGGAAGAAGACCAGGTCCATATCTCCAAAGGCGTCCGAAAGGGTCACGAAAGCCATCATCTGGTCTTTTTTGGTTCTGATCGGTCGCAGCCGGTTAACAACGCCGCCAACTGTCACCTTGCTGTTTTCTTCGGTCTCATTTAATGCGCTTGAATTATGGCTGATCTTGTTTTCGACCTGGCGTAGATAGGCGTTGAGCGGGTGATCAGAGATGTATAAACCCAGGAGCTCTTTTTCCCAGTCGAGCTGGTCTTTCTTGCTCATATTGGTCCGGGCTTGCAGTACAAGCAAGGGGGTTTCTTCCACTGAAATGCCGCCAAACAAATTCATTTGACCCATTTCTTTGGCTCTGAAATGGATGGTGGAGACGGTCACGATCTGGTCAATGGACGCCAACATGGAACCGCGTTCACCCAACTGGTCCAGAGCCCCGACTTTGATGAGACATTCCAGGGGGCGTTTGCCAACCTTTCTCAGGTCCACTCTCTTCACGAAGTCATTCAGGCTGTTAAATACCTGGCTCATTCCATCAGGTGCTTCTTCACGTCCCCGGATTATTTCTTCTACAGGTGCCTGTCCCACATTTTTTACGGCTCCCAGCCCAAACCTGATTGCCGAGCTCCCATTCGGGCGATCTTCGATCGTGAAATCGTAACCACTGCCATTGACGTCCGGAGGCAAAACTTCGATACCCATTTCACGGCATTCGGCAATATATTGAGCGCATTTTTCGTTATCGTTCTTCCAGGCTGAGAGCAGCGCGGTCATGTATTCGACCGGATAATGGTATTTTAGATGGGCTGTCTTGACCGCCATCATGCCATAATTGGTGGCATGGCTTTTGTTGAAACCATAAGAGGCAAAAGCTTCCCAGTGATCAAAAATTTCGTTGGCGGTCGATTTATCGATTCCGTTCCTAACCGCCCCATTGACGAATTTTGAACGGTGTTTTTTGACCTTTTCTACACTCTTCTTCGAAACTGCCGAGCGCAGATCATCCGATTCCCCAGGGGAGTAACCTCCCAGCTGCATGGCAGCCAGCATGATTTGTTCCTGGTAAACGGTGTGCCCATAGGTTTCTTTCAGGATCGGTTCCAGCTTTTCATGCTGGTATATTACCGGTACCTCACCCTTCATATTGGCGATGTAATTAGGGATGATCTCCATAGGTCCCGGTCGGTAAAGCGCAACCATGGCAATCACATGTTCGATCGTCTTAGGCTGCATCTGTACCAGGTAGCGGGTCATCCCACCACCTTCAAGTTGGAAGAGACCGGCGGTATGCCCTTCGCCGATATATTCGTAAACCTGAGTATCATCAATTGGGATGTTACTTAACGTCAATTGGATGCCGTGCCGTTCCCGGATGTATTCGCAAGCTTTCGCCATGATGGTCAGTGTGGTCAACCCCAAAAAATCGACCTTGAGCAGACCCAATTCATTGATTCCCGCCATGTCATACTGCGCCACCGATTTGATGGGCAGCTCATCGCTCTGACTGGTAGGACGATGGAGCGGCAGGTACTCAGTAAGCGGCAGATCGCTGATGATCACACCTGCAGCGTGGGTTCCTACGTTGCGGATGCAGCCCTCCATGCGACCGGCGACATCGATCAGCCGTTTGTACTGTTCGCTGGAATCGTACAAGTCTTTCAACTCGGAGGTGGTTTCCAGCGCCTTTGCCAGCGGCACATTTTTTCCTTGAACCGGAGGCGGAACCAATTTTGCGACCCGGTCAACCTCCACCAGGGGGATGTTCATCACTCGCCCAACATCCCGGACGGCTCCACGGGCAGCCATGGTACCAAAGGTGATGATTTGTGCCACTTTATCGGCGCCGTATTTTTGGTTGCAATACTCCATCACTTCCGCACGTCGGTCATCCTGAAAATCAAGATCGATATCTGGCATGGTGATGCGGTCCGGGTTGAGGAAGCGCTCAAATAGAAGGTAATAGCTGAGCGGTTCCACCGAAGTGATATTGAGAGCAAAAGCCACCAGTGAGCCATTCCCTGAACCGCGCACGTTATACCAGATGTTCTTCTCTCGCGAGAAGCGGCACAGGTCCCAGACGATCAGGAAGTATTCCGCAAAACCCATCTGGTTGATCACGCCAAGTTCATAGTTGAGGCGCTTCTGGATCTCTGGCGAGTCTGCCTTGTCGGGGATATTTTGGCGCAGCCCTTCCTGGCATAAATCCAGCAGGAAAGATTCTGCGTTCTGCCCCACAGGTACTTCGAATTTTGGCAGGTGATAACTGGTGCGGTTCAGATCGACTTCGCATTGTTCTGCAATCAGAATAGTGTTGGTCAATGCCTCAGGAACTTGCGAGAAGATCGACTGCATCTCCTGGGGACTCCGCAAATAATAGCTGTCGTCGGACATGCGCATGCGGTTGGTATCGCTCAACAATTTTCCGGTTTGGATGCACAGCAAGATATCCTGCAGATCGGCATCCTCCTTGCGGGCGTAATGCACGTCATTGGTCGCAACCAGGGGTGTGTTGGTCCTTTTTGCCAGTTCCACCATCAGGCGGTTAACACGGAAGAGCTCCGGAATGTTGTGATCCTGCAGTTCAAGGTAGAAATTGCCCGGTTCGAATGCTTCCTTATACCAATTCAGGCTGCTTTCGGCTTTTGCCAGGTCATTATCGTTAAGCGCATGCGGGATCTCACCTGCCAGGCAGGCAGAAGTGCCGATCAATCCTTCCGTATGATCTGCCAAAAAGGCTTTGTCAATGCGCGGATGGTAGTAAAAGCCCTCCAACTGCGAGACTGAGGCAATCTTGAGCAGGTTTTTGTAGCCAGTCATGTTTTTGGCGAGCAAAAGCAGGTGGTAAGGCTTCTTATCTTTGCTGACGTCTTTATCCAGCATGGAACGGGGGGCAACATAAGCTTCCAACCCAATGATGGGCTTGATTCCTTCGGTTGTGGCTGCTTTAAAGAAGTCCAGGGTGCCGAACATGGTGCCGTGGTCGGTCAGAGCCAGCGCGTTCATACCCAGTTCTTTGGCGTACTTGACCAAATCTTTTGGACTGGCAAGACCATCCAGGACGGAGTAAGAAGAGTGAACATGCAGATGAACGAATGACACGATTAGTTTACATAATTCCTTTTAGAGAAGTTGCCAAACCCAGCCCTGTTTACAATCAAAACAGAAAGACTACCTTTGGTGAGATTTAAGTATAGCATAGCGAGTTGCTGGAAGCCGAAAACTTTAACTTTGGTATGCGTTTCAAAAGTGCGTAGTCAAGGGAAAAAAGAGGAAGTTCCAATACAAT
>WOZC01000082.1 GCA_011620465.1 Anaerolineaceae bacterium | reverse complement strand
TGCCAGAAGCAGAGCGATGAAGCAATTACACCGCCAAAAGAAAGATTCTTCGCTGGACGCTCAGAATGACAGATAACGGTTTTTCCTATGAGCTATGAGCGATCAGCTATGAGCTATCAGCTATGAGCCATCAGCTGCGACTTTTGTAAAAATTGCGTTAGAAATGATTACACATCCTTGACTTCTACTCGATGAGAGCGTATCATAAGGTTGGCACTCGGAAGTTGAGAGTGCTAAATTAACGCAAAATTCAATCGGAGGAAAAATGACAATTTCTATGAAACCATTAGGAAGTCGGGTCGTAATTGAACCCATCGAACAGGAAGAAATCACCGCTGGCGGGATTGTTTTACCCGAAACCGCAAAAGAAAAACCCCAGAAGGGCACTGTTTTGGCAGTCGGTCCTGGTGATCGTGATGAAGATGGCGATCGCATCAAGATGGACGTCGAAGTCGGTAACGTGGTCCTTTTCGCGAAATATTCAGGCACTGAAATCAAGTATGACGGCAAGAAGCTGTTAATTATGCGCGAGAGCGATATCCTCGCGATTCTTTAAGAAACAAAACGAAATCAAGGAGAAATAATATGGCAAAACAATTAGTTTTTGGAGATGAAGCACGTCGTTATTTAAAGAATGGCGTTGACGCAGTAGCAAATGCAGTCGCAACCACCCTCGGTCCCAAAGGCCGCAACGTTGCCCTGGACCGCAAATACGGTTCCCCCACCATCACTCATGACGGTGTGACCGTTGCAAAAGAAATTGAACTGAAAGACCCCTTCGAGAACATGGGCGCCCAGTTGCTCAAAGAAGCAGCCACCAAAACCAACGACATCGCTGGTGACGGCACCACCACATCCACCGTTCTGGCTCACGCTATCGTCAGCGAAGGTCTGAAGAACCTGGCTGCCGGCGCCAACCCCATGCTGCTCAAGCGCGGTATCGAAGCTGCCTCCAAGGCTGTTTCTGAATCGATCCTTAGCCAGGCAATTGGCATCACCACCAAAGCCGAGATCGGCAATGTTGCCACCATCTCCGCCCAGGACGAGCAAATCGGTTCCCTGATCGCTGATGTGATGGACAAAGTCGGTAAAGATGGCGTCATCACCGTGGAAGAATCCAAAGCACTCGAATTCGAGACCGAATATGTTGAAGGTATGCAGTTTGACCGCGGCTATATCAGCCCCTATTTCGTCACCGATACCGAACATATGATCGCAGAAATCGCCGAGCCTTATATTCTGATCTATGACAAGAAAATCTCAGCCGCTAACGACATCGTTCCCCTGCTGGAAAAGATGGTCCAGGTTGGAAAACGAGATATCGTCATCATCGCTGAAGATGTTGACGGCGAAGCTATCGCAGCCCTGGTTCTCAACAAGATCCGCGGCGTCCTGAATGTTGTCGCCATCAAAGCCCCTGGCTTTGGCGATCGCCGCAAGGCAATGCTGCAGGATATCGCTATCCTGACCAATGCCTCCGTGATTTCTGAAGAAACCGGTCGCAAGCTCGAAAACGCAACCATTGAAGACCTCGGTCGTGCCGAAAAAGTCACCATCGACAAAGACAACACCACCATCGTTGGCGGCAAGGGCGATACCAGTGCCATCAAGGGTCGCATCGAACAGATCCGCATTGAGATCGAGAACACAACCAGCGATTATGACCGCGAAAAACTGCAGGAACGCCTGGCGAAATTAGCAGGCGGCGTTGCCATCATCCGTGTTGGCGCTGCAACTGAAACCGAGCTGAAAGAAAAGAAGCATCGTGTGGAAGACGCTTTGTCTGCCACCCGCGCAGCTGTTGAAGAGGGCATCGTCCCTGGCGGCGGTGTTGCGCTGGTCAATGCAGTGGAAGCTCTCAATAGTCTCAAGATGGACCAGGAAGACGCTCAAATCGGTGTCAATATCGTTCGCAAAGCTATGACCGAACCGATGAAGAGAATCGTTGAAAACGCTGGTAAAGATGGTTCCGTGGTTGTTGAAACCGTCCGCCAGAAACAGGCAGAAGCTGGCAACAAGCACATCGGCTTCAATGTTTTGACCGAAGAATACGGTGATATGGTTGAGTTGGGTGTAATCGACCCCGCCAAGGTCACCCGCGGCGCGCTCGAGAATGCAGCTTCCATCGCAGCTATGATTCTGACCACCGAAGCTCTGGTTACCGATATCCCCGAACCTGCTGGCGCGGCTCCTGCCATGCCCGAGGGCGGGGGAATGTACTAAACCGAAAAAATATAGCTAACTTAGAAAAGAGCCAGTCGTACGACTGGCTCTTTTTAAACTTGGCATATTGAGTATGTACACTTCGTGTCTTTTTGCCCGGGCGACAAAAACCGGTGACAGAACAGTTTATGGTGCGGCGTTGAACAGCCTGGCGAGTGTTTTTTTCTCCGATTGATGTACGACCGCTAATACCTCGTCAGCAACCTGGAAGACCAAATCTCCATGCGGAGTGATCATCTCTTCATTTCGGATTACAGCCACAAGGTTGCACTGCTTGGGGAACTGCAATTCGGAAACCCTCTTCCCCAAAGCTAATGATTTCGGTGCCACCTTTTCTTCCACCAGTGAGAAATTGCCTTTGTGCAGCATCTGCATGGTGATCATATCACCCATGGACATTTCTTCCAAAATCAAGACTGAGAGTAAATCAGCCTGGTTAATAGCCACATCCACACCCATGTCCTGGTTGAAAAGCCAGTTGTTTTTGGGATGGTTCACTCGCGCAATTGTGCGGGGAGCCAAAAATTCGAAGCGAGCAAGTGTCGTTACCACCAGGTTGGTTTCGTCATCCCCCGTAACCGCCGCGACCACGTTCATATTTCGGATCCCAGCGGCTTCCAGAACATCCGGGTCGGTGCCGTTCCCAATAACAAGTACCTCTTTGGGTAGGTCCAGCAAAATGTGATCCCGTTCTTCTTCCCGCAGTTCGATTAAACGAACTTCGTGTTTTTCTTTTAACAGTCTTTCGGCAAGGTAAGTGCCGACCTTTCCACCGCCAACAATCATTACTTTCATTACGACCTACTTCCTAACTGCGCAGCAGTTTACTGACTTTGTCTTTAGATGTGCTGGTAACGAAAAGGTGTAGCAAGTCATTTGCCTGGAAAGTGACAGCATCATTGAGCATGCTGGTTTTTCCATTGCGGGTCATCGCTACAACCTGGATTTCACCCGGGATGTTCAAATCTGCCTGGGTTTTGCCAACCAACCGGTAATTGACGTTGATATCCACAAGGCTGATCTGACCAGCACCGATGTTGCGCTCAATGTCCAGGTTTGAGTAGATCAACATGCTTGCCAGTCGTTCAATTCCAAGTGTCACTGGCGATACGGTCTGGATGCCTAAGCGGCGATAAATTTTGGCTTTTTGGGGTTCGTAAACCCTGGCAGCCACACTGGGTACTTTATAAACAGTTTTTGCCATGCGGGCTACAACCAGGTTGATCTCGTCAGTGGTAGTGACAGCCGCAAGAGCATCAGTATGTTCAATTCCAGCAGCAGTCAGCACTTTCTGATCGAAACCCATACCAACAAAAGTTTTCCCTTTAAAGGTATTGCCCAAGGCTTTAAAAGTTTTCGGATCGTTATCGATCACGGAAACGTCAATCCCCTGCAAACTGAGGTTTTTCGCCAGACCGGAACCAACCCGACCACATCCGATAATGATAATTTTCATAGCGGCTCTCCTTTCTCAGTGAGTCTGTGTAACAATTGTACGCCTGCTTCGCTTAAAAGCTTTGTAAATAGCATCGGTAATTGGTAAGGCGGGGATGAAGAGAATCAGAAATAGCCAATATTTCAAGTCAAACCCGAAAGTACCGATAAATTTCTGCAGGAAAGGTAAGTAGACGATCCCAAATGCGAGCAAAATTTCCGTCATAATGCCCACCCAGATCAGTGTGTTGCCGAAGAGAGGCACTTTGAGAATGGAACGATGGTTTGCCCGTTGTGTGAAAACATTCCCAATTTGTGTCACAACGACGGCACAAAACGCCATGGCTGTGGCAGCCAGGTAGATATTGCCTGAACCAGGCAAATCAATCCATTGACCAGCATATCCATTGGTCCAGTAAAAGAAGAAGAAAGCCAGCATAGCGACGACACTTTGTACAGGCCCCAACACCAGGTAAGCACGCGTGAGAAGTTCTTTAGTGATCAGATGGTCGCTCAATTTACGCGGTGGTATATCCATCACGCCCTCTTCTGGAGGTTCTGCGCCTAATCCAAGTGCTGGCACGATGTCGGTTCCCAAATCTACTGCCAAAACATGCATAATCGGCAGAGCGACCGGGATGCGTCCACCTGAAAGCGCAAAGAGCATAAACGGGACCGCTTCAGGTGTGTTGGAGGTGAAAATGTAGGTCGTGAACCGTTTGATATTCTCGTATACAGCGCGACCCTCTTCGATAGCGTTGACGATTGAACCAAAATTGTCATCGGTCAGGATCATATCGGCAGCTTCTTTGGCAACATCTGAGCCGCTGATGCCCATAGCTACACCAATATTTGCTTTCTTGAGCGCAGGAGCATCATTGACTCCGTCACCGGTCACAGCCACAACCTGACCAAGCGACTGCAAAGCTGAAACAACCCGCAGCTTGTGTTCCGGGGCGACCCTGGCGAAAATTACCTCGCCTGAAAATGCCTGCTTGAGGTCTTCTTCGCTCATCCTTTCCAGGTCAACACCGGTCACCACCCTGACATGCTCAGAACTGATGATGCCGATTTTGCGGGCGATGCTCTCTGCGGTCAGACCATAATCGCCGGTGATCATGATGATGCGAATGCCAGCGTGATGACAGGTCTCAACAGCTTTAGCAACGTCCGGGCGGGGTGGGTCCATCATCGCCACCATGCCAAGGAAGGTTTGATCCTTTTCGAGGGCGTCGATGGCATAGTCGCTTTCCTCAGGGTTCAACTTGCGCTGGGAGGCAGCCAAAACACGCAGACCTTTGCTCGCATAACTGTCGTTGACAGTCATGATCCACTCAATTTGCTCCTGGGTGAGGGGTTGAACCTGACCGTCGATCAGGATATCACTGCAAATATCCAGTGTCTCCCGGATACCGCCTTTCGAATAGACAATTCGTTCAAATCCGTTTTCCGTCCTGGCGAGTTGAACGATGCTCATTCGTTTCCGGCGTGAGTCGAATGGTTGTTCGGCAATTACCTGACCGTCAATTTCCTCTTTACCGAATCCGGCTTTTTGAGCAGCAACGATCAAGGCGGCTTCAGTAGGGTCACCGATGATGCTCCAGCGTGTCGGGTTTCCTTCTGTGTCAATGGAGGGCGGGTTCAAACGAGCGGTATTGCATTTTGCCTGGGTGAGCAGCACCTGTGTGGCACTCTGGTCAGCGCGGATGTCAAGCGGCAGGTCGTTTTCTGTGACGGCTCCAACGGGTTCATAACCCACACCGCTAAAACTTATCTCGCGACCAGCAAGTCTACCTGAATTCAAACTGGGTACCCACAACTTCTGAACAGTCATCTCGTTTTGAGTAAGCGTACCGGTTTTATCCGTGCAAATCACGGTTGTGCAGCCGAGCGTTTCCACTGCGGAGAGCTTTTTCATTAAAGCGTTCCGTTTTGCCATTCGCTGGGTAGCCATTGCCAGCGCAAGGGTTACGGTAGGTTCCAACCCTTCCGGGACAAAGGCCACCACCATGCCAAGCGCAAAAATTATTCCGTCGATCGAGCTTATGTTGGTGAGCAGCTTAGCTATGATAAAGAAGCTGATGCCAACGCTGACCGCGATAAGTGTGACAATTTTTGTCACACTCTGCATCTCTTTTTGCAGTGGGCTGAGGTCATCTCCCACTTCCTGGGTCAGGCGAGCAATCCGACCAAAGGCGGTATTCATCCCGGTGGCATAAACGATCGCCTTGCCTGAACCTGAAGCCACAAAAGTACCGGCGAAAACCAGGTTGGGTATCTCAGATTCTGTCAGACCTTCTCCTGTGACTGGGTCGGCGGAGCGATTGACCGGTCTGGATTCACCCGTAAGCGTGCTTTGGTTGACGCGCAATTCAGCACTGGTGAGCAAGCGACAATCGGCGGAGATGCTCTCGCCTTCCTCGAGGAAAACAATATCTCCCGGAACGATTTCCGTTGCAAGGATCTTTTTTTGCTCTCCGTCTCGCAAAACACGCGAATAGGATGGCAGGATCTTTTTCAACGCGTCAGTGGCTTTTTCTGCTTGGAATTCTTGCCAGAAACTGAAAATGCCATTGATAACGTTTACCGACCAGACCGCGATTGCAAGCTCCGGCATTTTTGCGACAATGGCACCAATGCCTGCCACCCAAAGCATGATCGCCATCAGGTGGGTGAACTGTGCCAGGAATTTGAAGATCAGCGGCTTCCGTTTGACTTCTGCAAGCGTATTTGTTCCATACTCTTCCAGTCTTTTCGCTGCTTCTTCAGAGCTCAAACCTTCGGGGTGGGATTTGAGAAAAGTAAAAAGCTGGTCTACTGACAGCTTTTGCTTATTAATAAAACCGGATTCTTCCGGCTTTTGGTCCATTTTTGCCTGTTTTCTTTCTGTGGGCTAAAAAATCACAAACGAAAATAATACTACTATTTATTTAACTGTCAATTGCTGTGCATAGACTGATGTACAACCTACATGACCTGATATCCATCAAATATCTATATTTTATTATAACGCCTTCGCCCTGTGTCGTTTAGGCACAGGGCGAAGCGTCTGGGGTCATCCGAAATGATTCGGTGGTGGGGTGATAAGCCT
>WOZC01000099.1:4478-6824 GCA_011620465.1 Anaerolineaceae bacterium | reverse complement strand
AACCCCCTCCGGATAGCTGACTTCGGTTTGACCTAATCCAACCAAATCGGGTTGGTGACAAGGGCGGGCATGGCAGGCAGATTGGGGAAGAAGGTTCGCCAGATCTCAAACCTGATGTAACCGGGTTTCTCGACGGGCAAGGTGACCTGCCAATCACCTTTGTCGGGCGAGGTCAGGAGGATCCGTTCGCCGTCCTGATCAATCAGTTTGATCTGATCGCCTGCTTCAAGCGCGAAAGCCCGCAAATGAGCTTCCTGACCTTCCCGCCAGGGCAAGATCACACCATATGTGCCGCCATCGACATCCAGCTCGAGGTGCAAGGAGGTGGGGCTGAAGGTGAAATAGCTGTGCCCGGATTCGACCGCTGACAGAATGTCCTTCTCACTGGTTGACCATGCCAAAACATTGAGCGTTGGGTTCGCCAGGCGTTGAAAAACCGTGTCTTCGTGATAGTCGCTGCCGCAGACCGCTACCTGGCGCTTGCCAGCTTTGAGCATTTGGTCCCACCAGACAATGGCTTCAAGGTTTTTGGGGCGCATGGGACCATTCCAAACCTCGATCATGTCGTAATCGAGGTTGTCCAGGTCGAAATGAAAGCCAAAACTTGTTTCCAAAGGATGGTTGATAATGATCAAAGCGCCGTTTTGGTGAGCCTGACGGAATTTTTTCCGGACCTCTTGCTCTGTGTTGGCGAAGAAGGCTCCCTTATAAGGTTCTTCAACCCCCAGGAAGTTGCTGTGCCCCTTGTAATGGGTCCATTCCAAGCCTGGGATGATCGTCAAACCGGGAATTTTTGGGAAGGATGCCCGTTTCACCGGTTGATTATGGTCAGTGACGGCGATAAAATCCAGCCCATGTTCGCGAGCATGGCGGGCAAGGTGGTCAAGAGGGAGCAGACCATCGGAGGCGAGGGTGTGAGTGTGCAGATCGCCCTTCAACCAGCGGCGGGTTTTCGGGGTGAAGCGTAGTGTGATGGTCACGTCTACGCCCTCTGGCGAAACATTGTATGAACCGAGCATGATCTGCCAGGTGCCGGGCGTGAGTGGGTGGGGATGGTAACCGGGGGTTGCCTCTGTAGTGGAGACGAAAATCGAGTCGCGGCTGGTGCCGCTGGCACCTACCTGGCTGCCATCCGGTGCGATCAAACCCAAGTCAATGCGGTTGACTCGCTGGCGCTTGACGAACTGACCGCTCTCCGTATTCAACGGTAAGTCATGATTGTAGGGGTAGGTGTATTCAATGTCGACCCGTTCGGTTGAGGCGGGCATCTCGAAAGGCACGAGCAAGTAAAGCCCTTGTTGGTTGGCGGGAATATGATGGCTGAGTTCGATTGTTTGCATGGGCATTATGTTAGCATAATTCCCTTAAAAAGAGTGAAATGAGACGAAAAACATTTTCAATATTGCTCTGGCAGGCAAAAACTCACTTCATCAATGGTATATTTATTTGTGTATACCTTAACTGGAGAATAAAAAATGTTCACTCAATCAAATTCCGAAATTTATATCCCCGATGGGTCAGACCCAGCCGAAGCGCTGGCAAGAACGACCCATCTTTGCATTGCCGCCCACCAGGACGACATCGAAATCATGGCTGTTGAAGGCATCCTGCGCACCTACGAGCGCTCCGATGTCCATTTTACCGGCTGCGTCGTCACAGACGGACGCGGCTCACCCCGCGCGGGCAAATTCGCCAACGTGAGCGACGACGAAATGGCGCAAATCCGCGTGGAAGAGCAAAAAAAAGCCGCCAGGATCGGGAAGTATTCTGCCCAGGTTTTTTTGGGCTATCCAAGCGCCGAAGTCAAGAAAGCTGGCAACCAGGCACTCAAGGAAGACCTCAAGAACCTCATCAGGCAAACGCGGCCGGAAATCCTTTACACCCACAACCTGGCGGATAAGCATAATACCCATGTCGGCGTGCTGATGCGCGTGCTTGAAGCTTTGCGCGAGCTTGAACCTGAAGCGTTGCCCAAACAGCTGATCGGCTGTGAAGTCTGGCGGAATTTGGATTGGATGCCGGATGAGAAAAAAGTGATCATGGATGTCTCAGCAAATAAAGAGCTGCAAACCCAGTTGGTGGATGTGTTTGTATCCCAGGTGCAGGGCGGAAAGAATTACACAGACGCAATCCTTGGCAGGCGCGCCGCCAACGCGACCTTTTTTGCCTCGCATGCCACCGACAAAGCCACCGGTTTGAGCTTTGGGATGGATATGACACCTCTGATGAAGGATAAAGAGCTGGACCCGGTCGGCTATGTGAAGACGATTTTAGAGGAGTTTCAAGAGAACGTGGTAGGCGTAATCGAAGAAATGCGATAAGGCTAATAATTATTCCATTTTTATC
>WOZC01000099.1:3188-4378 GCA_011620465.1 Anaerolineaceae bacterium | reverse complement strand
CGCATGTATTGAGGTTCGCCAGAGCACCACATCTCCCTATCGGATGAGACTCTGAGCCAGCCATCCTTTACCTCATAGATGGTGACCACATCGTTGCGGATCAGATTTCCGATGATTCTATAGTTCTTTCCGGGACCTTCCCGCAAGTAAAGGGCTTTGACGATGCACTGGGCGCGCCTGATCTCCTTGGACACCAGGGGCGTTTCAGGCGCGACGCGCTGCATGTAATTGCCTGCTCCTGAGCACCAGACCTCCGCGACTGGATCCAGCCGGAACCAACCGTTGTTATCCTCATAGACCGAAACGACTTCGCCCAGGTTTAGTTTGCCGATCACCTTGAAGTTCGCGCCTGGACCTTCGCGCTTGCGAAGCGCGTTGACCATGCATTTTGCCCGGAAAAGCACACTAGGTTCGGGAACATTGAGGTAACCGGTAGGGTTGTTGAAGTACTTCCAAACTGTTTCTATGTCACCGTTGAAGCGGTTGTAGTCCATATACCGACCAAAGCCGCCGATCGATTTGCAACGGTCACCGGTTTGGTGAATCAGGTAAGTTTCGACGCCATTGGGCAAAATTGGCGGACCGGGGTGTTCCTGAGTGTAGAAGAGGGAGGGAGCGGGCTTGCGATAAGTTGCCAGCCACCAATCCAGCCTGGGCAGGTCGGAAACCTGCAAGTAGGCGTTGACCCAATTGGCGCGCGAGTAAACGATGGGGTAGCGACCAGTGCGGGATTTGCATATTTCAAGGCAGTTGAGGGTGGTTGAGGTGATGCGGGAGCGGGTGTTGATGCCAGCGACTTCGAGATCCAGCGCGATGCGGTCGTGAGCCCAGTCGCTTTTGTTTTCGAGCAGTTTAAAGAGGGAATCCATCTGGGCGACAGCGCTTTCGCCGAAGTAAGGCACGTGGTAGGCGATGCGACCGACCTGCAACTGCCCCATCTGCGCCCAATGATAATTGAACTGCGGGTCGCGGTAGCCCCAGGAGACGCCAGCGCGGGCGGCGATGAAACTAACCGGTTCGGAATGATTTTTGATTGACTCAAAATTCATCCGCCGGGTGCCTTCAGCGTTGGCTTGGTTTTTACTGATATCGATTCCAAATGCTCGTGTCATACTTCCTCCTGGTAAAAGGAAACCAGTATCCAAAAATACCCAATTGCGAGGGTTGTCAGGAATGTAGATGCAAGTAGA
>WOZC01000099.1:0-3088 GCA_011620465.1 Anaerolineaceae bacterium | reverse complement strand
TCTTTAGGAATGCGTGGCTTCCCGTCCTCAATCCGCCATCAGGAGCTCGAGGTGTTTTCAAAACCCTCGGGCACTTCGTCTCGCCCTAAGGAAAAAGATCCTTCGTACCTCAGGATGACAATCTTTTCATGAGCTACGGGCTATGAGCCTCTAGCCAATCCTTGACTTTTTCCTTCGTCACAGGCAGGCTGTCCACCCGCAGACCAATGGCGTGGTAGATGGCATTGGTGATCGCCGGCGGGGTGGGGACGCACACCAGCTCTCCCACGCCTTTGGCGCCAAAAGGTCCTTCCGAGGTCTTTGATTCCACGATGATCGAGATGATCTCGGGCAAATCCCGCATGCGGGGGACCTCATAGCGGGCGATGCGATCGCTCTTGATGATGCCATTTTCAATCTTGAAATCTTCCATCAGGGCATGACCGACCCCCATCACAACGCCTCCTTCCACCTGCGACTGGAACCCGAGCGGGTTGATCACACGTCCAGCGTCGTTGGCAGCAATCACCTGCAGAGCTTTCACCTCACCGGAGCCAAGGTTGATGCCCACTTTGACAGCCTGGGCAGCAAAGCCGTAAGCGATATGAATTTGACCACCCACATCGAGAGGGAAGGTATCCGGCGCGCGATAACGACATTCCACCTCCAATCCTTCCGGCGATTGCTTGAGCAGATCATGGATTTCCTGCCAGGAGACATGGCGTTCGCTGAAATCCGCACCTTCAGTGGAAAGCTGAAAGGTTGCCGATTCATTCCCAATTTGCTTGCCCAGAAGCTCAATGATGCGTTCTCTCAGCGCGGTGGCAGCCTGCCGGACGGCATTGCCAGTCACATAGGTCTGACGGCTGGCGGTGGTTGGTCCGCCATCAGGGGTGAGCTGGGTGTCCATCAGGTAGACGTTGATGTTGTCAGGTGGGATATTAAGTACCTCTGCCGCGATCAATTGCAGGGTGGTCACCATGCCCTGCCCAACCTCAGAAGCGCCGCTCTTAATCTGCAGTCGCCCGGCAGGCAGCAATCTGAGTATCACGCCGCTGCTGTCATCCGCACCGGTTCCCAAACCGGTGTTTTTGAAACCGCAAGCCAGCCCCCAGCAGGTCACCAGGCGCTGCCCTGAAATTTCTTCCGTTAGAGGTTCAAAAGGCGCGGCAACTCCGTTTTCAGCCCACCAGGTACTGATGGCATCCAGACAATCGGGCAGACCGACACTTTCAGTCAAAAAGTGACCGGTGTTGGTGGTGGAGCCGATGTGTAGGCAATTCTTTTTGCGCATAGCCATTGGGTCAAGGTGGAGCGCTTCAGCGAGCATATCCATAGCCGATTCGATCCCGAAGGCAGCCTGGACAACGCCAAAACCGCGGAAGGCACCAGCGGGCGGGTTGTTGGTGTACATGGCGTAGCAGTCGGCGTGTGAATGGGGGACGATATAGGGACCACAGGAATGGGTGGTAGCGCGGGTCATGACCGGGACGCCCAGCGAGGCATAAGCGCCGGTGTCACCGTAAAGTTCGGTTTGAATGGCGGTGAGGCTGCCATCTTTTCGAGCACCCAGGCGCAATTTGATGCTGGTGGCGTGGCGTTTGGGGTGCACAAGCATGCTCTCGCGGCGGGTAAAAAGCAGCTTAACGGGTCTGCGGGTCGCCATCGCAAGTAAAGAAGCGTGGATTTGACCGGCGATGTCTTCCTTCCCGCCGAAAGCGCCGCCGGTTTTCTGACCGCGCACACGCACTTTTTCCAATGGTAAGCCTGTGGCTTCAGCAACCTGCCGGCGATCGTCAAATGGAATTTGCGACCCAACATAGAGCTCCAGCCCGCCGCCCTGCTGGGGAACAGCAATGGAACATTCCGGTTCCATGAAAAGGTGTTCCATGAATGGGGTTGAAAACGTGTGTTCGACGATCACATCCGCCTCAGTAAAGCCCACCTGGAGGTCGCCCTTGTTGAAGTGGATGTGTTTGAGCAGGTTTCCCTGCTCGTGAAGTTGTTCAGCGTCTTGTTCGTGCGCTTGTTGCGGGGTGCTGACGACCGGACGCAGTTCGTATTCGGGTTGGATCAATTGGACAGCCTGGTCGGCAATTGCCTGGGTTTCAGCTGCAAGGATGGCGATGGCGTCGCCCTGGTAGCGCACCCGCTCGTTTATCCCGACCAGGATTGGCCAGTCTTTCTTATAGACCCCGTGATAGCGTTCGTGTTGCAGGTCTTCGGCGGTCAGGATTTTTACAACGCCTGGAAGAGCCCGGGCTTTGGAGGTATCCAGACCGCGCAGGATGGCAGAGGGCACGCCAGCTCGCAAAACACGGCCGTAAAGCATTCCCTCAAAATGCAGGTCATCGGTGAATTTGGCAGTTCCGATGGCTTTTGCGACTGCATCCGGACGCGCAAGGGGTTTGCCGATGTGAGCGAGGTCCTGCTCGCCGAGGGAAACCTGGCGGATCTGGATGTGACTTCCATCTCGCATGGCTTGGGCAGCCGCCTGGATGGCAGACAGGATGGCTGCATAGCTGCCGCATCGGCAGATGACATCGTTCATAGCTTCGCGGATTTCATCCAGGCTTGGGTCGGGGTTGTTTTGCAGGAGGGCATGGGCGGTCATCAGCTGACCAGGCGTACAGAAACCGCACTGGATGGCTCCGTGAGTGATGAAGGCTTCCTGGAGCGGGTGCAGCGCTTTGAGGTCTTCGCGCTGCTCCTGTTGGTGGGCTGGGCGCAGCCCGCGCAGACCCTCAATTGTCAGGATCGTTTTTCCATCTACATTGGAGGCTCGGGTGAGGCACGAGCGGGTAGGGACGCCATCGACCAGCACTGTGCAGATGTTGCAGCGCCCTTCGCCACAGCCGATTTTTGTACCGGTCAGGCGCAGGCGCATACGCAAAAGGTCGCTCAGTTTTTCGCCAGGGATTTCTTCGAGTTGATAGGGGATACCGTTAACAGTAATTTCCAGCATGACGCTCTTATTATGCCTGATGGCACCTTTTTTGAATGTCTAATTATACAGGTAATAGAGAAGAAATGGCTTGTCCAGATCAAATTATACTTGGAAGACGAAATCCGCCTTATACAGTAGTGGATTAAAAACTTGTCGCATGCG
>WOZC01000090.1:2547-6934 GCA_011620465.1 Anaerolineaceae bacterium | reverse complement strand
ATCCAGTTTGAGGATGCCCAGGGAAATCCGTTTCATCTCAAACCAGGCAACACCTGGATCGCCATCTTTGGGTTGACTTCACCTTCAGCGGTCGAAAACGGCGACTGGAGTATCACCTTCAATATGCCTTGATATGCGAACATTGATCCTTTCTGATGTTCATGCTAACCGGAGTGCCTTTGAGGCTGTGCTCAAGGCTGCCGGTGAGGTTGATCAGGTTTGGTTTTTGGGGGATGTGGTTGGCTACGGTCCGGATCCCAATGAATGCATTGAGCTGCTACGCGCGCAGCCCAACCTGCAAGCACTGATGGGCAACCACGATGCTGCCTTGATGGATTATATTTCCATTGAGCGTTTCAATTATGAAGCCGCGGAAGCGATCCGGGTTCAGTCCAGCATGATCGTTCCGGAAAGTCGTGATTTTTTGGAGTTGTTGCGGCTCAAGATCGAAATCGATGATCTGACTTTGGTTCATGGCAGTCCGCGCAACCCGATTTGGGAATACATCCTCAGTTCCAGGACAGCGAAAGCTAACTTCGATGACTTTTTAACTCAAGGATGCCTTATCGGGCACACTCATGTGCCGTCAATCTTCATTCTGAACGAGAGTGGTAATGTGCAGACCTTGTTACCGGAGAATGGTGATCGCTGGAAACCAAGTGGTCGTTTCATTCTGAACCCGGGTTCAGTCGGCCAGCCACGCAATTATGACCCCCGGGCTGCTTTCGTGATTTGGGATGATGAGGAAGATACTTTTCTTTTCAGACGGGTCAGCTACGATATCGAAGCAGTCACCCAACGGATCATGAAATCTGGAATCCCGAAACGCCAGGCAACACGCCTGTGGATAGGCACGTAAGCTTTTCCATAGTTCATTGAAGGCTGTTTTATGGGAACTTTTCCCGATAGGGGGCGTCTTATTGATGAGAACTCTGCTTGTGAATGGAGAAAAATGAAGAAGAAACTGCTCTACCTTAGTTTGGTTTTATTGCTTGCGTTGAGTGCATGTGCAAAATCAGCCTCCCAGAATTCAGTTTCACCAGCATATCCGGGGAATATTGATTATGGCTACGAAGCCCCCATACCTGGAGAAGCCCCCGCGCTTGAGCCTGAGACGGTGACTGGCATCGACAAGGATCAGGAGCGTATGGTTATCCAGACTGCTTACTTACGAGTGTCCGTCGCTGATACCGTTCAAGCAATGCAAGCGACCTCTGACCTGGCAAAACAGTTGGGTGGCTACGTGGTCAGCACCAACCGCTATTCTGAGACCACATACAACAATTTTTCCTACGCCAATACTAGTATCGTTATTCGTATTCCTGCAGAAAAACTGGAGCAGGCGATGGAATCGGTGCGACAGCTTTCTGCAAATGGGAAAGATGGCATCCTTTCTGAGAGTTTATCGGGTCAGGATGTCACTTCCGATTTTGTTGACTCGTCCAGCCGTCTGCGCAACCTGAAGGCAGCCGAGGAACAGTTGATGGTGCTGATGGAGAACACCGAAGACCTGGAAGCGACCATGAGCGTCTTCCGGGAATTGACTGAAATTCGCAGCCAAATCGAGGTGCTTGAAGGACACATCAAGTATTTGGAGGAATCCGCAGCTCTATCCTCGCTTTCGGTCGATTTCGTGGCTGAAGCCTCCCTGCAGCCGATAGAGATCGGTGGCTGGAAGCCCCAGGGTGTGGTCAAGGAATCGTTGGAACGACTGGTTCGAACCTTCCAGGATGTGGTCGACTTCCTGATCCGCTTCGGAATTACCTGCTTACCGTTCCTGATTCCTCTGGGAGTTGGTGTCTACTTCCTGGTCCGAGCGATTCGCAAATCTACTGCCAAACGCCAAGCAAAAAAGGCGGATGCCCAACAGGGTGGGGTGGTTGAAGTCACAGAAAAGACTGAGACGAAAGAATAATTACGATAGTCAATTGTAAAAATAGGAACTGGTGTATGCCAGTTCCTATTTTTTATCAATATTAGCCTTGTCCGGTGTTGGTAAAAAGATCCTTCCTTCGTCAGGATGACAAGTCTTTTTTGTACGAGAGGGGCTTGCTCCTCCCGCAAGGCTTGGTTTTGAACTGCGCAGCGGCTGGACTAAAGCCCAGCCGTACGACGGACACAGATCAATCCTTCCTTCGTCTGGAGGACAGAGTTGTCAAAATTCGATTTGAACCAGGCAATCAGGTTGGAGGCTGACTGGGATTTGAATAATATTCGCATCTAATGCTTGCCATTCAGTTGATTTGCTGTTTTGAAATACTCGGTTAGGCAAAGACGGAAGTCTGAAGAAGCAATTGCCTTCCACATTGCGACCCAAGTCCAGCTTGAATTCCAGCCTGGAGCCATCCACCTGCCATTCTTTCAGCTCGATGCCCTGCGAAAGGTGCAGATCGCTGCCCAAATATGCCAGGGGTGAGGTAACCCGCAAAGCAGCCAGGCGGACACCATGCGCAGGTACTTGTCTGAAGGTGTGCTGTTCCTCAATAATGGCAATCTCACCACTCCAGAACTCCCGCATGAAGTATTTGCCATTCTCGAAGTGCCAATCACTGAGATTGAGTATCAGGTCAGCAGGTTGATCTTCCCAATTGAAGATCGCGATCAGCTTCCATTCGCCTGCGCAGTTTTGCAGCGTTTGAGCCAGTTGGGAGGGCATATTTTTCGTAAATAAATCGCGCACAAGCGGGTTTGGGGGCAGGGTCGGCAGCAAACTGGCTGCCAATTTCAATCGTTCCTGGCTGAGACTGGTCATATTATCCGAAATCAAGACAGCGCCGCCTGTCAGACTGATGGCAGTTGCCAGAGACTGTACTTCTGCCAGGCTCAAGTTCGAATCTTCACGAACCAGTAGACAGTCCGGGTCATTCACCCAAAAGTGTGGATCCATGATCGAGCGTGTCAGGATATTTTGAATCGCATTCCGGGCAGAGGGCATATTGGGCTCCTTGCGAAATGGAAGCCTCAGCCCGAAAGCTTGTGGTGCCCAATCCGGGCTGACGTCCGCGCTGATACGCATCATGTCAAAGATCCCAATTCCTGGACCAATCGGGCAGCCGCACCCGAGCAGCACGGTATCCTCACCAGCTTCTTCACGGATGATTTCGAGTCCTCTTCGCAATATTTGCGCGCGTGTTTTGGTTCGGTCATAATGTTGACCGGGCAGCGCAGCAGCGTAGAGAAAATCGAGTTTGAGATAAGGAAAGTTCCAAGTCTCGACCGCTGTGCGAATGACCTCACGTGTATATTCCTGAGCCTGCGGATGGGTCAGGTCCAGCGCCCGACCAAGCCTTTCCCAAACAAAGCCGCTATTCACCAACTTACCGCGTTTATTACGCAGAAGCCACTCAGAATGGTCCCGGTTGAGCCGTGAATGCTTTTCGACAATAAAGGGCGCCAGCCACACTCCTGGTTTGTAACCAGCGTGGTCAATTTCCTGAGAAAGGTTTTTTAAACCATCTGGAAATTTCTGATTGAATTTCATCCAACTGCCAACATCTTGTTGGAAACCATCATCGATTTGGAAGACTTCGAGAGGCAATTGGTCTTGATGCTGCTGTACTGCTTGCAGGTTTTGCTGAAGTATTTTTGGTGTGATCTTCTGGAAATAGTAATACCATGAACACCAGCCTATGGGCGTCTTCATTCGCTCCCGAACCTGGTTTTCCCGCGAGACGGCTTCAAAGTAAGCAGTAAAAGGCTGGTCATTGTGTAAATCAAAGAATTGCCAGGCTAACCAGTCGCTTTCCAGTGTTGCGCCGGGCGCCAGGTCGATTTCATCGCAATTTGCCCAAACCCGTAAGCTGGGCTCCGGGTGCAGGGTCGAGGTAAGAGAGCCGAATTGATCTTTTTGAGAGAGGAAACCGCAAATCAGCCCGACTTTGGCATCCTGGTCGAGCAAGGCTGCAAAAATATCTGAGGAAAATGTCGACTCGCGCCTTGTGAGGGGAGTGCCAGTATTGTAGAGCATGGGATGAGTAAAGACCCCCAGCCTACTGTAGTTCTGACGCTGTCCGTATTGCCAGGTTCCGGAAGGCGACCAGCTTTGCCAACCATTGCTGTAAAAGGCAGTCCTCAAAGGGTTTTGGCTTGAGAACTGCAAATCACCCGGTTGAAGGCTTGAGAAAAGAAAGATTCCCGGCTGGATGGTTGCACCAGAATTGTTCAGCAAGCGCACGCGTTGGAACAAGAAGGGCGCTTCAAGTGGCATCCCGAAGTCTACAAAAAACTCAGTTTCGGTTTCGGTCTCAAAGTAACTGAGCGTGAGGGTTTGCAATGAACCATGGTCATGGCTATCTTCCTGTCCCTCGTGCAACGATTTGAAAACTAATTTAGTCGCTTTAACACCAGCAAGCTCCAGTCCGAACCTGTTGTTTTCAATCTTTGCTCC
>WOZC01000090.1:0-2447 GCA_011620465.1 Anaerolineaceae bacterium | reverse complement strand
ACAGCCAGCGGTCCGCTTTGCTGCAGCAGGCTCAAGGCAAAGGGATGGTCGGGCATACGCACAGCCAACCCGGGGTAGGGGCTTAAAGAAGCTGGTAACCCGGCTTTTTTAGGCACCACCAGCGTGAGCGGTCCTGGCCAATAGGTTTGCATCAAAGCTATGACTTCTGGCTTGATGAAAGAAGCAAGCTGATCGAGTTGCCGCAGGTCCCCAACCAACACCGGGATAGCTTTCTCTTCCGGGCGCAGCTTGGCGGCGTAGATCTTTTGCAGGCTGAGATCATTGATCCGACCTGCCAGTCCATAGAGGGTATCGGTCGGAAAAACGATCAACTCATCCGACACTAAGGCAGACAGCGCCAAAGGTATCACATTGGGGTCGTCGATGGAAAGAATTTGGGTTTGAAAATTGCTCATTTCAACTCTATTCTAATCATCCGATCGCGGTCGAACAGGTCTTTGTGCAAACTGACGTCAGCTTCAGGGAAAAAGGTCTTTGCCAACTGAAGGGTTTGGGCTCCCAAGGTGGCTTCGGTCTCGAGCAAGATCAAGGCTTGGCGGCTCAAAAAAGCCGGTACTTTCTCAAGTAATTTGCTTATGAGGTCCAATCCGCTATCGCCTCCATTCAGTGCCAGGCTGGGCTCCCAGGGCAGGCTGTTGGCCTCAATTAATTTATCTGTGGGAATGTAAGGAAGATTGGCACAAACCAGGTCGATTGTCTGTGGGTTTTCAGGCAGTAAATCACAGAGAATAAAACTGACCCGATCGGATGTATTGTGCTTTTGAGCATTTCTCTTCGCCACTTCAAGGGCAGCAGGGGAAATATCCGTTGCCAGCATGTGCAGATCAGGGCATTTGCTGACCAGGCTGATTGCGATGCAGCCTGAGCCAGTGCCCACATCGATGCCTTTTCTGGCGGATGGGTGTGCCTGGAGCCATTCGAGCGCTGCTTCGACCAGCATCTCCGTTTCAGGTCTGGGGATCAAAACCGAGGGGTTGACCTCGAACTCAAGTCCGAAAAACTCCTGTTTACCTACCAGGTAGGGCAGAGGTTCACCTGCTTCAAGGCGTTGAAGCAAACCCTCCAAATAGTCAGCCTGGGTTTTGCTAAGGTGCACTTCCGGATGGGCGAGCAGCCAGGTTTTAGGGCACTGTAACACATGCGCCAGTAAAACCAGCGCGATTTGATGGGGTTGTTCGATTTCCTTCAGCTGACCGCGAATGGTGCGGTCAGATAGGAAGTCATTTGCCATTGCTCTCGAAATTTGCCAGGCGTTCGGCTTCTTCAGCATGCTGAAGTTCTTCGATGAAGGTGTCCAGCTCGTAGCCATCCATCACACCTGCCATGTTGTAAGAAGAAACGTTGATGCGGTGATCGGTGACCCGCGACTGGGGGTAGTTATAGGTGCGGATCTTCTCGGAACGTTCACCGGTGCCGATCTGGGAACGGCGGGCGGCATCCAGTTCGTTCTGGCGTTTTTCTTCAGCCAGTTCATAAAGGCGGGCCTTGAGCACGCTCATCGCGCGCAGTTTGTTTTGCAGCTGCGAGCGCTCGTCCTGGCAGGCGACGATAATGCCGGTTGGTTTGTGGTGGATGCGAACGGCAGTCATGTTCTTCTGAACGTTCTGCCCGCCGGCGCCTGCTGACTTGAAGACATCGATTTCGATATCACTATCGGGGATGTCGATTTCAATGTCGTCCACTTCAGCCAGCACTGCCACAGTCACGGTGGAGGTGTGGATGCGCCCCTGCGATTCGGTCTCGGGCACGCGCTGCACGCGGTGCACACCGGATTCAAACTTGAAACGGGAATAGGCGCCTTTGCCTTTGATAGCGAAGGTAACTTCTTTGTAGCCGCCTATACCGGTCTCGTTGGCGGAGATGATCTCGGTTTTATAGTGGTGGATTTCAGCATATTTCAGGTACATGCGCAGCAAGTCAGACACAAACAAGCCAGCCTCATCCCCGCCTGTTCCGGCGCGGATTTCGACGATAACGTTGCGATCGTCACGCGGGTCTTTCGGAACCAGTTTGGATTTCAGCAGGTCCTCAAGTTCAATTTTGCGTGCTTCCAGTTCTTCAAGCTCCATTTTTGCCAGGTCCAACATCTCACCTTCGGAAACCTCGATCAGTTCGCGGGTCTCTTCAGTTTTACCCAGGTTCTCTTTATATTCCTTGGCAAGCGTGACGATTGGATCCAGATCTGAGCGTTCTTTGGAGAGCTCAGCCGCCAATTGATAGTCTTGTCCAACCTCGGCAAGTCTTTGCTCCAGGTCGGCATAATGTTCAAGAATTGATTCAAGTTTGTCAAGCATAATATTTTCGTTTATCCTATAAAATTCGGTATGAGATTATATCACCTGCGCCTGAAATTCGTAGTTTTGGATTGAACAGTGTAGTGGCAACATGATAATGTCCTAAAGTAGCAATTTAGAAATGTCCTAAAA
>WOZC01000013.1 GCA_011620465.1 Anaerolineaceae bacterium | reverse complement strand
TCAACGAAGCCAGCATCACTGGGGAGTCCGTCCCGGTCAGCAAGCTCAAAGGTTCTGGCGTCTATGCCGGCACAATTCTTGAGAACGGAACGTTTCATCGACCGCTTCTCCAGTTGGTACACGCCGGCAGTGTTGGTGCTTGCGCTTATGGTCTGGCTGATCTCCCGGAACATTGAGCTGGCGATCACGATCCTGGTACTGGGCTGCCCTGGCGCACTGGTGATTGGCGTACCGGTTTCTAATGTAGCGGGCATCGGCAACGGAGCCGGGCATGGTATTCTGTTAAAGGGCAGCGAAGTCATTGTCGATTTCAGCCGGGTTGATACCATCGTTTTTGATAAAACCGGTACACTGACGGTTGGCAACCCTGAGGTGGCTGATATCCAAATTTATTCGGACGATGTCGAGACGGTGAAGTCCTATATTGCAAGCGTTGAAGAGGAGTCTGACCACCCGCTTGCCAGGGCAGTTGTGGATCACATCGGCGATATCGAACTCTACCCGGTCGAGAAAACAAACGTCGTCAAGGGCGGCGGGATCGTTGCCCAGGTCAAAGGGCATGCTGTTGCAATAGGCAATGTTGCCCTGATGGAGCAGGAAGGTGTCCGCCTCTCAGAACAAGCACGGTCAGATATCGCTCAATTCGAAGCCGAAGGCAACTCACTCGTTCTGACTTCTATCGATGGCGAACTGAAAGCATTAATCGGGATCCGGGACCAGGTTCGTCCTGGCGTCAAGGAAGACCTGGCAAAAATCAAGAAGTTGGGTGTTGATAACCTGGTGGTGCTTTCTGGAGACAACCAGGGCACGGTCGACCGTGTAGCCCGAGACTTGGGGCTGAGCGAAGCACACGGGCACATGCTGCCGGAAGATAAGTCCGCTTATATCCAGGATTTGATTAAGAATGGTCACATTGTTGCCTTTGTTGGAGATGGCGTAAATGACAGCCCCTCGTTGGCGCTGGCACATATCGGCATCGCCATGGGCAGCGGTACAGACGTGGCTATCGAAACCTCAGATGTAGTTTTGATGAATTCAGATTTCAGCAAGCTTCCGCATGCCCTGGGTCTCACCAAAGCCACCGCCCGTAACATGCGCCAAAACATTGTCATCGCGGTTGGCGTTGTGTTAGTCTTGTTAACAAGCGTGTTTTTTAGTGATTGGATGAATATGTCGATTGGCATGTTTGTGCACGAAGGCAGCATATTAATGGTAATCTTAAATGGTATGCGCTTGTTGAGTTACAAATTAAGAGTTTAGAAAAGGAGTAATGAAGATGCAAAAGGCAACGATTCATTTAGATACATTAACCTGCCCGTCCTGTGCCATGAAGATAGAAAACGCGACGAAATCGCTGGACGGTGTGGAAAAGGAAAGCGTAAAAGTGCTTTTCAACTCAAGCAAGTTAAAGTTTGACTTTGATGATGAAAAAGTAAAAGTTGAGGACGTCGAAAACGCCATCACAAAGCTTGGCTACCAAGTAATAAAGTCCCAGGTTAAAGCACTGTAGTGCCAAAAACAAATTTAGGAGCAAGAATTTCCATTCTTGCTCCTTTTTTTTTCTATGATCCGATTGATAAGGTCTAGAGAGTCTTGACGTAGCTTACCAACGGTTCGATGAACTCGCGAGAGGAATGATCGTAGGAATTCTTCATAGTACCGATCATCTCATTCTGCGTCCCATCCTTATCTTTCATCTTGCGCATAATGCCCCGGACCATATTCATGACCAGTTTATCCACACCCTTCATCTTCTCATAATTGAAGCCGCTTTGAAAATAGAAAAAGGGGATTCCTGAATTTCGTGGGACATTCATGTTCTGAACTTTTTCAATTGCCTCAGTCTCGTTTGATGGGGTTGCGCCAGTCGCGAAAATTACCAGTTTTTTGTTTGGAAATGAAATTCTGGTATTGTTTACAAATTTTATCCCACCAATTTTTCCGGCGCGCACACCACCTCCGAAAATGATCATGTCATAATCGGAAAGGTTGACCATATTGACATTCGCCAATGGGTACAACTCACAACCCAATTCTTCAGCAATCCAGGTGGCATATTTCTCAGTAAACCCGGTTTTTGATTTGTAAACAACAACACAATTTTCCATTCAGACACCTCTATAAATTTTTTTCTAAAAAATTGGGTCATAATTGCCACCAGTGGCAAACTGATGAAGAGCACCCTATATCGAGTGCTTTGTGGATATTATAAGGCGTTAGAACAATTTGTTGTGCTGATAAGAATATTTTGAAAAACTCTTATACGCCGAAAATCCCGGACAAAATGAACACAAACATGGAACCGGCGATAATGCCAAGGGCGGTGTAGTTTTCGTTGCCATATTTTCTCGCGGTCGGGATGAGTTCATCGAGGGTGATAAACACCATCACTCCTCCAGCAAAAGCCAGGGCACCCGGAAGGAGGGCAGTGAAGCGCACTAAGAACATGCTTGCCAGCAAAGCGCCTGCAGGTTCCGCCAATCCTGACAAAAAAGCAACCTTAAAAGCGTCTCGTTTGCAAATTCCCGCTTTGCGCAGAGGCAAGGCAGTGGCAATCCCCTCCGGAATGTTATGCAGTAAAATTGCCACCGCGATAAAAAGTCCAAACTGGGGGTTGTGAAGATAGCCAGCCCCAACGGCGATTCCTTCTGGCAAGTTATGAATCGTTATGCCAATCGCCAGCAGCAAACCAGTGTTGACCAGAGGGCGATCAATACCTTGTCCGGTCTCATTCAGGAATTTTCGCTGTCTTCTTCGCTTCCTTCCGTTATTCCTGTTTTCACTATTACATTCTTCAAGGTCTGCTTGTTCCTGCCTGATCTCCCGTTCCCCAAAGCGAATATGAGGTGCATAATAATCCAAAACGAGCATAAAACTCGCTCCTAAGCCAAAGCCGATCGTGGCGGTGAGCCAGTTCGACAGTTGAATGGATTGCGGCACCAGCTCAAGAAACGCCAAACAGATCATCACCCCAGCTGTGATGCCCATTAAAAAACCATACGACCTTTGACCAGGTTTTCGGATGACCGCGATCAGACCGCCAAGACCAGTGCCAAGGCTTGCCATCAGGCTGAGTAGAAGGATATTAACCAGAGGGTGTAAGTTTTCAAACATATCGTCAGTTGTCTTTTCTGTACTAAGTCCGTGAATTATACCGGAAATCGACAGCGCATTCGACAGCGCATTCACATGTATACAATTCTAAAGGGGTACAATTCTTGCACGAATTCAGGCAGGAATTGCGAGGCTATGATCAACATACTCGAGATCGACCCGGTTTTAACGGTGTTTCCATACGCGCTTTTGTACTACGCGCTGCTGCTGGTATCCAGCGGTCTTGCCCTGTTGGCGACCTATCGGTCAACCGAAGCAAATAATAGAAGCCTGCAAACCGCCCTGGTCATCATTTTCGTCAGTCAGTTGGTTTTATTAACCTTCAATTTACTCGCCTATCAAGGTTTTCAGCCTGTCCAAACGCTTTTTCCCTTTGCTCATCGGCTGCTCAACCTGGTTTGTCTGATCTGGTTGATCTGGGCACTCTTCCGAAGCCGTGATCAGGATTTTTCTTACTTGCCCCCAATTGCTCTGACCATCGCCCTCCTGATTGCAGGTGTGTTGTTCAGCCTTTGGTGGTTGTCCGACGGCTTGTCGCAGGAATTAAATCACAGCTTGATGGATTACGTCCTGGTCGGGTTCACCCTGGTTTTAATCCTGGTAAGCGCAATTGTTTTTTATGTTCGCTATCGCAGCCGGATTGTTGAAGCTTGGTTGATCCTGGCTATTGCGGCAGCCGGGTTTATCCTTTACCTGCTATTACCATCCCCTGGCAACATGCCGGCGGTAGTTATGTTGAGCCAGGTTATCTATTATCCTCTCCTAATCAACCTTGCCTACCACAAGGCACAACCTGAAGCTGAACTTGCTCAACCCATGACCGAACCGAATGACCAGCTGAGGGTAAATATCGCGAATGCTTTCCTGGAAATCAGCCTGCAGCCGAGCCAGGTTCAATTGGAAAAAGCCCTTACCCACAGCCTTAGCCTCTACTTAATGGCTGATTTGCTGAGTTTGATCAGTTACGAGCCAGACACCAGCCAGGCGACGCTCAAGAGCACCTATGACCTGATCCGGGAAGACCACCTCGGGGATATCGTCCTGACAACCAACCAAATGCCCGTCTTGTTCGAAAAGTTCGCTGATGGAGAAACGCTTTTATCCAACCGGGAATCAGAACTCAATTCAGAGAAGAATTACCTAATGTCAGCCAGCGGATACAACCAAATTGGCAATCTGCTGCTTTATCCACTCAATCAGACTCCCAAACAGCCCAGGTGGGCACTTTTGGGACTGAGCCCGTACACGAACAAAGTCTGGGGGTTGGAAGATCTTCAACGCCTGGACCGACTGAAGGAGAACCTGAGCAGGGTTCTCGATAAAGCAGGTCACCTCGAACAGGATGCCCGTCAAATTGGTGACTTACAATCTGAATTGCTTCAAAAAGAATCTTTGCTAAGCCAGTTGAGCACGAGTTACGCTGAAAGCCTGGTTGAATTGCAGGGCTTGAATGACGATTTACAGCAAACGCACACTGCCTGGGCAGAAGAAGTGAATCTGTGGATCCAACGTCAAAAAGAGCTTGAGACAGAATTGGACACGCTCCAACAAACCATCAAAGAAAATCAGGAAAGAATTGCTGAAGTCAACACGCTGAGATACCAGAAAAAACAACTTGAAGAGACCATTGCCCGTAATGCTGAGAAGACTACTCAACTAAAAAAAACAATCGATCAAGCCAGTCTCCTGCTGCAAAAGTTGACCGATCAAGACGAAACAGGAGATCAAGCCGAGGAAAGCAAAGGCTAAAAGTTTATGCGATTCAACAAACACCAATCACTCACCTTAACCGTCATCTTTATCCTCTGCATGTCTTTCATCGGAGTGATCCTGGGCAGCGTCGTCATAACCGCTATGGCACATTCCGAAAGCTCGCCATGGTACATCAGCCTAAGCGGTATGGAACGTACTGCTACGCCATTTCAACCAAATTCTTTCGCCAATGTCCTTGAAGACGGCAGTATCGAACTCATCCCCCAGCCAATGTTCACACCCACGCCCGTTCCGGTCATCCCGGAGGGTGAACTGCCAGAAAACCAGGTCAATATTTTGATGCTCGGCGCGGATGATTTTGGGGCAAACAACTTCCGCACGGATGTGATCATGCTGCTCTCAATCAACCCGAAGCATCAGACTGCCTCACTTATATCTTTCCCGCGGGACCTTTATGTCACGATCCCGGGTTATTGGTCCAACCGGATCAACACGGTGTGGCAATTGGGAGGGTTCCCATTGCTGCAGGAAACCTTCGAAGTCAATTTTGGCTTCCGCCCGGATTATTACATGATGGTCAACTATAACGGTTTTAAAGACGTGGTCAACAGCATCGGTGGGATCGATGTGACCGTCAGCGAGGAGCTGCAGGACAGCTGCCAGATCGACCCAAGTGGCTGGTGTGTCATTGAACCAGGTGAGTTACATATGGACGGTGGGACCGCCCTTTGGTATTCCCGTTCACGTTTGACCACCTCCGATTTTGACCGCAATCGCCGGGCACAGGAAGTGGTGATGGCGATTTTCAAAAAGGCTGTCAATCTCAACATGCTTGTGAAAGTGCCTGAATTGTATGGTCTGTATCGCGAGTATGTGGACACGGACCTGCCTCTTACAGAGGTTTTGTCTCTTGTGCCCATGGCTAAACCATTGATGAATACCGACAACATCCGACGGTTTTCGGTCAGCAATGAGATGGTGACCAATTGGATCACATACGAAGGTGCCTGGGTATTAATGCCAAATTATTACGCGATTTCGGATATGCTTAACGAGGCCTTGTACCGCAACGAATAGCACCATTTATTCATCGAAAAACACACATTCACAGGTTTAAGAAATCTTTCTGAGTATTAACAATTTGTAATCATTTACTTCTGGTTCTTTAATGAACCTTAGTTCCATAGCATGTTTTGGTATACTTGACTGATCGCATTTCGACCTAAAGGAGGTTTGTAAATGTCATTAATCCTACAAGCGAACAACCTGGTCCGGAAATTTGGAGATATAACAGCTGTCAACGATGTCTCCTTTGAAATCCATGAAGGTGAAATTTTCAGTCTTCTTGGACCGAATGGCGCCGGCAAAACAACCACCATTTCAATGCTCTCCACCTTGCTTGCCCCCACCAGCGGCGACGCCCAAATCAACGGCTTTTCCATCAAAAATGACAACATGCAAGTGCGAAAGTACATCGGTATCGTTCCCCAGGAAATCGCCTTGTATGACGATCTGACTGCCCTTGAAAACTTGAAATACTGGGGAAAACTCTATGACCTGGGAGGTCGTGAGCTTGATCAACGTGTTGGTGAAGTCCTGGAACAAATTGGTCTGACTGATCGCGCAAAAGACCGCCTTAAGACCTACTCCGGAGGAATGAAACGACGGGTCAATATCGCTGCCGGATTGCTGCACAAACCGAAATTGCTCTTCATGGACGAACCAACCGTTGGGATCGACCCTCAATCCAGGCGCATGATCCTGGACAAGGTGAAAGAATTGAACGAGCAGGGTATGGCGATCCTGTATACCACTCACTATATGGAAGAAGCCCAGGAGTTATCAAACCGGGTCGGGATTATCGATCACGGTAAGCTCATTGCAGTTGGGACCCAGGAGGAATTGACGAAACAGGTCGGTGAAAACGATTCAATCCACATCCTGACCGACCCGATGGATGACCTTCCCTCGATCGCCGAAAGATTGCAGGGTTTCGACGGAATTACCCGGGTCATTGTTGAAGAGAGCGGACTCAACCTGATCACCAGTGACGCGGAAAGAAACCTCGCACCAATTATCAATCAAGCTAGCCAGGCAGGCGCGCGTATCAGGTCGATCGAAATCATCGAACCCAACCTCGAAACCGTTTTTCTCCATTTGACCGGT
>WOZC01000026.1 GCA_011620465.1 Anaerolineaceae bacterium | reverse complement strand
AAACGTCATATAATCACAGCATGTTCCGCAGTCAAAAAGCCTCCGACCGACCTGCTGGCAACGTTATCCTTGGTTTGAATATTGATAGTGACCGGGTATTGCTTGTCTATGGTAGTCCATCCGGAACGATCAGTGAGAAGCTTTCCTTTCCCTCTCCCCGGCAAGAAGGCTTTCAGACGATGTTATCTGAGATCAGCAGTCATGCCGACCGCCTTCTCATGATCACCCAGGCTCAGCGCCTGCCGCTACCCGATGTGATTTCAGTATCCGTTTGTGGAAATTACGATTCCCATACCAACATTCTTACCTCTGCGGCGGATTTTCCTCTGTGGAAATCGGAATCCTTACGTTCTCAACTGGGTTTGCGCTTTAACCTGCCGGTCTATGTTGAAAGCAAAGCTAATGCTGGACTTTTAGCTGAACTTTTATTTGGCTCGATCTCCAATCAGGATCAGACCATTTATGTAAGCTTCCAACCTCGCATCAGGTTAGCCATCTTTTCTAACGGAAGGCTTTATTCCAGTTCTGGTGGACTTTCCGGCGCTTTTGGGAACCTGCGATTGCTCGGATCCAATTTCGACTCGGAGGGACGATCGGTTTATCTAAACGATATCGCCAGCGCGGCTGGTTTGCTGAAGCTCGCCAGGTTGCGCCATCCCAACCACTGGGATGATGACGCTGTTCCGGATGATATCCTGAACTGCGTGATCGCAGCAGATCCTTATGGGTTGGAAGTGGTGGCTGAAGCTGCCCAAATTTTCGGGCAGCAACTTCAAACCCTGATCCATGTGCTGCGACCCACCAACTTCATCGTTGGCTATCCCTTCAACTTGCTTGGTGAATCTTGGCTGCAACCGATGACGGATGCAATCGCAACTTCCACCGGGCTGGGCAGCGGACAGTTGCCAAAAATCTTTGCATCTGCCCTCGGAACACGTCAACCAGAGTTGGAAGCCCTGGCGCCATCGATCTTCGCACTGCGGGTCTGATCTCCAGCTCCTCTCTTTTCTGAATAGGACTCTCTGATAAATTAGAAATATTTTGTTAACGTATTTCTAATTTTCCTTGCTTAAATTTAAAATGTAAAACATAGCAAAGAAATGGAGGAAACTATGGCATACATGATTAGACGATCTCCTTACTGGAGAAATCAATATAACCTTGAAAGAGCAATGAGTCGATTCTTCGACATGGAATCCGAACCACTACCTTCCGGCTTCCCGTTAGATGTCATCGAGAACGATACGGAATACATTGTTAAGGCTGCTGCGGCTGGCTTTGATCCCGATAAGATCGAAATCACCTACGATGACAATACCCTTTCGATCAAAGGCGAGGTCAAAGAGGAGAACGAGAACGCTGAAGAAGGGAAGTATCATATTCGCGAACGCAGTTATGGTTCCTTCTATCGCAGCATTACCATGCCAGGCGTAATCGACGCAGAAAAAATCACTGCAGATACTGATAACGGTATTCTGATAGTGCATTTACCCAAGAAACCTGAAACCCAGCCGAAGAAGATCAGCATTGGCTCAAAAAAGGTAATTGAAAGTTAGCAACAACCAATATTCGAAAACACCCCGCAAATTTCCGCGGGGTGTTTGCTTTAACAATAAAACCTCGATTACCTTAGTCATTTTGAACGACTTAAAGTAATAAGGGATTCCTTCGTAATTGTTTCGAATCTACTATAATTAGTGAACCAGATCGAAAGGAGAAAACAATGAAGTATAAAAAATACCTTGTTAAGCCCGGCGAGAAAGTCAAACTGAAGGATTTTGATCCTAACGATTCCAGTGAGTTTGATGGAAACAAAAAAGATGGCAAAGAAGCCCTCCTGAAACTGAACAAAGAGATCGAACGGCTGCAAGAGCTGATGTATGCGGAAGGGAAAAAGCGCCTCCTCGTTATCTTGCAAGCAATGGACACTGCTGGCAAAGATGGTGTGATTCGGGCGGTATTTGAGGGCGTTAACCCCCAGGGTGTGCACGTGGCTCCTTTCAAGACCCCTTCACCACTTGAGCTTGCTCATGATTACCTCTGGCGCATCCATGCACAGACCCCCAAAAAAGGCGAGATCGTCATCTTCAACCGCTCACAATACGAAGACGTTCTGCCAGTTCGCGTTCTCAACCTGATGCCCGAGGAAGTCTGGTCCAAGCGCTTCCATCACATCAATGAATTTGAACGGCTGCTTTTAGACGAAGGCACCGTTGTCCTGAAGTTTTACTTGCACATCGATCCTCAAGAACAAGCGGGTCGCTTCCTGGCACGTATTGAAGAACCTGACAAAAATTGGAAGTTTAATCCGGGCGACCTGGAAGACCGCAAACTCTGGGACAACTACATGGAAGCCTACGAAGACGTTTTAAACAAGACCAGCACCGAGTGGGCGCCCTGGTATGTCATCCCCAGCAACAAAAAGTGGTATCGCAACCTGTTGGTCGCCACGATCGTTCGTGACGCACTGGTCGATATGAAGATGGAATTTCCAGCTCCTCCTCCTGACCTGGAAACGCATCATCAAACCGTGCTGGAGATCCTTCGTTCATACGAAAAAGAATAATTGAGCGACCAAGTCAAAACCATTCCGGATGCCGTCCTGGTTGGACGCTTGCGCAGAGAATTCCTGCTGCCTGCCCGTTCGGAACCCTATCTCAACCAGCCTGGCGGTAATCTTAGTTATGCTGCCACGTCTTATCTGCTGTGGGGAGGAAAACCCGGACTGGTTTCACGTGTAAACAAGTCTTTTCCCTCGGAATGGCTTGAACAGTTTGAAGGTGAGGGAGCAGACCTTGCTGGCATCCGCCAGGCAAACGAACCAATCGATGATCGGTTTTTTGTCACTTACACCACGGAGCTGCATCCAAAATACGAGAATCCGATCTCCTGGTTCGCAGAAAAGCAGCTCCCTTTCCCCCAGGAACTGCTCAGTTACAGTCCAACGATTCCCAATTACTGCAGCAAAAGCGAATATCGCCCGGATAGTATCCGCGTCACCGATTTGCCCCAATCTTACCTGGATGCATCTTCTGCTCATATCTGCCCGATCGATTTCATTTCCCACAAAATCCTGCCATCCTTACTCAAAGGCGGAATGGTTTCCACACTGACTATGCGTGCCTGCAACTGTTACATGGACCCAATATTCTGGGAAGAGATCCGCGCGCTCATAACGGATGTTACCGCTTTCATGATGACTGATACCCAGGCGTTGAAACTGTTCCAGGGTAGAAGTGTGGATCTGTGGGAAATCGCCTCGATCCTGGCTGGGTACGGACCCGAATACATCCTGATCAATGCCAAAGATGGCACGCTCATGGTGTATTCCCACTTCAAACGTAAACGCTGGGTTATCCCTGCTTATCCAGGCAAACCCGCGGACCCAACAGGCATGCTGGATGCTTTTGATGCCGGTTTCCTGGCTGGTTATCGCAAAGATTATGACGTCATCCAGGCTGCGCTTTGCGGTATGGTAAGCGCGTCTTTTTGCGTTGAGGGAAGTGGACCGTTCTATTTATTGGAATGTTTGCCCGGGCTAAAAGAAGCAAGGCTTAAGGTCTTGAGTCAACAGGTAATGGAGGCGTAGCGGAAGGCAAGGGGGTCTGGGTGGACATTGGTGGCTGACTGATTGGGATCAACGTCACTTCATAAAGCCACTTCCAGTGCTTGCCGGTCACGAACAGGCGATTATTCACTGCGTCGTAAGCAATTCCATTCAAAACTTCTCCCGCCATAGCCCGGTTTTCTTCAGGGCGCAGTCCGCGCATATCCAGCATGGTTTCCACCAATCCAGTTTCAGGGTCAATAATGGCGATCTGGTCTGAAAGATAAATGTTTGCGTATATATCTCCGTTCACATATTCCAATTCATTCAAGTATTCGATTGGAAGCTCCTGCCAGGTGACCAGGGTTTCTTTGTGGGTAAAGCCACTGGTCGGATCGATCCAGAAGAGCTTATTGCTGCCGTCGGAGAGGATCAGCCCTGTTCCATCACTGGTGAGCCCCCAACCTTCCGTACTGTAAGAAAACTGCCCCACCTTTTCAAAGGTGTCCAGGTCGTAGACAAAGGCAACCCCTTCCTGCCAGGTCAGTTGATAGAGCAATCCATCCAGTTCCATCAACCCTTCCCCAAAATATTGGTCCCCTAATTCGGTTTCCTGCAGCACTTCGCCGCTTTCAGGATCGACCTTGCGCAAGGTGCTGTCGCCATACAAACCACAGCTCTCATAAAAGTATCCATCGCGGTAGATCAACCCTTGAGTGTAACAACCTGGGTCATGCGGGTAGCGTTTCACGATCTGGTAACCGCCGTAATCCCCCAATTCGGGCATAGCGGTGGTGGGTGTACTTTTCGGGAGGTTGACTTGGTCGAACCGTATACAACCGAACAACAATACCAAGGCAACGATGGTAAGGCAGACAAGAAAATTGCTGGGAGTCTTCTTTTTAATCATACAAGCCTAATTTTAGCTTAAATCCAAAGTACGTAATTTCGGGTGATAAAATGGAGCAAATACGACTGGAGGAAATATGACTGACGTTCTTGCACGCTTTTTGCGTTATGTAAAAATTGACACTCAATCGGCTTATCATTCTGAGACTTTTCCGAGCACACGCAAACAGTTGGATCTTGCCCGCTTGTTGGCGGATGAACTGCGTGAGTTGAACCTGGAAGAGGTCAAACTGGATGACTATGGTTACGTCACAGCGACGCTGCCATCTAATGTCAGCCATCCCACCCCCACCATCGGTTTCATCGCCCATGTGGATACCAGCCCTGCTGCATCCGGTAAGGATGTGAAACCTCGTCTGGTCGAAAATTATGAAGGGGGCGACATAACGCTGAATGAAGAACGAAAAATTATGCTCAGCCCTTCGGATTATCCGGATTTACGCAGGCACATCGGCGAGACCCTGGTGGTCACCGATGGCACCACGCTGCTGGGTGCAGACGATAAAGCCGGTGTTGCCGCCATCATGAGTGCCGTGGCAACTTTAATAGCTCACCCTGAAATCCCTCACGGCAAGATCAGGGTTGGTTTCACCCCGGATGAAGAAGTTGGCGCTGGCGTAGATCATTTTGATGTTCCTGCCTTTGGTGCTGATTTTGCCTTTACCATGGATGGTGGTAAGGTCGGTGAATTGGCTTACGAAAACTTCAATGCTGCTGGAGCTGAGATCACGATCCATGGCAAGAGTTTCCACCCCGGGGATTCAAAGGGCAAACTTGTCAACGCGCTCCAGGTTGCCATCGATTTTCACAACCTCCTGCCTGTCTTTGACCGACCCGAACACACCGAAAAACGGGAAGGCTTCTTCCATCTCATATCTCTACAGGGCGAAGCTGAACAAGCCAAACTTGAATACATTATCCGGGATCATGACCGCCAGTTATTTGAAGGAAAGAAAGCCCTCATGAACCAGGCTGCCGATTACATCAATCAACGCTACGGCGCCGGAACGTTAGTGCTGGATTTGAAAGACCAGTATTACAACATGTTCGAAAAAGTAGCGCCTCATCCTGAGATCCTGGATTTAGCCCGTAAAGCCTACCGCGTGGTAGGTGTGGAACCGGATGAGGTAGCAGTGCGCGGTGGGACAGATGGCAGCCGCTTGTCCTTTATGGGTCTGCCGACTCCCAATCTTTTCACTGGTGGCTATAACTATCACGGTCGTTTCGAATACCTCTCAGTGCAGGAACTCAAGCTCGCCAGCCAGGTCATTATCGAAATCGTCCGCCTGGCGACCGAAGGGGTGTAAAACTTTCACTGGCAGGAATTCTGCCGGGTCATCTCAACCTTTTTTGCTTCAATCGATAAAACTGAACAAGACCTCATCCCTCAAGATGGGGTCTTTCATGGTTTATGGTTCCGGTAACTTTCCAAAAGTTCTATCTGGATCCGTTTTGAGTAACTATCCTACGCAAATATTGTTCAATTTCCCTTGAAAATATTATGAAAATCGTTAGAAAAGTACTTGACATGTCGTACTACACCTGATATAGTAGTATTACGTCAGACGTAATACTTTTTGAAGGACTTTTATGCTAAGCAGCGATGTACTCAGAGGATATACCGATATGATCATCATATCACTTCTACTGGATGAACCCAATTATGGGTACGAAATCTCCAGGGAGATTCGCGTGGTCACTAACGACAAGTTTGTCATGAAAGAAACCACGCTTTATTCAGCTTTCAATCGGATGGAAAAGAACGGTCTGATCAGCTCGTTCTATGGTACTGAAACCAGCGGAAACCGCCGCACCTATTATCGCCTGACCGAGGAAGGCAAAGCCTTCTACCAGGAAAAGGTAGATGAGTGGAAAATAACCAAAGAAATTGTCGAAAAATTCGTTCGAAATTAGGAGAAAAATGGACGCTATCAAATCTTATCTTGAAAATATGTTCCTTCATCTACCCAAATCTCCCGAGGTGCTGCGGGCAAAAGATGAACTTTCCCAGATGATGGAAGACAAATATAACCAACTGCGCAATGAAGGTCGCACTGATAATGAAGCTGTCGGTCAGGTCATTGCGGAGTTTGGCAACCTGGATGAACTGGCAGAAAATCTCGGTATCGGTAATGAAGTAAGTGCCCTCAACACCGAGCAAGAGCAGATCAACATGACCGATCAAGACGTGGAACGCTATTTTGCTGTTATCCGGGAATCCGGCAAGCAAGTTGCCGGTGGTGTCGGCATGATCCTGGGGGGTGTGGCAATTTTGATCCTCTTACAATCCATAGCCGATTTGGGCATTATTTCCGAAAAAGTTGCCCAGGCTTTAGGTGTCGGTGGATTGTTGCTACTGATCGCCTTCGCCGTGTATTTGTTCATTATGGCTGGAGTAAAAACAGATCGGTACGAAAATCTGGAAATAAAACCGGTAAATATTGATCCTTATCTAAGAGACCGTATCAAACTGCAAAAAGACGAATATCTCCCAGTTTTCGGTCGTACTATTGCAGCTGGTGTCTTTCTAATCCTGCTTGGGGTAATCGTATTGGTTACTATAGGTATCCTTGATATCGGCAGGGTTTTTCTACTGCAAATCTCGGTTGTGGGCTTGTTTGCGATGATAGCAATCGGGACTGCTCTGTTCATCACGGGCGGTACGAAAATGGGTGCCTTTGACAAGTTGCTCAACGAAGGTGATTACACCAGGCAAAAGAAAGCCGATGCCAATTTCATGGAGCCTTTTGCTGGATTGTACTGGATGCTGGTTTTGGGTGGTTACCTGGCATGGAGTTTCATTGGTAATGCCTGGGCAATTTCCTGGGTCGTTTGGCCTATTTCAGGGGTTCTTTTCGCAGCCCTCTCAAATTTGAGATCTTTAGCAAGAAGAAATCGCTAAAGTTCGCTCCAAAC
>WOZC01000169.1:10491-36718 GCA_011620465.1 Anaerolineaceae bacterium | reverse complement strand
CGAGGCCTAACCGTACGGAGGGGGTTCATCTCCCTCCGTTAAAAAAAGAGGTCGCGCATATAAAGCACGACCTCTTTTATTAACGTTCAATTACCTATTGTCGTTGACCTAATGTCACAGGAACATCCATGGTTTTACCACTGCGAATAATTGTCAGAGTGATCTGGTCACCCACCGAAGTGTTCAACACGAGGTAACTCATCAATTCGCTGAAATCTTTGATTTCAATCCCATCCACCGCAATGATCAAATCGCCGCCTGTAGTCAATCCCTGGACCGAAGTTGGCTGCGTTCCGCCCTTGATCCCCGCCTTGTCTGCCGGGCCGCCTGCTACAACACTGGCAACATAAGCGCCGGTCGATTGCGGTAGTTTCAACGCCTCAACCATCGCCAGGGACATATTGGAATAACTGGACAAGCCCAAATAGGGATAGGCATAGGAACCATTTTCAATCAAAGATGGTACAACCCTGCGCACCGTATTAGAGGAGATAGCAAACCCGATGCCAGTGCTGACCGCGCCGCCAGTAATACTTATACCTGCGGTTTGAATTGCCCGGTTTACGCCGATCACTTCTCCGTTCAGGTTCAAGAGTGGACCGCCAGAGTTTCCTGGGTTGATCAGCGCATCGGTCTGGATGGTGTCACCCGAAGAATAATACGTTCCTGACTCCGTTTGGCGCATCGAATCGAGCACTCGCCCTCTCGCTGAAACGATCCCAACCGTCATCGTACCGCTGAGCCCATAGGGGTTGCCAATCGCTACTACGGTTTGACCAACTTTGATAGCTTCGGAATCTCCCAGGGTCAACGGGACCAGCACATCGGGGTCAACATCCACCTTGATTACAGCCAGGTCGGAGTCCATGTCGCTTCCTATCACCGTTCCGTACACCTTCAAGCCCGATGGGAAGTGAACTTCCAGCTCGGTCGCATCGCTGGCTACGTGATAATTGGTCACAATATGCCCTTCTTTATCGATGACAAAACCTGTGCCCTGACCGTTACCTTCGGCTGTCGTAAACTGCAGCGAAACAACTCCGGGACTGACTTGCTCATATAAAGCCTCAAGGCTGCCCTCCAGGGAAGCGTATTCGGGAACAAGAATGGTCTGGCTGGTTTGTGCTTCCAGCGTGGCTACACTCTCTTCAGGGACTTGCTCCACTGCCTCCGGCGTAGTTTGACTATTACTCCGAGTCAGCCTGCAGGCTGATAAGACCAAAAAAATAACCATCAAAAATGTGATGATCCTGAATGTCCGGTTTCGTTTATTCATAAACACCTCTAATCTCTATAACTTTCATTAATTAAATATAAACCAAGTTTGTTAATGGTTTATAAAAAGTATAGCGTGGTAGATCTGCCTGGTTCAGAGCCCCTCTGGTCAAAAAAGAACTTGTGGTTTACAACTCAGACGCTCGTTTTTGAATTTCGAACTCTTCTGGAGTTTCAGCCTCGATGGTAATCCCATGCGGTCTGGATTTTCCGTTTTCGTCGACATAAACAAAGGTGATAAAACCATCAACCGTCAACTCCCCCTTGGTGGTTGCCCTGATATAGGCAATCAATCGCGATCTTCCTGTCAACACGATTCGGGAATCGTAACGTACTACTTCTCCAGGTTTAACTGGACGAATGAAAGTCATCCCGTGAATTTTCAGACAAAGAACAAATTCCGGTGGTAGAAGGTTTGAGGCGGCGATAAAACCAGCCTCAACCAACCATTCTGCGCCTCTTCCTGCGTACAAGGTCCGATGGTGGTTCAAGTCTTCCCCTTTGACCAGGTGGTGGATTGTCAAAGTCTGCATTTTCATGAGCACCTCACTCAATTAGTAGTTGTAAATTGTCAAACGCCACCTTGAATCCAGAAAGGTCAAAGGTGCCCGCCAGCATTCCAATTCCGCCAGGTTGATAGTCTGGATCAACCGTGGTCGCCAAAACAGTTCCGTCCAAAGCCAGCACCAATTGGTCCTTGCCGCATTGCGCGCTCAACCGGAAGGGTCCTCCCCCAGCAACTTCCTGGGAGTAACTCCAGTCCACCAAAAAAAATGTGTCTTTCCCATCCTGCTTCCAAATGGTGTAATAGCCATCCTCGCTGATTTCGAGAACGTAAAAATGTTCGTTATCCACCAATCCGCAGATGAAACCATAATCGGCATCCCCAACCGATTCAACCACTCGAACATCCGCTTCGATCACGATCGGATCATACAGGTATTCCTGATCCGACCAGACCAAATACATCGGCTTTCTGACCCTGATAACGTATTCCCCGTTTTCGTATTTTGACTCGCCATCCTTATCCACGATGTTACTCCAGCCACTTTTTGGGTCTGAAAAATCGTCTTCGAAGATAATCTGACCATCTACGTTGAAATTCACGCCATTGGCATTTCCAGCGGTAATTGCGACTTCACCAGCCCTGGCAGCTGTCACCAACTCCATCGCCAGGTTAATTGGGCGCAGAGCGTTGATAAAGCCGCCGGTTGGCACACAGGTGTCATTATCATCAATATACCCATCCCGGTTGGTGTCCATCAGGGCGCGGCAGTCAACAATAGCATCGCTCAAATCGCCCGATCCGACTGCCGTAGGAACGCCGATCAGTTCACCCCTTTCATTCACTGCCAGACCACCGCTGTTTCCACCTGCAATCGTTCCGCTGGTCTTGATGAAAGCCCGGTTGCCGTACGCTTCTTCAGAAGTAAACCCGCTCACCTCTCCCCGGGTGAGTGTTATCGTATCACCGCCGATTCCCGGATACCCCAGGATGTTGATCGATTCTCCCAATTTCAACTCGTCGGAATCGCCCAGGGGAACAAAAGGCAAGTTCAACAGGCTGTAATTCAAGGGGTTTCCGTTCAAATCCCGGTTTGGTTTGATTACAGCAATATCCAGAGCTTCGTCTGCCTGCACAATACTGGCGTAATAGGTTCGCACGGGGGGCGCATCTTCTGCCACAGTCAACGAGATGATCAGGTTCTTCACCTGGTAAAAACGATCCGAAAGCACTACGTGCGCGTTAGTCAAAATCAGTCCATCTGAACTGATGATCGTGCCGGAACCCGTCCAGCCGACCACTTCCTGACCGTCGATATCTACAGTGGCTTCAATTTGTACAACCGCTTGCCAGGGGATCGCGCTGAGTGCGGTCGGCGTCGTTAGCGGAGAGGAGCCTGGTTGCCAGCCTTCGGGATTAACACCAGTCACATCAATCCGAACATCAAAAGCGAAATCCTTGTCATCCGTCCTGACCAAACCTGCACCTTCCAGGGTTCCGCTTTCAACGGCTTCGAAACGAAAAGTGAATACTTCTTTACCCGTCGGAGCGATTGTCAGGTCCATTTCTATCAAGCCCTCCCCAACCTCGTTGCGAACCAATGTAAGAGCAGGCTCTGAACCGATATATCGGGCGGCATTCATCAATTCCTTTGGCATGTTGATACGGCTGATGTGCACGTTGTAAAGACCAGGGTTGGAAAGGACCAACTGGAGGTCAAAAACACGTCCCTGGCTGATTTCGGTGGCAGGCAAGACCAATTCAACCTCCAAAATGCGCTCGGGTTGCTCCCTGGTGATGAACGAACAAGCCGAAATGATTAGGAGCATCACACACAAAAGGCTTACAAGGACAACGCCTCTCGTTTGGTTTTTATGTTGAATCAAATCATCCTCTCTCATCCAGCGGTATGAAATTATTGGGTATTAATTTCCAACCCCCCTCCAGCAAAAAGCACAGGAAGGGGGGCAAGTGGGTCATTTGTTAAAATGCTTTCGCCTGCATTTCTCAATCACGGCAGTTCATTATCTGGACTTCAGCTAATCCCACTTGATGGTCGGGTCAATCGGCCAGTTCCATTCTGCCGGGTCAGCATACCAATCGGAAGGATTGATGTCTTTTGTCTCTTCGCCAGGTTTGACTTCCACTGCGATCAGACCGTGGTCCGTACAAGCCGCAGTCAACCCGCAGGGAACCGCCTTGGAATAAGCTCCGAAAAAGGTTTTGGAAGGGTTGGCAATATCATAAGCTAACACGTAATAACTTGCTGGTTCCAGGTCAGTGAAGCGGTAAAAGCTCTGGCCCGCTACCGTATTTTGCCAGTAATAAACACCAGTCAAGGGATTCATAGCCACAATCCGCAGCGCGGGAATGTTTCCACTCGGATAAGACAGCGAACCCGAAAGCGCACCATTGCGAACTTGTGGGGTGGCGGTTGCCGGGATAGCTGTGGGGGTGGTTGAGGTAGGTGCTACCGTCGCCGTTGGGCAGACAGCACAGGTAGGGATTTCGCAAACAGCACACGTTGCTGTTGGGCGGGATACTTGAGTTTTCAACGCTTCAATATCACTGCCTTGCACAGTCAGCTTGACGCTCATTGCCTGTTGTGTCGCCAAAGCTTCATCAGTTTGGGCAGTACAACCAGCTGAGATCAGCAAGATCAGAAATAGACTGAATAAAATCACTTTTTTCATAGTTCCTCCATTAAACAAATCAATTATAGCCTTTCTTCGAGGCAGTTGACAGAATGGTCCAACGATCATGCCGGCAGTTAAAGCCCATGTAGATCTGCTGCGGTCTATTTCAGACAGCTCTGCCATTGAGAATCGCTTATACTTTAAGTATGGATAGTTTTGATTTCTTTCGCCCCACCATTCTGACAGTAACCGCGCTGTCCAGTTACCTGCGGGAATTGCTGGAAACTGACGAAATCTTACGCGATGTTTGGGTCAAAGGCGAGATCTCCAATTTCACCCAACCCCGCTCAGGGCATCTCTACTTCACCCTCAAAGACGCTGACGCCCAGGTCCGCTGTGTGATGTGGAAAAACGCTGCGATGCGTCTCAGCTTCTCCCCCCGGGATGGGCAGGGCGTGGAGGTCCATGGCAGCATGAGCTTCTTCCCAGCTGGTGGTCAAGCCCAACTCTATATCGACAGCATGCAGCCCGTGGGAGAAGGTTTACTTTTCCAGGAATTCTTACGTCTGAAAAACAAACTTGAAGCCGAAGGGCTATTTGACCCTTCGCACAAACGGTCGCTTCCAAGGCTGCCAGAACACATAGGGATCATTACTTCTGCCAGCGGAGCAGCTCTTCAAGACATGCTCAACACGCTCAGGCGCCGCCTGCCCCTGGTGCGCGTCACGCTCGCTCCCAGCCTGGTGCAGGGTGTTGAAGCCCCAGCCAACCTGATCAAATCGCTGAATTTGCTTAACCAGTTCGATGACCTCGACCTGATCCTGCTCGCCCGCGGTGGCGGGTCGATTGAAGATTTATGGGCTTTCAACGACGAGAACCTTGCCCATGCGATTTACAACTCGCGTGTTCCGGTGATCTCCGGTGTGGGGCACGAAACCGACTTCACCATTGCTGATTTCGTGGCTGACTTGCGCGCTCCCACCCCAACAGCTGCCGCCGAGCTGGCGACGCCAGTCACAATCAACGACCTTTACATTGCCCTGCAAAATGCCCGCGCCAGTCTTCAGGATTCGATGAACGAGGCGATAGCTACACGCATTCACCAACTTGAACTAAAAATTCTCGATTTACGCCGCCTCTCCCCCATCCAACGGGTCAATAACGCCATCCAGACCCTGGATATACTGCGCGAACAGCTTGACCGAACGATCCAAAACCACATACAGCAGCTTTGTTTCCATCTGCAACACCTCAACAGCAGGCTTGAAACCTTGAATCCACTTGCTGTTTTGAAGCGCGGTTTTGCCATACTGAACGATGCCCAAACCGGGCAGCTCATCAGCCAGGTCAGCCAAACCCATGAAAATCAAGCCGTACAGGTGCGTTTTGCTGACGGCAACGTTCCAGCAAACCTCCACCCTTCCAACCAGGAGAAACCATGACCGAAACCCAACCTACCAGTTACGAAGCCGCCTTTGCAGCGCTCCAGGAGATCATTTCAAAACTCGAAAATGGCGAATTGTCCCTCGAAGAATCGCTCAAGCTCTATGAAGAAGGCAAGAAACTCTCTGACCAGTGCGCCCAATTACTCGAAAAGGCACAATTGCGCGTCAACACCCTTGGCGAAGACAGCCGGGCGGTGAGCGAGGAATAGTGGGCAATCTGTTCGATTTTTTCAAGAGCCCAATCGCCATTTCTGCGTTGCTGGGTTGGGCATTAGCTCAACTCATCAAGCTGCCCATCGGTTTCGTGCGAACAAAAAAATGGGATTGGGCATTGCTCATCAACGCTGGCGGAATGCCCTCCTCGCATTCTTCGCTTATGAGCGCGGTTACTACCGCGATTGGGCTTTGCCTGGGGTGGGACAGCCCCCTCTTCATCCTGGCTCTTTCGATCACCGGGATTGTGATTTATGATGCAACCGGAGTGCGCCGCCAGGCGGGCTTTCATGCCGAACGAATCAACCAGATTCTGCGCGCCATCGTCGTAGAACACAAAATGGAAGAAGCCGAGCGGGTGGAACTGCTCGAAATCATCGGTCATTCCCCTGCAGAAGCAGCGGTTGGCTCTCTGCTCGGCATTCTTACTGCCTTTACTGTCTGGTCGTTGATGGTCAAGGTTTGAAGTTTGAAAAATGAGTGTCACCTACAGTACCCAAAAGGAATTTCCTCCCCAGCAAGTATACGATCTCTTTGCCAGCGTGAAATGGACGGCTTATACCAAAGATCTTCCCAAGTTAATGCGCGCATTGGAGAAAAGCAGCTTGGTGATCAGTGCCTGGGAGGGTGATGAGCTGGTCGGCTTGATCCGCTCGCTCACCGATGGTGAAACCATTGCTTACATCCAGGATATTTTGGTAAAACCAGCTTTTCAAGGCAAACACATCGGCGAAGAATTGATGTCCCAGATGCTCAAAAGACTACAAGGTATCCGCCAAATCGTGCTTATGACCGATGCCGGGGAAAAGAACAGCCATCTTCATGCCTGGTACAGGTCCCATGGTTTTGAACCTTATGAAGACCTCGGCGTAACCGGTTTTGCGATTTTTAACCTGGCTTAATCCCATACCAACTGGCGTTCCTCGCAATAATCGAGGAAAATATCAAGATTTTGCTTCGTGCTAACGAACTGTTTTTGAACCGTCACTACGAGATTCTTTACCAATATGCCTTTAGTGATTGTTGATGATTGGTTGGGCAAAGGGTCGTGCCAGTCTCTCTCTTATTGGTGAGATTGCTTCGTCACTGCGCTCCTGTGGTGTATCAAAGCAATTAAAACAACGAAATTTCCACTACTCTTCCCCATCTCCCATGGAATAACCGACTGGTTAGTCCTTTTTGCAATATCTTCAGCCTTTTTTTGCTAATTTCCCCACAACTCGCGCCACGATCATCTTTAACTCCGGCACCTTAAACAGCCACAACATAGCGGCATACATGAGCAAGCCGGTGATCACGCCTCCACCAAGCACAAGATACTTACTCTGCTCGCTAAACAACGCCATCCATCCCAACAAACCCAAGCCCATAACAGCACTGCCAACCAAAGCCTGCCAGCCAGTTTGCAATATTTGCCTGCCAGCCAGACCATTCAACCGTTTGCGCAAGATCTGAAGCAAAGCGATACACTCCACGGCTGTTGCCACACTGTTTGCCAACGCCAGACCGCCAAGAGGCAGCCAGCCGATCTCACCAAAAAGGCGCGCAAATGTGAAGGATAGCAAGATGTTGCCGCTCATTGCCAGAACACCTACAATTACGGGTGTTTTTGTATCGTGCATGGCGTAAAAAGCCCGGCTCAGAACCTCGACCAGGCTGTGCCCTGTCAAACCTATGGCATACCAAAGCAGCGCCCAGGCAACCATTTGGGTGGAGGTGGTGTCAAAACTGCCGCGTTCATACAACACCCGGACGATTGGAACCCTCAGGAGAACCAAGCCAATCGTTGCCGGCAGCGCCAATAAGAGCATCACACGGATGATCCCGGACAGAGTCTGTTTGAATTGTTCGAATTGCCCCAGCTCTACCTGAGCGGAAAGAGTGGGCAACGATGCTGTTCCTGCCGACTGTGCTATGGCAGCCTGGGGCATGAGCATGATCGTGAATGCCCACGTAAGCGAACTGGCAGCCCCTGCTCCCAGGGAGAGCCCGATAATGGTGTTGGCAACAAAATTGAGTTGTACCACACCAGCCCCAATAACACGGGGCACCATCAATTTCAAAACTTTTAGGACTGCTGCATCCTTAAACCAGACCACCCGGTCGTAAAAACGGTTGGGCAGATGAAAAAGGCTGGGAAGCTGCAGTAACAAGTGCCCAGCAGCACCGATCACCGCGCCAATAGCCAACCTTTGAATGCCGAGAGACTTAGGCAAGAGTAAGGTGCCCACCATCAAGCCAATTGAGTACATGGTTGGCGCCAGGGCAGGCCAGAGGAAGATCTGGTGCGCGTTCAAGGTGCCCATAATCAGCCCGCTGACTCCGAAAATGATCACGGTTGGCAGCATCGTACGCAGCAATTTCACCGTAAGGTCCAGCATAGCCGGGTTCGCGTTTTCGACCAACGCAAAAAGGATCTTATCGACGATAACCGGAGCAAAGATCCACATCAAAACTGAAACCCCGATCAGGATCATCAGCAGAGTATTGATCACCCCTGATGCCAGCTTCCATGCGCTTTGGGTGTCTTTGCGCGTCAGCATGCCTGTAAACATGGGGATGAAAGCCGAACCCAGGGCACCCCCAGCCGTCAGATTGAAGAGTAATTCGGTCACACGGTTGGCAGCATTATATGCATCCAGTTCCATGCTGGTGCCAAAAGCGTGTGAAATAACCATGCCGCGCAGGATGCCAACCACGGTACTGAGAATATACGCCAGCATGACGATGCTTGCAGCCCGGGCGATTTGCTGCCCGGCTGTCCTGGCTCCCGTTTCAGGCGGCATGGAGAAGTTTTCAGTCATCCTTTTTCATCTCGCGCTTGGCTTCTTCCCAGAGAGCGTCAAGTTCTTCAAAACTAAAATCATCAACATGTTTGCCCTGCTTTGCTGCTGCGGCTTCGATGTAGCTAAAGCGCTTGCGAAAGCGGGAGTTGGTCTCCCTCAAAGCCACCTCGGGGTCAATTTCGAGCCAGCGAACCAGGTTGACCACCGCAAACAGCACATCTCCAGCTTCCGATTGTTTTCTTTCTGGCGTATCTGCTTCTTTGAGTTCCTGCAATTCCTCGTGAATTTTCGCAGCCACGGGTTCAATGGTCTTCCAATCAAAACCTACCCGCTTCACCCGGCGCTGGATCTGCTCTGCCTGGGTCAGAGCAGGCAAAGCAGCGGGGATTCCGTCCAGCATACCCTTGCGCTCCTCGCCCTTGTTTTTCCGCTCGTCCGCTTTGATCTGCTCCCAATTGCTCAAAACACCTTCCACCGAATCGACCTGCAATTCGGTAAAAACGTGTGGGTGGCGGCGGACGATTTTTTCACTGATTGCCGAGATTATGTCCGTCATGTTGAAATTTTGCTCTTCGGTCGCAATTTGAGCATGCAGAACGATCTGCAAGAGCAAGTCACCCAGCTCTTCCATCAAATGCTCCGGGTCTTCTTCATCCAGCGCTTCAAGAACTTCATAACACTCCTCAAGCAGGTAAGGACGCAAGCTAAGGTGGGTTTGTTTTTTATCCCAGGGGCAGCCATCCGGTGCCCGAAGGCGCGCGATGATTTGCTGGAAGTCTTCAAATGCTCTGCCGTTTTCACGTGCTGGCAGGTATAGTGTGCTCATCAGTCCGGTATGCAAGCTTTGATCTATTTGGTGAAGGGGAATTTCCTCTACCAGTTCATCAGGCAGACCGGCATTGTGGATCAGTTTGACCGGATAATCATCCGGGTAATTATTCATCAATGTCAATTTAAGGTCGCTTACTTCCATCCCTGGTCTCAGGTTGGAGATCAAGGCAGGGCTCGAAACGGGGAAAAATGGGATTTCCAAGCCAGCAAGGTAGAGAGAATCAGTTAAGACCAGTTTTGGATGGGGGTCCATCCCCAAAGCGGAGCATACCGGTTCTAAAAAACTCATTCCGTCGATGACACGCACCGGGATGCCAGTTCCCTCAACCTGCACCATGATCTGACGCACCGTTTCCTCAGCGATGAAAGGACTGCCGGGCACAGTATAAGTTACTTTGCCCTGTTCTTTGGCAAGAGCAATGATCTTTTTTGCGATATCAGTGCCAAAATCGCTTGAATTAAATTCATCTTCGTCGTCGAAACTGTGAATGACGATCCCCTCAGGCAATTCAGAAAAAACGGGATGGTAGCGTGTGCGTGCCCAGATTTCCTTTGTTTGAATAAGACAGTCCCAAGCCTCTCTTGTGAGATTATTAGCTCCGGCTGGACCCAGCCCAACGATTACGATCCCATTAAATTCCATTAACACCTTCAATCGTCCTTATTACCATTTCCAAATCAACTGATTTTTATATAGCAAAGGCTGTCCATCATAAATGGACAGCCTTTTGATTGTAATGCAATTTGACCTTTGCCAGAAACCAAACAAAGTCTGAACTTTCCAAGAGTCAAAATTGTGGGAGACCCAAAGAGGTCTCCCCAACAAAAATGTTTCTTCGAAAACTAACGCTTGGTGTAGGTCGGGGCCTTGCGAGCACGCTTGAGACCTGGCTTCTTGCGTTCCTTTACACGAGGATCGCGCGTAAGCAGACCGTGTTCGCGCATAGCGCCGCGCAGGCTCTCGTCCATAGAGACCAGGGCACGAGCCAAACCGAGTTTGACTGCGTCGCGCTGACCGCTAACACCGCCGCCTTCGACCTTTACAGTTACATCGAAGGATGAGGCTGGTCTTCCGGTTGCATCCAATGCGCCCAAAATGGCAGGGACATCGCCGATGCGGGTGAAGTACTCGTTCAGTTCTTTGTCGTTGACAGTAAAAACGCCTGTGCCTTCATATACACGTACGCGGGCAGTACTTTCTTTTCGACGACCAATTGCTTCAGTATATTGTGCCATGTTTCCTCTTTATTAATCCAGATCCAAAGGTTTCGGGTCCTGTGCTTGATGCGGGTGTTCTGGACCAGCATAAACTTTCAGGTTGTCCAGGAAGCGCTGGGTCAGGCGGTTTTTGGGCAGCATGCCCTGGACAGCGAAACGAATGACGCGGTCAGGGTTGTTTTGAAGCTGCCGGGTGTAATCCACCATGCGTAGTCCACCCGGATATCCGGAGTGACGATAATATTTTTTCTCTCCCACACGGGTCGGATTCGCATAGATCTTCTCTGCGTTGATCACAACCACATGGTCACCCAAAACGACACCAGGGGTGAAGTCGGGGCGATGTTTGCCGACCAGGATTTCTGCAATTTTGGTCGCAAGGCGGCCAAGGGTTTTACCGGTGGCATCCACCAGGTACCACTCGCCGGTAATCTGTCCTTTAGGAACGTATGTTTTATCCACTTTAACCTTCTCCGTTTTGTACATACCCTAAGCTTTAAGCCTGGGCAAACTTATCTTTTTAATTTTCTGTATCCTCAGCATACCTGACATCAATCAAGGTAAGTCCTCTGGCGGGTGCCAGGGAAACAATCCCGGTACTGCCTGTTTGCAGTCCTGTTGGGATGATCTCCACCGGAAATTCCCTGAAACCCACACTCACCAATACATAAACAATTCGCCTGACCATATGATAAAGGAAGGCGTTGCCAGTGATAGTAAATTCCATCGAGTCCGCTCCGCTTAGCTCCCATTTTGCTTGCTCGATCCTGCGGATACTTGTACCGAATTCGGACAATGGGCGTCCAAAAGCGATAAAGTCATGTTCGCCAACCAAGTAGCATGCCGCTTCGTTCATCAGCGCAATATCAGGTGCGGCTTCCAAACGCCAGGCAAAACGGTCTCGCAAAGGGTCACGGGCAGGCTGCCAATACAAGCGGTAAATGTAACTGCGGGCAAGAGCATCATAACGGGGGTGGAATTGAGCTCCTGTCTGCTCCAGTCTCTGAACCTGGATGTCAGCAGGTAAATGGGCATTCAAAGCTTTAAGCAGTTTGTAGTCACCGTGTTTCCAATCAAGTTCGAAACTGATCACCTGGGCACTGGCATGTACGCCTGTGTCGGTCCGACCGGCTGTCAGGATACTCCTGCCTTGCCAGCCGAGTGCTCTCAAGGCATCTTCGAAAACGCCCTGTACGCTTGGTTTTTCCAATTGCCGCTGAAAGCCGCTGTATTGCGTGCCTTCGTAAGCGAGGATAAGTTTGTAATGTGCCATGCCTTTCGATTTTCCTGAAAGGCGCTTCTAAATCACCGCGTTTATTCCGAGACCAGCTCTAAAACGACCATCTCAGCGTTATCGCCTTGACGGGGTCCGAGTTTGAGCAGGCGGGTATAACCACCCTTGCGGGAGGTGAAACGCGGGGCAATATCATCAAACAGTTTCTTAACGATCTCATTGCTGGCATTGCCAAGTTCACTGGCAGCCTGTCGTCGGGCGTTGATCTTTAGGGTGTCGTCTGCCTTTTGGACATTCTTAGCCAGTGTGATCAGTTTTTCGGCGTCGGGTTGAATCGATTTTGCCTTTGCCAAGGTCGTCTGAATTCGTTCGTATTCAAATAGTTGTTTTATCATCGTCTTTCGCATCGAGGTGCGATGACCCATGCTGCGGTTAAGACGATATCCTTTAATCTGGTGCCGCATTACTCGTTCTCCACTTCTTCTTTCATATAGCCTTTTTCGATCATCTTGGCTTTCAGCTCGGACAAGCTTTTCTCTCCAAAATTACGGATGGAAAGCATAGCGCTTTCGCCCTTGTCTAAAAGTTCCATCACATCACCAACCGTTGTAATACCAGTGCGTTTTAAAGAATTGAAGACGCGCACACCAAGGTCGAGTGATTCAATCGGGGTCTCAATAACATCACGATTGATGACTGGCTGTTCTGTTTCAATGACTTCGATCGGTTTGGTCAGCATTTCTTCGCTGGTGCCACTGATAATTCCAAGTTGGCGCATCAGGATGCGAGATGATTCGATCAGTGCTTTTTCAGGTGAAATTGTGCCATCAGTCCAAATATCAAGCGTCAATCGGTCATAATCAGTACTGTGACCAACGCGAGCGCTGGTAACTTCCCAATTTACACGGCGTACAGGGGAGAAAATTGCATCCACAGGTAAAACGCCAATCGCCATATGGTCTGAACGGTCATTTGCCGGGATGTATCCTCTGCCGTATTCAACCGTCATTTCCATCTCAACATGAGCGTCATTTTCGCTAATACTGAAGAGTTCACATTCGGGGTTGATAATTTCCACTTCGGGAGGGCACTCGATGTCAGCGCCTGTGATCGTACCCTGACCCTTGACCTCGAGATGAATAGTTGCTGAATCAACATTGTGAAGCTTGAAACGCAACAGTTTGATGTTCAACATGACCTGAATGACATCTTCCCGAACACCAGGAATGGTGCTGAATTCATGCATCACGTCTGAAACATGGATCGATGTGATCGCCGCCCCATCAAGTGAGGAAAGCAATACTCGGCGTAGTGCGTTACCAAGGGTAACGCCAAATCCGCGTTCCAACGGGCTGATTGTGAACTTACCATAATCACGCAGCTCTTCTAAACGCTCTACTTTTGGTGATACCAATTCCATTTTCTTTGTCACGGTTTACCTCTTCTCAGTCTAACGGTGTTTAAAGACCGCCCTAAGACTCCTGATTAGCGAGAATAATATTCAACGATCAGTTGCTCGTTGAGGTTACCATCGATTTCAGAGCGTTCCGGTTCGCGCAACATGCGACCGGACAGATTGTTCAAATCGCGAGCCAACCAGGTTGGCACAGTCCGGCCTTCCGCTTCTTCACGCAAGTGCTTGAAATAAGCGTTGTCTCTGGAACTTTCTTTTACGCTGATCACGTCGTCAACTTCGACTCCAAAAGAGGGGATGTCCGCACGGCGACCATTGACCAAAAAATGACCATGGGTAACCAGAATGCGTGCCTGGGGGCGGCTAGCCGCGAAACCCAAACGATAGACGACATTAGCCAACCTCGTCTCCAGGATGGTCAAAAGGTTCGTACCTGTTTGACCGCGCATAGCTACTGCCTGACCATAGAAACGGCGGAACTGACGCTCATAGATACCGTAAACGCGACGGGTCTTTTGTTTGGCACGCAGCTGCTTGCCGTAGTCGGATTCACGACTTGGGCGGGCAGCACTCATCTTGCCATGCATTCCCGGGGGATAAGGTCTCTTTTCAATAGCGCATTTAGGGGTGTAGCAGCGTGCTCCTTTGAGGAACAGCTTTTCACCCTCACGGCGACACAAACGACAAACTGCTTCTGTATATCTTGCCATAATAACTTAATCCTTTTTCTTTTGTACTACACGCGGCGTTTCTTTGGAGGTCTGCATCCGTTATGGGGCACAGGAGTCATGTCAGTAATCTTGACAACTTTCAGTCCAATTGCCTGTACGGCACGAATGGCAGCTTCCCGACCGGGGCCAGGTCCTTTAACAAACAGTTCCACTTCCTGCAGACCCATTTGCTGGGCTACTTTGATGGTCTGTTCTGTCGCCATTCGAGCAGCGAAGGGTGTGCTTTTGCGGGAACCCTTAAAACCAGCAGAACCAGAACTGCCCCAACAAATTGTGTTGCCTTGCATGTCAGTCACAGTCACGATGGTATTGTTAAAGGACGCAAAAACATGCACCTGTCCTGACGAGATCTGGCGCTTAACTTTGCGGGAACCTGTTGTTCGACGCGCTGTACGTGCTTGTTTAGCCATAATTCTTCCTCACTTAATTATTCAACTCTGACTTTCTTCTTACCCGGTTGCCGCTGGGGAGAAAGGGAACCCCACCTGGTGATCAAAAAGCCAGTTTATTGATCTTATTTCTTGGTTGCTCCGCGGCGGCGACCACGACCGGCTACGGTTCGTTTCGGTCCCTTGCGGGTACGGGCATTTGTGCGGGTATTTTGACCGCGAACAGGCAGGTTTCGGCGATGGCGCAAACCACGATAACAGCCGATTTCGACCAGGCGTTTGATGTTCATCTGAACTTCACGACGCAGGTCACCTTCGACAGTTAAGTTCTGACCGATGTATTCGCGGAGTTTAGAAACTTCATCCTCGGGCAGATCCTTGACACGAATGTCAGGATTAACGCCAGTGGCGTCTAAAATACCATCAGCAATTTTCGGACCGATACCATAGATGTACCGCAGTCCAATCTGAATGCGCTTGTTGCGCGGGAGGTCAACACCTTCTATACGTGCCATAATCTATTACCTATCCTTGTCGCTGTTTGTGTCTTGGGTTCGTACAAATAACGTAAAGTCGTCCTTCACGTTTAACGATTTTACACTTGTTACAGCGTTTTTTAATTGAAGCTGATACTTTCATCAGGCAGTCTCCTTCTTCTCTCCGCAAAGTTCTTATTATACATACTTACCTTGCTCTTAGCAAGGCTTTTTCTTACTTTTAATCCAATTTCGCCAAATTTCCTGGCTCATCATCGTTCATCGATCGGCATGGTTGCCACACCAATCGTTATGACTTCTTTTTACAACGCGGTCAACACCAAAGGACCGTTTTTGGTCACTGCAATGGTGTCTTCCTGGTGAGCGGTAAGCCCGCCATTCTTCGAAACTACAGTCCAGTGATCAGCCAGAACTTTTGTCTGTCGAGTACCCACCAAAACCATCGGTTCGATGGCAATCGTCATACCCTCACGCAGCAAAAAACCTGTGCCAGGTTGACCATAATTGGTAAGTTGCGGGTCTTCGTGCATTTCTCTACCAACACCGTGACCGGTGTAAGTGTGAGTGCAGAAATACCCTTCACTCTCAACATATTCTTCGACGGCTGCGCCAACATCACCACTGTGATTACCCGGCACCATCAAAGCCGTGGCAATTTCAAGTGCCCTGGCGGTCACATCGATCAGATGCTGCGCCTTGGGCAAAATTTCGCCAACGCCAATAGTGAAGGCTGCATCACCAACGAAACCCTGGTATACTGCCCCACAGTCGATCGAAATGATATCACCTTCTTGCAGCTTGCGTTTCCCGGGGATGCCATGCACCAGCACTTCATTGATGCTTGTGCAAATACTTCCCGGAAAAGGGACACCATTGCCCGGATCGTAATCCTTGAAAGGTGAATAAACGCCATGTTGACGCTGGAAGCTTTCGGCTACCTCGTTCAACTCGCCAGTTGTCACACCCGGCGCAATGGCAGCTTTGACCGCTTCAAGCGTTTGGCGGTTCAATCGACCCGCCTCACGCATAATCGTAATCTCGGATTCCGATTTGATGTTTACTCTTGACTCAAAACCGTACATTTATGCTTTCGCTACTTTCAAAATATCTTCAGTCACTTTTTCGATTGACTGGGTTCCGTCGATTTTCACCAGAGTGCCGATGTTCTGATAGTACTCGATCAAGGGAGAAGTCTGGAGGTAGTAAACATCGATACGATGGGCTACCGTTTCCGGTTTGTCATCTTCTCTTTGGTAAAGTTCACTGCCATCAATATCGTCGATCCACTCGACTCTGGGTGGGTTATACAGGGCATGGTAAACACGTCCAGCTTTGCTCATCCAGCGACCGCTCAGTCGTTCAACCAGGGTTTCATTGGGGACATGGATAAAAGGCACCAGGTCCACCTGACCTCCGATTTTTGTCAACAAGGCATCCAAAGCTTCAGCCTGAGCCGGAGTACGGGGGAAGCCATCCAAAACGGCTCCCTTCTCACAATCTGGTCTGCTTAAACGGTCTTCAACCATCGCGATGGTCACATCATCGGGGACAAGTTCGCCTTTGTTCATGTAACTGGCAGCAAGCTTGCCCAATTCGGTCTCATTGCTCAAGTTTTCTCTAAAAAGATCACCCGTGGAAATGTGGACTAATCCAAGTTCTTCGGCGATGATCTTAGCCTGGGTGCCTTTTCCGGCTCCTGGAGGCCCTAACATGACGATGTAAGTCGCTTTTTTGTTCATAGTAATCTCAATTATTAGTTGATCAACCTGTCGTCGTAGCCGTGCATGCGCAGTTCAGTTTCGATCAATTCCACAGTTTCACGGACGGTACCGACAACGATCAGCAAACCAGAAGCTTGCATCAGGCTGGTTCCATTGCTGCCAGCCGGTAAAAAGTACGTCATGATGAAAGGCAGAACTGCCACCAAACCAAGGAAGAAAGCTCCCGGTAAAGTGATGCGCCGTTGAACACGAGTCAGGTAATCCTGGGTTGGTTTGCCTCGGACTACACCGGGAATCTGTGCACCCTGCTTTTTAAGGTTATCACCGTAATTTTGCTGGGCAAACAACACATCCGTGTAGAAGTAAGCAAAAGCTACCACCAGTAAGAAGAACATCAAGGGGTACCACCAGGTATCTCCGCCGAAAGCCTTATAAAGCCATGAGGCGGTATTGCTCAGCCATTTTGTCTGAGAATTCAGGAAAAAGGAGGAGAGGATCGCTGGAAAAGTCAGGAAGCTCTGCGCAAAGATGATCGGGATCATGCCAGCCATATTCACCATCAGTGGAAGCTGAGAGCGAACGGGCATGGACATACGATTGCCGATTCGGCGTCCAGGGAAGAGCACTGGGATATTCCGGCGACCACCCTGAACAAAAACGATTGCCAGAATAGTGACAACAAACACCGCGATTACCACCAGGAAAACCCACCAGGGTTCCGCAGCATTGACCATGCGGGCGATTGAAACCGGGAATCTCGAGACTATACCAGCAAAGATGATCAATGAAAGCCCTTGATTGCGCAAGCCAAACTCAGAAATGAGTTGACCAATCCAGATACCAAACATCGTACCGGCAACCATGGTGATGATTGCTGTGACAGTCGGTAAAAGGTTAGCGCCTGTAAAGCCCCAGTTAGAGATGATTGAACTGCCTTGCAGCATCTGATTAAAGATGTTGATCTGGCCAAAGGCAGAAAGAAGCGCCATGGGAATGGTCAGGATAACAGTCCATTTTTCCATCCAGATGCGTCCTTCACGCGGGTCATCCTGCATTTTGCGCTCAAGCGCCGGAATAACCGGCGTGAGCAGTTGCAGGATGATCTGCGCGGTAATGTATGGGTAGACGCCCATAGCCAGAATTGAGAATTGCGAAACCGCGCCACCGGACAATAGGTCAAGCAGGTTGACCAGGTTTCTGCCTGCACCAGTCATCTGGGAAAGCCCAGCGACAGCAGCGCGGTCAATTCCGGGCACCGGAATATTAGCTGCCAGTCTGTAAACAGCCAGCAATAGCAGAGATATCAGCAGTTTGTTGCGGATATCTTCTGATTTCCATAAAAAGCGCCAGGATGATCGTTTCATTAAACCAACTCCTCTAGCTACGAGATCTCGATAGTTTCGATACTTCCACCAGCCTCTTCAATCTTCTGGCGAGCACCTTCGGTAACTTTATGAGCCTTGATCTTCAAGGCAACTTTAATTTCACCGCGTCCCATGATCTTGACGGGTAAGCCTTTGCCTTTTAACAGACCGGCTTCCTTCAAGGTTTCGGGGGTTACTTCGCCGCCAGCCTTGAAATCCTGCAAGGAATCCAGGTTGACTTCGGCGTAACGAACACGGTTGCGCGGGGTGAAACCTTCACCCCGCAGGAAGGGCAGTTTTCGATAGAAAGGTAAATTGCCGCCTTCGTGATAGAGGCGAACACCGCCTCCGCTGCGGGAGTTTTGACCCTTGGTACCACGACCAGAGGTCTTGCCGTGACCGCTACTCATACCACGACCAACACGCTTGCGATTTTTCTTGCTACCCTCATTGGGTTTAAGATCGTGTAATTGCATGCTTACTTCTCCTCATCCACTGTTTCGATCTCAACCAGGTGGGAGACCTTGTCCAGCATACCTAACAGGGCATCATTTTCCTGGTGTTCAACAACATCACCAACATTACGAAAGCCCAGAGCCTTGAGTGTGTTTTTAGTCCGGACGGGATAACCAATACCGCTCTTGACTTGTTTGATCCGGAGAGTTTTGCTCGTTTGTTTCTTAGCCATTCTTCCTCCGCTCCCAATAGGGGGTCACTTCAGAAATATCCTTACCGCGTTCAGAAGCAACTCTCTCAGGTGATTTCAATTGAGAAAGCGCGTCAAAAGTTGCCTGAACAATGTTGAGCATATTTGAGCTGCCCAACGATTTGGTCAGAATGTCCTTAATTCCAGCGGCTTCACAAACCGCACGAACACCACCAGCTGCAATAACGCCGGTACCAGGTGAAGCGGGTTTGAGCAATATTCTTGCACCGCTTTGAGTACCAGTCACTTCGTGAGCAATGGTTGTGCCCATCAAACTAACCTTGTGCATGTTCTTGTGAGCACGCTCAGTTGCTTTGCGCATGGCGTCCGGCACAGCACCAGCTTTTCCAGTGCCCAAGCCGACATTACCGTTATTGTCACCAACAACGATGGTCACTCTAAAAGAGAACCGACGACCGCCTTTAACAACCTTGGCTACGCGAGCGATATCGATTACGCGTTCATCAAATTGTGGTTCTAATGCTTGAAAATCATCCATATTATCCTCTTTTAGAACTCCAGCCCACCTTTACGGGCACCTTCGGCCAACGACTTTACGCGACCGGTATAGATGTAGCCACCACGGTCAAAAACAACCGCGGAAATGCCTTTGGCTTTGGCACGTTTGGCAACTTCTTCACCAACGAGCAGGGCTTGTTCCATCTTGGATTTGCCTGTAAGCGAGCTGCGCAAAGCAGAGTCAATACTGGAAGCCGAGGCCAGTGTGGTTCCACTGTGATCATCGATGATCTGAACATAGATATCGCTGATGCTGCGGAATACATTCATACGTGGACGTTCCGGAGTGCCGAAGATATGCTTGCGGACACGGATGTGACGATGTAATCGAGCTTGATTTCTTGATTTCTGAGCCATTGTCTACCTCTATTTACCGGTCTTTCCAGCTTTACCAGCTTTGAGCTTCACTTCTTCACCCAAATAACGTACACCAGTTCCATGATAATGCTCTGGTGGACGAATTTTACGGATCTCGGAAGCGATCAAACCAACCTGGTGACGATTGCGACCTAACACCTTGATTGTGTGCGCCTTGGCATCAACTTCATATGAGATACCATCAGGGGCGGGCATATTGATCGGGTGGGAATAACCCAGGTTCAAAACCAGGTCCTTACCACTCAATTCAGCACGGTAACCGACACCCTTGAATTCAAGCACCTTCTCAAAACCCTTGCTGCAGCCAACAACCATGTTGTTGATCAGGGCACGGGTGGTACCATGAAGCGCGCGAACCTGGGGTTCATCGTTAGGACGGGTCACGGTAATCGTGCCATCTTCTAATTTGATCTCGATTTTTGGGGAGAAGGTTTCATCCAATTCGCCTTTCGGACCCTTGACATGAACCTTGTTCCCATCGATTTTTACTTCAACACCCTTAGGCAGGGTGATGGGCAGTTTTCCTATACGCGACATTCTCTTCCTCCTACCAAACCTTACAGAGGATCTCGCCGCCAACGCCGATCTTGCGAGCGCGATGGCCGGTCATGATTCCCTTAGGGGTTGATAAAATCGCGATACCGATGCCCGAAAGAACCCAGGGGATTTCTTTCTTAGAGGTATACACACGGCAGCCTGGTCGGCTAACGCGTTGGATACCGGTAATCAAGGAGCGACGGTGACGTCTTTCGCCAATATATTTGAGCTTCAGCTGCAAAACTTTGCTTGCTTCGCTTTTACTATTGACGACTTCATAGCTCTCAATATAGCCTTCTTCGACCAGAATGCGAGCCAACTCACACTTGAGTTTTGAATTCGGGATCGCGACCAGGGGTTTGCCCGCGGAAGCGGCATTACGAACTCTTGTTAACATATCGGCAATTGGATCTGAAATAGTCATTCTCATACCTCCAGGTCAAATTACCAGGATGATTTGGTCACACCAGGGAGCTTACCCTGGAGTGCTAATTCACGGAAACAAATCCGGCAAAGGCCGAATTTCCGCATATAGCCCCGCGGTCTTCCACAGACGCGACAGCGATTCACAACGCGAACGGGATACTTACGTCGCATCTCTCGATATTGCATACACTTTTTAGCCATTAGTTATCCTTCCTGAAGGGCATGCCGAACTTGCGTAACAGCTCTCGAGCTTGATCGTCAGTTTCAGCAGTAGTAACGATGCTGACTTCCATACCTCGTACTTTGTCGATCTTGTCATACTGAATTTCAGTGAAGATCAATTGTTCGGTCAACCCGAGGGTATAGTTGCCGCGACCATCAAACGAGTCTGCTGAAATACCGCGGAAGTCACGCACACGGGGTAGAGCGATATTGATCAGGCGATCTAAGAAAGACCACATCTTGTAACCGCGCAAGGTTACTTTTACGCCGATTTGGCGACCTTCGCGCAGTTTGAAGTTGGAGATAGCTTTCTTAGCAGCGATGACAACAGGCTTCTGACCGGTAATAATAGTCAGATCGTTCACAGCAGCATCCAGAGCTTTGGGGTTATCCAAGGCTTCACCAACACCAATATTGACAACGACCTTGGTAATACGGGGAATCTGCATGACGTTGCTCAAGCCAAGCTCTTTGAAGAGAGCGGGAGCAATTTCGTTATTGTATTGTTCTTGTAGTCTGTTCATATCAATTCACCTGCGCCTTATTTGCCCTTAGCGTCCGATTTTTTACTGTCTTTGGTATTTTCAGTCTTCGGAGCAGTTGTGCTCTTGCGGCGGCTGGTCTTCTTCTCAGCTTTTTCGTCTTCAGCGGATTTAGCCTTGCTTGAACGGCGAGATTCTTTTACTTCTTTCTCTGCAGCACGGTCAACCAGGGCTACGTTGGACAGATCGATCGGGGCTTCGAATTCACGAATCCCTGAAGGAATGGTCTTACCGCCCGATTGGGACTGCTTCTGATGTTTCTTGACAGTATTCACACCCTGAACCACAACACGGTTCTCTTTGGGCAATACACGGATCACTTCACCGACTTTGTTCTTGTCGGCTTCGTCGCCGCGCATCACGCGAACACGATCACCTTTCCGGATTTTCATCTTCATTTAGATACTCCTACCATCGACTACAGTACTTCTGGAGCCAATGAAACAATTTTCATATAGCCCTTTTCACGCAGTTCGCGTGCGACCGGGCCAAAGATACGTGTACCGCGAGGGTTCACACCATCATTGTCCAGGATCACAGCTGCATTGTCATCAAAGCAAATCGTGGAACCATCCGAACGGCGGTAAGCCTTGGCGGTTCGAACGATAACGGCTTTGATGATCTCGCTCTTCTTTACAGAAGCCTGCGGTGTAGCGCTCTTGACAGTTGCAGTTACGATATCGCCAACATGGGCATAACGTCTGTGGGTACCGCCAACAACCTGGATGACCAGTATTTCTCTGGCGCCAGTGTTATCGGCAACAACTAAACGGGACTCCTGTTGAATCATACAGCACCTTCTTCGTCTGCGACGATTTCAGCGATTTCTTCGAGTTCTTCTTCGATCGAATCTTCAAGGACTACCGCGGCTTCTCCCAGAAGCGCAACTTCTTCAGCAGCCAATTCTTCAGCTTGTTCAATGGCTTCTTCCACAGCTTCAATACTTTCCTTGCGGATCTCAACCTTGACAATACTCTCAACCACCCAGGATACAGTCTTGGAAACCGGCGCGGATTCAACGATGACAACTTTATCGCCAACATTGCAGCCAATCTCATCGTGAACCTTGTAGGCTTTCACACTGCGAACAACCTTGTGATACAAGGGGTGTTGGAAAGTACGGGTCACTTCAACAGTGACAGTCTTGTCCATCTGATTGGACTTGACAGTACCGGTTAAACGACGTCGTTTGTTCATTATTTACCTTCCTTCTCATTACGCACACGTTCGCTGAGAACGGTCTCTAAACGAGCGATATCCTTGCGAGCGCCTTTGAAACGGCTGGTATCGGTCAACTGACCAGTCACCATCTGAAAGCGCAGGTTCATCAGTTCCTGGCGGATGCTCATGAGTTTGGCTCTAATATCTTCTGTAGAAAGTTCTCTTAATTCTTTGGCGTTCATGAACCTTCTCCTATCGCTTCTCTTGATACAATCTTGGTCTTAAAACCCAGCTTGTAACGTGCTCTTTGCAAAGCTAAAATCGCTGTTTCGGTATCAGTACCACCGATTTCGAAAAGGATACGACCGGGGCGAATCACCGCCACCCAGTGATCCACATCACCCTTGCCTTTACCCATGCGGGTTTCAGCTGCACGCTTGGTGTAAGGTTTGTCGGGGAAAACCCGTACCCAAACCTTGCCGCGTCGTTTCATTTCATGAACGATCGCACGGCGGGCGGCTTCAATCTGACGGGCGGTCAGATAGCCACAATCCAGCGCTTTCAATCCATAGTCACCGAAGTTGACGTCTGCGCCGCGATAGGACTTTCCCTTCATGCGGCCGCGCATCTGCTTGCGGTATTTTACTCTCTTTGGCATCAACATAATCTGCTACCTCACTCGTTACGATAATTACTCGCTAATATAAACACCCTCGGTTGATTCAACCTTTTCTTCGGGTTGATCGATGACGATGCCTTTATAAATCCAGACCTTGATGCCGATTTGACCAAAAGTGGTTGTGGCAGCAGCCCGTGCGAAATCAATGTCAGCACGCAGTGTCTGCAAAGGCACGCGACCTTCACGCAGAGTCATACGGCGTGCCATTTCAGCACCTGAAAGACGACCGGAAACTGTAATTTTGATTCCTTCCGCGCCCTGTCGTAAAGCTTGCTGAATAGCGCGTTTCATTGCACGTCGATAACTGATACGACGTTCCAATTGACTGGCGATGTTCTGAGCAACCAGGTAGGCGTCTGTATCGGCAGATTTAATCTCTTTGACTTCCAAATCGATTTTCTTGCCGGTCAGTGCTTCAAGTTTTTGTCTGATAATTTTTACGTTTTCGCCTTTACGACCAATCAGAATACCCGGTTTGGCTGTGTGCAGGGTGACTTTAACTTTGCCGGGATAACGTTCGATCTCGATGGATGAAACGCCAGCACGATCAGTCTCTTTCATTACAACTTCACGCAGTTTGATGTCCTGGTGAACCTGTTCGGTGTAATCTTTGCCTTCGGCATACCAGCGCCCTAACCAGGGCTTGTTGATACCAAGACGAAAACCAATTGGATGTACTTTACGACCCATAGTTTACTCCTTACCTTTACTCGACTTCGCGTAATACAACGGTCACGTGAGAACTGCGTCTCAACTGGGGCTTAAATCGACCGCGTGCACCGAACTGGCGCCACTTACGGGTGCGGGCTTCGTCTGCGAAGATCCGGTAAACGACGAGGTCATCACGGCTCACACCAAAATTCTCTTCAGCATTGGACATGGCCGAATAAATCAACTTCCGAACAGGATCAGCTGCCTTTTTGGGGGTCAAGCTTAAAATGTTCAAGGCATCGGTAACTTTCTTACCTCTCACCAGGTCAACAACCAGGCGGGTCTTTTGGGCGGATTCTCTGAAGTCAGAGAGTGTTGCAGTTATTTCCTGTGCCATCTCTCACCTTACCTTGCAGCTTTCTCAGCCACATGACCACGGAACCAGCGTGTGGGCGCAAATTCACCCAGGCGATGACCAACCATGTTTTCCGTCACATAGATCGGTACATGGCGGCGTCCGTTATGGACCGCGATGGTGTGTCCAACCATCTGGGGGAAAATCGTGCTGGCACGACTCCAGGTCCGCAAGACTTTCTTCTCGCCTTTCTGGTTCATATCTTCGATTCTTTTCAGTAATTTCGGGTCTACGAATGGCCCTTTTTTCAATGATCGCGACATTTCAAATTCCTTTTCTGCCTCTCATTCGCTATTTGCGCTTGGACTTGGAGCGCTGGCGAACAATCATGTCATTAGTACGCTTGTTGCGTCTGGTTTTGTAACCAAGAGCTGGTTTGCCCCAGGGGGTCTTGGGACCGGGCATACCAATTCCAGTACGTCCTTCACCACCACCATGGGGATGGTCTCTCGGGGACATTGCAGAGCCGCGTACTTCTGGACGGCGGCCCATATGGCGCTTGCGACCAGCTTTGCCTAACTTGATATTGCTGTGTTCCACATTACCAACCTGACCGATCGAGGCGCTGCATTCCTGTAGAACCAGGCGAACTTCGCCGCTTGGCATACGGACTTGTGCGTATTTGCCTTCTTTTGCCAATAGTTGCGCTGAAGTGCCAGCTGAGCGCACTAACTGGGCACCCTTTCCGGGATAGAGTTCAATCGCATGTATATTGGTACCGACTGGGATGTTTGCCAAAGGCAGACTGTTCCCGGGTCGGATTTCAGCACGGGCACCAGACATCAGGGTATCGCCAACTTTGACGCCAATTGGCGCAATAATGTAGCGTTTTTCGCCATCAGCATAGAACAGCAATGCCAAACGGGCTGTCCGGTTGGGATCATACTCGATCGCCTCGACCTTGGCTGGGATGTTTGCCTTATCACGTTTGAAATCAATCAAACGAATTTGACGACGGGCACCACCACCACGATGGCGAACAGTCACACGACCCATCGAGTTGCGGCCGGAATGCTGCTTGCGAATCACAGTCAGGCTGCGTTCGGGTGTGGTCTTGGTGATCTCCTCGAACGTATAACTGGTCTTGTGGCGTTGACCAGGAGTCTTGGGTTTGTATACTTTAACAGCCATTATTCCACTCCTTCGAACACAGGAATACGGTCACCCGCTTTGAGGGTAACAATCGCTTTCTTGAAACCGCTGTTGCGCACCACCAAACGGCGGGTGCGGGAGTTGCGATGCGCCTTGGCGGGCAGATTAATAATATTGACGCGCACAACATCCACATCGAAAGCGGTCTCAACAGCTGTTTTCACCTGTTCACGGGTGACATCACTGTTGACTTCAAACACGTACTGGTTCAACTTGCTGGCCAGGTAGTTTGATTTTTCGGTCACGACGGGGCGTCGCAGGATATCAAAAACGGAGATACTCATTCTGCTACACCTTCCTATCCCAGATAACCCTTGATCACTTCCAGTGAAGCAAGCGGGATAATTACTTTTTCAAAACTGAGCAGATCACGAATGTTCAGGTAGTTAGCCTGGAGCAGCTTGGCTTCAGCCAGGTTGCGGCCGGATTTGATCAGATTTTCATTCTTGTCGCTCTTATCAGATACCAAAACAAGAGCGCGTTTGTCACCGACGAGAGCTTTGATGGCTTTCGCCAGTTCAGTACTCTTGGCTTCTTTCATCTCCATGCTATCGACCATGACCAGTTTTTGGTCATTGGC
>WOZC01000169.1:0-10391 GCA_011620465.1 Anaerolineaceae bacterium | reverse complement strand
GGACATTGCCCATGCGTCCCGGACGTCTTTTACCTTTGTAAACACGACCTGGTGTCGTACCGGAACCAGAGGAACCAGGTGAGCGTTGGCGGTCAGATTGACCATGGGTCGCGGGACCGCCAGCAAAGCCGTGACGCTTCACTACGCCGGCGAAGCCCTTACCTTTGGAAGTACCGATCACATCGACAAACTCGCCAACTTCAAAAATTGAGGCATCAACTTCGTCTCCGGCATTGATACCATCTAATTTGTTGGTGCGGAACTCACGCAAAGTGCGCACTGGAGGGAGGTTATTGGTCTTTAAATGACCAAGCTCAGCCTTGCTGAGTCGTTTGGGTTTCACCTCGTCAAATGCCAGTTGCACGGCATTGTAGCCGTCTTGAGCAACCGTTTTGACCTGGGAAACAAAACATGGCCCAGCTTCGATTAACGTTACCGGGACGGCGCGGCCGTCTCCATCGAAGATCTGGGTCATACCGATCTTTTTTCCTATTAGCCCTTTTAGCATGCTATTCTCCTGTATTAGTATTCTCGCGAGACTGTCAGCCTGGGCAAGCTGCATCATCCCCGCACAATTCAGTTAATGGTCCCTGTGAAGCGTTCTGCCCACGCGGGAGGCATTCTTAAATTGTCACACATAAATAGCTACCCTCTGGGTAGCCTATCAAATATATCATAACCCCTTTCAGCGCGCAAGGGTCATTTTTGAATTAATAGCTGATTTTAACAACAGATTTTAGCGCTCTGGAATTCTACTATAAAATCCCTGTTTGTGCGCAGGAACAAGAAGGAGAGGAACAAGAAGGAGATTCCCCATTTATGTTTACCAGTAAATCGGTTTTTTCTCATTTTTGTTTAAGATCAAAGGCAACTGCTCCGTTCAGGCTTGGGCGGAAAACACCCCCGATCACGCCGGTCTCCTGACCATGCGCCTACAATTGACCAAAGGTCTACACTAATAAGAATTCTGTCGCAAAAAGATGCTAACATGAATTCAGTGTAAAATACCTCCCATGGTCTATAAACCCAACCTGGATGTATTGAATCTCTATAACCGCTTCGATTCGCCGATCTGCGAGGTGGATTGCGGGCAAATCTGCAAGCAATTCAACCCTTCCGGCAAGCCGTTCTGCTGTGATATTTGTGTGGCTGTGCCTGTGGCATTAAAGGAAGAATGGACTTTCCTGAAAGCCAATACTAAGCTCTGGCAGCGGTTGCGTGGGGATGAATGCCCCTCCGACCCAATCGACCTTCCCAAATTGAAGGCGGAAACACCGCATTACATGCACCTTATGGCTTGCAAGGGTCCAGATTTTTGCGAGCGCGACTATCGCACGCTCAGTTGCCGGCAGTTTCCGTTCTCCCCATACATCACGGAAGACGACCGCCTGATTGGTTTGACTTACAACTGGGATTTCGAACAAGTCTGCTGGGTGATCAGCAATCTGGGTAGGGTCAGTGAGCAATACCAGAAGGAATTTTTGGATATCTATGACTCGCTGCTTTTTGAACACCCCAGCGAGTATGACAGTTATTACTGGCTTTCGGAAGACATGCGCAAACATTTCATCAATCAAGGCAGGGGCATACCCATTCTGCACCGTGATGGCGGTTTTTACCTCCTGGATCCAGAGACCGACGAATGCACCCCCATCGATCCCACCGAATTTCCAAAATTTGGACCATATCTGTAGAAGACAGGGAACAGGGAGCTGGAAACAGGAAACAGATATGACAACAAGAAATCACCATGATTTAGTTGTTTGGCAAAAATCTATGGACTTGGTAGAGGAAGTTTATCGATTAACCAATTTTTTACCCAAAGAGAAAATATTCTGAGTAACAAATCAACTGAGAAGAGCCGCATTTTCAATTCCATCCAACATCGCTGAAGGTAATGCTCGTAATTCTCCGAAAGAATACGCAAGATTTCTGTCAGTAGCAAGAGGCTCAAAAGCAGAAACCGAAACTCAACTCGAAATATGTGTCCGCATCGGCTATTTGAATGAAGAGCAAACACATAAAGCCATTACCTTATGTGATGAGATTGGTAAAATGCCCTATTCAATGATTCAGAAATTAAGCAATCAATAAACTTCTTCCTGATCCCTGTTTCCTCTTTCCAGATCCCAGTTCCCTGTTTCCTGATCCCTGCTCCCTGATCCCTGTTTTCTGCTCAATGCTCCCTGTTTCTGATCCCTGCTCCCTGCTCCTTGCTCCCTGCTCCCTGATCCCTGCTCCCTGCTCCTTGTTTCCTGCTCCCCAATCCCTGTTTCCTGCTCCCAGCTCCCTGCTCCCAGCTCCCTGTTCCCTGTTCCCTGTTCCCTGCTCCCTGATTCCTGCTCCCTGCTCCCCAATCACTGTTTCCTGATCCCTGCTCCCTGTTTCCTGTTCCCTGCTCCCTGCTGCCTGTCTTAAAACAAAAACGACGGTCACCGACCGCCGCTTTCAAACAGGAAAACAAAAATGCGAGCCCCCATCGGGTACTCGTAATTTTGCTAAATTGTAAAGATTCCTCTACTCTTGTTTCACAACATTGTAGAGCAACCTGTCGAACCCATCCTTAAATCTTAATTTCGATATCAACACCAGCAGGCAGGCTCAAGCGCATGAGCATGTCAATGGTCTTGGAATCGGGTTCCAGCACGTCGATCAGGCGATTATGGGTACGGATTTCAAAATGTTCCTGTGAGTCTTTATCAATAAAGGTGGAACGGCGAACGGTGTATTTTTCAATTTTGGTCGGCAAAGGTACCGGTCCAACCACACGGGCACCAGAGCGCTCAGCGGTTTCCACAATTCGTTTTGCAGATTGGTCCAAGATACGATGATCGTAAGCTTTCAAACGGATTCTGATTTTTTGTTTTGCCATAGTTTTCCTGTTCTTTTTCTTTATTTCATTCAGCTTTCGCCAGGATGAGTCTGTTTAATCTCAGCCGTTGATCCGACCGAGGATTTTTTTCATGTATGCGTCTGAGACGCGGTCGTAATGTTTAAACTCCATTGTAAAAACACCCCGACCCTGGGTAGCAGAGCGAAGCTCTGTTGCGTATCCAAACATTTCTGAGAGAGGCACTTCTGCGTGAATCGCCTTGGCGTTGCCATAACGATCATCCAAACCAAGGATATTGCCTACGCGGGCGTTGATTTGCCCGATGATATCGCCAGTATATTCCTCGGGGATTGTGATTTCCACCTGCATGATGGGTTCCAGAATCACAGGATCAGCTTTCTCTGCGGCTTCGCGTACGCCAAAGATGGTTGCCATGCGGAAAGCCATTTCGCTCGAGTCGACTTCATGGAAACTGCCATCGGTTAATGTGAACTTGATATCGGTCATGGTGAAACCAGCCAGAGGACCACTTTCACAAGCCTCAAAGAAGCCTTTTTCAATTGCTGGTATGTATTCCTTGGGAATAGCACCACCGCGAATTTTGTTTTCAAACTGTAAACCCTGTCCACTCTCAAGCGGTTCAAGGTCAAAGATCACATGACCATACTGACCATGCCCGCCGGTTTGCTTGCTGTAGCGATATTCGGCATTCATGACCGGTTTGGTAATCGCTTCCCGATAAGCCACACGAGGTTTGCCAACGTTAGCTTTCACTTTGAACTCGCGCAACAATCGGGTCACCAAAACATCAAGATGCAGCTCACCCATTCCCGAGATAACTGTCTGACCTGTAACATCGTCTTGTCGAACCCGGAAAGTGGGGTCTTCTTCAGCTAATTTCACCAAAGACTCAGACATTCGGTCCTGGTCTGCCTTGGTTTTCGGTTCGATCGCGATCGAGATAACAGGTTCGGGGAAACTGATCGTTTCCAATAAAACCGGGTTGGTAGGGTCACAGAGTGTGTCACCAGTGAAACTGAACTTTAAGCCCAAGATCGCGCCGATTTCACCCGCACCCAATTCCTCGATGTCTTCGCGCCGATCGGCATACATTCGCAGGAGTCTCCCAATGCGTTCTTTTTTGTCTTTGGAAGAGTTCTGGACAGTCGAATTTTGCTTGACCTTGCCGGAATAAACACGCAAATAAGCCAGGCGCCCCATGTAGGGATCTGACACAATCTTGAAGACCAAGGCTGACATTGGTTCGCTGTCATCAGCATGACGCAGCACTTCACTGCCATCACGAACCAGGGTCGCTGTGACCGGGGGAATATCCAGGGGCGAAGGCAAATAATCGATTACAGCATCCAAAACTAATTGAACGCCTTTGTTTTTCAAGCTGCTGCCGCAAAAAACCGGGGTTACCAGGTTGGCAATCACGGCTTTGCGTAAAGCTTTCTTCAATTCTTCGAGGCGGATCTCCTCACCCTCAAGGAACTTGATTGTCAGATCCTCATCGAGTTCAGCGATGCGTTCTACCAATACTTCACGTAGTTTGGCAGCTTTCTCTTTGAATTCTTCAGGGATTTCAACGACTTCAGGGGTGGAACCAGAACTTTCGCGATAATAAACGGCATTTTGGTCCAACAAGTTGATTACGCCCACAAAATCACTTTCAGAGCCGATCGGGATCTGCATCTGCAGAGCATTTGCGCCCAGGCGTTCTTTGATGCTCTCAATAGTGCGTTCGTAAGAGGCACCAACACGATCCATTTTGTTAGAAAAACAAATTCTCGGAACACCAAACTTATCAGCCTGGCGCCAAACGGTCTCGCTTTGAGGTTCAACACCCTGGACGGAATCAAAAACGACCACACCACCGTCCAATACACGCAGAGAGCGCTGCACTTCGGCGGTGAAGTCGATATGACCAGGAGTATCGATGATATTGATGAGGTGATCTTTCCATTCAGCCGTTACAGCTGCAGAAACGATGGTAATGCCGCGTTCGCGTTCCTCGGGCATCCAGTCGGTGACAGTAGTGCCGTCATCAACATTACCGAGGCGATATGTTTTACCGGTATAAAACAAAATCCGCTCGGTGGTAGTTGTTTTACCAGCATCAATATGGGCGATAATGCCAATATTTCGATAGCGCTCGAGCGGAAAGTCAGTCATGGGGGACCTGGATTGTTAAAGTACCAGAATTACATGCGGAAGTGAGAAAACGCGCGGTTAGCCTCAGCCATCTTATGCGTTTCTTCACGTCGGCGGATTGAAGCTCCCTGGTTTTCAGCAGCGTCCATCAATTCACCAGCAAGTTTCTCGGAGAACGACTTGCCAGATCTCGCACGGGAAGCATTAATGATCCAGCGCATTGCCAGGGTGACCCGGCGTTCTGGGGCAACTTCCATCGGCACCTGGTAGGTCGCGCCACCAATACGGCGGGGGCGAACTTCCATCATCGGGCTGACATTCTTCAAGGCGGTTTCGAAAACTTCGATACCCTCTTTACCAGTCTTTTCGCCGATCATATCAATCGCGCTGTAGACATGGCGGGTAACGGTGCTTTTCTTGCCTTTTAGCATGATGCGGTTGATCATCATCTGCAGATGAACGTTGTTATAACGAACATCAGGGGTGGTGATTCGCTTTTCTGGTTTCAATCTTCTTGACATAATGGCTCCTCAATTTCAGCCAGTGGCGGTCTCCCGCTTTTTACCGGCTTTCATTCCAAATTATTTCGCAGCGCGTTTGGCGCCGTATTTGGAACGAGCGCGTTTGCGATCAGCTACACCGGTGCTGTCCAGTGTCCCGCGTACGATGTGATAACGCACACCAGGCAGGTCTTTCACTCTACCACCACGCACCAATACAACGCTGTGCTCTTGCAATTGGTGACCTTCACCAGGAATATACGCGGTGACTTCGATACCATTGGAAAGACGCACACGAGCAATCTTTCGCAGAGCGGAATTCGGTTTCTTGGGGGTCATCGTACGTACGATGGTGCAAACGCCGCGCTTTTGGGGAGCGCCCTTCGGCTGGCGTGTTCTGCGTTGTTTTTCCGAATTCAACGTATATTGCAAGGCGGGTGACTTGCTTTTTTTACTTTTTGTCTTGCGACCATTTCTAACCAGTTGGTTTATTGTTGGCACGTTTTTATCTCCGTACTACCTATTAACTTTCAATTATTCATTAAACAAGGCCATCTAACGCGCGGATGGCCCTATTAGCCAATTATTCAACAGGCACAAATAACTCTCCCTGCCTGTCAGGAATGAGCAGTCATTTTATCACGCCTCTTATCAAAACGTCAAGCGCAAAATCACTCATTTCTAATACCTTTTAGTTTATCAAAGATATCTGAGCCCTGGTCCATCAAACCCGTTGGTACGCGCTGGCGATGCCCACGATCTTCATCTTTGCCAAACTTCACGACTTCTCCGTCTTCCATGATGGCTTCCACCGCCAGGCTCAGGGATTGAAGTTCCTTCACCAAAACGCGGAAAGCAGCCGGAATACCAGGGGCTTCGATCGCTTTATTCTGGACGATCGATTCGTAGGTGGCGGTTCTGCCCGCAACGTCATCGGATTTCACCGTCAACATTTCCTGCAGGGTGTAAGCGGCACCGTAAGCTTCAAGCGCCCAAACTTCCATTTCGCCAAAGCGCTGACCACCAAATTGAGCCTTACCACCCAGCGGCTGTTGAGTCACCAGGCTATATGGACCGGTCGAGCGGGCATGCACCTTGTCTTCAACCAGGTGATGCAGTTTCAGCATGCTCATTATACCGATAGTGACAGGCTGGTCATAAAATTCGCCAGTACGTCCGTCGCGAACCAGTTGTTTACCAAGGGTTGGAATAGGGTTACCGGTTTCCATCATGATCTGACGGGCTTTGGCTTCCATCTGAGCGCGATCAAGACTGCTGTCGATTTCCTTGCCCTGTTTTTTCGCCCACAATACGAGACAAGCTGTCACAGCGTTGTCGTCTTGTTGCTGTCGGTCGGCTACTAAAATATTTTCTTCCGGGAAGGATGTGATCGTAGCTGGGTCGTAGCCTTCGCTTTCCAACCAAAGATTTAGAGCTGCCCGACGCGCGAGAACTTCGTTTTCCTTGATCTGAAACAAGTCCACACCTTTACCAGCAAGTTTGTCTTCCAGGTAGAGCAGTCTGACTTCGTTATCATCTTTGATCAATTCAGGGTCATATTCAACCCCCTGCAGCCATTCCGCGCCTTTTTCAGCGGTGACACGCCAGGCTTCGTCGATCATCCAGGCTCGCACCAGTTCTGCTTCGATTTCAGCTTCAGATGCACCGTCAAAAACTGGTGTCACAGCACGAAAACCGAGACTGTGCGCAGCCCATCCCAATTCAGCCTCAAGCACCTGACCGATGTTCATACGACCGGGGATGCCCAATGGGTTGAGAATGATATCAATGGGGGTGCCATCTTCGAGGAAAGGCATGTCTTCAACTGGTAGGACCATTGATACACAGCCTTTGTTTCCATGTCGACCAGCCATTTTGTCACCAGCAGTGATCTTACGGCGCTGAGCTACAGAAACACGCACCATCTTGTCAACGCCAGCGCTCAGGTCGCTGTTCTCTTCACGAGTGAAGACTTTGACATCCACCACGATTCCACGTTCGCCATGAGGCATGCGCAAGGAGGTATCTTTGACATCGCGGGATTTTTCACCGAAGATTGCCCGCAGAAGGCGCTCTTCGGGAGTCAGTTCTTTTTCACCCTTCGGGGTGATTTTGCCAACCAAAATCTCATTCGGACCAACTTCCGCACCAACGCGGATGATACCGGTCTCGTCCAGATCGCGGATGGTGTCTTCACCGACGTTCGGAATCTCACGGGTGATCTCTTCGGGACCTAACTTGGTATCGCGGGCTTCCACTTCATATTTTTCGATATGAATACTGGTGTAGCGATCATCTTCAACAAGGCGTTCAGAAATCAGGATGGCATCTTCAAAGTTGAAACCTTCCCAGGGCAAAAAGGCGATCATTACGTTCTGACCGAGAGCCAATTTGCCATCTTGCGTAGAGGAGGAATCGACGATCACATCACCTTTGTGCACCAACTGTCCTTTTACAACGGCAGGGCGCTGGTCGATACAGGTGCTCTGATTGGAGCGCTGATACTTACGTAGTTTGTGTATCTTAAGCAAACCGCTGGCTTGTTTCAACACGAGTGTATCCCCGGTGACAGAAATGACTTCGCCATCTTCTTCAGCGATAACAACCTGACCGGAATCAGCAACAGCAACTTCTTCCATACCGGTCGAAACGATCGGTACTTCAGGGCGCAACAGTGGGACCGCTTGGGTTTGCATGTTTGAACCCATCAAGGCACGGCTTGCGTCATCGTGCTCAAGGAAGGGAACCAAAGCGGCAGAGATGCCAACAAACTGATTCGGAGCGACATCGACAAAATCGATGTGTTCGTAGTCCCGAATTTCGAACTTGTTGTGGAAGCGACAGCTATTGCGTCGCAGGAATTCGTTATATTCATTCACAGGCGCGTTTGCCTGAGCAATGACGTACTTATCCTCGGCATCTGCACTCATGTAAACATATTCATCGCTGATAAAAGGACGAATTAAAACATTATCGATCCCAAAGGATTTGATTTTTTTCGCCATTGCGGGGGTAACCCGGGTTTCAGCTTGATAAACAACTTCATTGGTCTTTGGATCGACAATGTTCTGGCGCAGCAGGTGGTTGACCAGGTTGGGGTCGTCACCCCTCATCGAGCGATAAACTCGTCGGTATGGGGTTTCAATGAAACCATACTCGTTTACCTTGGCAAAGGACGCCAAACGACCGATCAAACCAATGTTCGGACCTTCAGGGGTCTCGATTGGGCAAATTCGGCCGTAGTGTGAGAAGTGAACGTCGCGAACATCAAAGCCGGCGCGCTCACGGCGCAGACCGCCAGGACCTAAGGCAGAGACGGTGCGCTTGTGGCGCAACTCGGAAAGCGGGTTGGTCTCTTCCATGAATTGAGAGAGCTGGCTGGAGCCAAAGAACTCACGCAACGAAGCAACTAACGGTCGGATGTTCACCAGGCTAACGGGCGAAGCGCTTATACCCTGGTCGCGAATGGACATACGTTCTTTGATAACGCGTTCCATCCGGCGCAGGCCTACACGAAGCTTGTTCTGGATCAGTTCGCCAACGGTCTTAACCCGGCGGTTGCCAAGATGATCGATGTCATCAGCCGGTGTTTTATCATTATTGATCTGGATCATATGCCGGACGATCTGGATAATGTCGTGCGCCGTAACGGTGCGATGATCCATCCGAACGATGTCTTGCAGATCAAGTTTTTGATTCAATTTATAGCGACCGACGCTCTCGAGGTCATAATGACGGGGGTCAAAAATCTGCTCTTTGACATAGGCTCTGGCGTTATCCAATTGGGGTGGTTCCCCTGGGCGCAAGCGTTTGTAAAACTCAATCAACGCTGCCTGGCTGATATTGTAATTAGTCAGGTCATATTCGGGTTCTTGCTCAAAAGAAGACTCAATATAAAGGTGATTCGGGTTGTTGTCGACATCCTGGAAAAGTGCCAGGATCTCTTCATTTGTGCCTTCTTTTAATGGAGCAATATCGATGTCATTATCTTTGTCTTTCAATGCAGCCAAAGCACGCAAGAACACCGTGATCGGCACAGTACGTTTTCGGTTGAACTTAAGGATAATGAAGTCATTCTTGCGGGTCTCAAACTCCATCCAGGCACCGCGGTCAGGGATCAGTTTTGCGGTCGCCATCTTGCGACCAGTGGTGCGGTCCGTCTCAGCTTCAAAATAAACTCCTGGAGAGCGGATCAACTGGGAAACAACCACGCGTTCGGTACCATTAATAATGAAGGTGCCCTTCGGAGTCATTTCAGGGAAGTCGCCCAGGAAGAGCTCGTGCTTGATCTTATCGCTGCTTTCAGCACCATCGAGAAGGACAGAAACGTAAAGCGGACAAGCGTAAGTCAAATCACGCTCGAGGCATTCTTCGATCGAGTTTTTCGGCTCTTCGAAGTGATATTCCAAACCAAATTGTCTGGCTGTGTCGGTGTCGCTGGGGAAGTGCAGTTTCAGGTCACCACCATATGAAACAATGGGAGAAATTTCGTTGAATAAGCTACCCAAACCTTCTGACTTCAGACGTTTGAAGGAGTCAAGTTGAACTTCAATTAGATCAGGTAACGGAAGCCCCACGGGAATGCGTGAGTAATTCTTGGGTTTCATCAGTTCAGTCATTCACATCTCCTAACGTGATAAAAGCGTGGTGCAAACTGCGACCCACGCGTTTAATACTTTTTAAGCGTAATTTTTTAGTATAAGACAATTCGGTTGCTAAGTCAATAGTGTTTTTAGGCCAAAAAACGTTTTCATCCCTGCGTTTATATAGAATAGATATTTTACCACAATACAAAATTTGAAAACATTATCTGAAAGTTTAGGACATTTCTATTTAGCCTTGACACATTATCTGGAAGTTTTGTTTAGTCGATCACCTTCTCGGTCTTGCCTGCCAGGTTA
>WOZC01000172.1 GCA_011620465.1 Anaerolineaceae bacterium | reverse complement strand
GCTGGGGGCACGCCCTGGGCAGTCACATTTGGGAATTGGTTACCATGGAAATGTAGAAAAAAGCCGGGTTGAAAAACGCAACCCGGCCTAACAAATCTAAAGAATTACTACCGTGCGGTGTTGATGGGCATGATGATATGGGTGAAGTTTTCGTCACCAACCGGGCGCAGCAATCCAGGAGTGTGAACGGCATTGGTCTCAAGCACCACGTTAGGGGTTTTGATGACCTCCAGCGCTTCCCGCAGGTAGCGGATGTTGAACGAGATCAAGAGCGGTACGCCGTCGATCGAGGCGTCTACCATGACCTCAGACGAACCGGTCTGCTCAGAGCGAGCAGAGATTTCGAGCAAGGAGCTCTTTTGCCCTTCGACCTCAGGTTGAATGTCGAGCTTGGCGATGTAGCTGCCCTCGCGTGCGATGATCTCAGTTTGCTTGCAGGCTTTGAGCAACTGCGCGGTGGAAAGGACGGTGCGCGTCTTGAAAGAAGGCGGGATAATTGCGCTGTAGTTGGGGAAACTGCCTTCGATCAACTGTGAGACCAACTGGGCATTTTTCATCTGGAAGATGACCTGACCGCGACCCTGGGGAAAGGAGATGAGCAGGGTCTCATCGCCATCTGTGGCAATGCGGCTCAGTTCCGACAGGGCACGGGCGGGAACCAGGGCTTCGAAGTTTTGAGGAACTTTTTGCGCCATCTCAGACTTGGCGATAGAGATGCGATAGCCATCGGTGGCTGCCATTTCGAGGCTGAAGCCGTTGAAGGTCAGGTGCACACCGGTGAGGTTTGGGCGGGCATCGTCAGTGGAGGCGGCAAAAACAACCTGCTGGATCTGATCTTTGAAGTTTTGGAGGTTCAGCGCGATAGCTTCATCCAGGTTTGGGGTGGGCATTGGCGGGAACTCTTCGGCACTGATGCCCTTGATATCGGTGTTGAGCGTGCCGCATTTGACGTTTAGACTCTGGGTGCGCTCGTCAACCATGAGGGTGACTTCTTCATTAGGAAGGTTGCTGACCATGTCAACAAAAGTTCTGGCAGGAACGGTAAGCCCGCCCTCTTGCTCAACTTTAGCGCCGATCCAGGCGCTGATTCCCAGCTCGAGGTTGGTGGCAGAGAGTCGCAGACGACCATCGTCAGTTTTTATCAGGATGTTGGAAAGGACAGCGAGAGTGCTGCGGGACGTGACCGCCCGCGAAACGATGCTGACACCGTGGGCGAGTTGCTGTTGTTGGACGACGGCTTTCATGGAACCTCCAAGATAATTGCTTTATGTAATGGTTAAGTATACCGTTAAGCGCTTGATTTTTCCAGAAACGACCGGGTGGCAATGATATAATCAACAAAATCTTCATACCTTGTAAACCCTATGCCATCATCCAAGCCTGATCGCTCCGTCAAAATGCTTTTCCGCCTGTACTTTTTTTTGATATTCAGTGCCTTAGGCGCGTTGATAACTTACATGTCGCTGCATTATGATCACATCGGCTTCAATGGGATTCAGATCAGCACGATAATGATCGTTGGGTCGGCTGCGGTGATCCTGATCGCTCCCAGGTATGGACTGGTGTTTGACCGGGCAGCCAACAAACGCTCGGTGCTGGTAGCGTCGCTGTTGATCATGGCTCTCGCGTTGGGTTCAATCGCGTGGCTCAAGGCTTTTGTGCCGGTGCTGCTGCTCTGGACGATTCACCGGGCAGTATCTGGACCTTTTTATTCCACATCAGAAAATTTGTCGTATTCAATTGCGTCAAATTCGACTGAGCCGGGTGCTTCGAGTTTCGGTTCTCTTCGCTTGTGGGGGTCGATCGGCTATGCCGTGTCAACTTTAATTTCCGGTTGGATTTATCAGAACTACGGATTCACCTACAACACCTTGCTCTTCCTGGTAATGGTTGCCCTCAGCATCGCGATTCTGCTTTTGATGCCCGGATCTGTTTTTGAGACGATCGGTGAGACAAAACAGGAGAACCTCAGCCTTTCAGCCGTGCTGAAATTGATCGTTAACAATCGATTCCTGTGGCTGATGGCGCTGGGCTTGGCAATCTCAGATCCCACGCAGGATGGCATCCGCGCTTTTGAACCGATTTTTATGCAGCGGCTGGGATTAGAAGCTGGCATGATCGGGTTGGCAAACAGCCTCAGCGCATTGGGGGAAGTGCCTTTTATGATCTATGCCGATAAGGTGATCCACAAAGTTGGGATCAAGCGCATCATTATGATTGTTTTCCTGTTTGACCTGGTGAGACGTCTGGTGGTCTGGTTTTTCCCGTCTGCTGGCACTGTTTTTGTCACTAGCGTGTTGACTTCAGCCAGTTTTACCTTTCGCCTGGTTAGTTCAATCACCCTGGTAAATCTGATCCTGCCCAAGCAAGTTACCAGCACTGCAAATGCCTTGATCGGAGTGACAATGTTTGGGGTGGGCTATATGATTAGCAACGCTTTAAGCGGTTTTATTTACGATCGCTTTGGCAACCGCGAACTCTATCTGCTGGGAGCAATCCTTTGTGTAATCTCGCTGATTTTGGCATTGAACGCGGGAAAACTTGAACCAAAACCTGAGCAAACTGATCCTAATCAATTTGCCGAGGAGCTTGGATGAACAGATTAAATCCATTGCGACCATCCGACCCGGAGCTGGCAGAGCTGCTTGCTGATTTTGCGACACGCATATACCCTTGCGAAACCCCGATAATGGACGAAGAGGAAGTTACGAGGGTTTTGCAATTGGCAGAAATTGCCGGTATACCGGTGGTGGTGGATGGCGGCTGGGCGGTGGACGCGCTATTGGGTTGGCAAACCAGAGAACATTCAGACCTGGACCTGGCGATCAACCAGCAATACCTGCCACGCTTCCTCAATATCCTTAGGCGCATGGATTATCAATATTTGCCCAGGGGGGATGAATGGCTCCACAACTTCGTCCTTGAGAACGGCGCTGGTCACCAGATCGACCTGCACAGCTTTGTACGCAACAACAAAGGGCAGATCATGGGCGGCGTGGAATATCCGGGCGATTCATTGACCGGGCAGGGGCGAATTGCAGGCATCAACGTGGGTTGCATCCAGCCGGAGTGGCTGGTCGATTTTCACCTGGGCTATGATTTTGACCACCAGGATTACCAGGATGTGACCTATATCTGCAATCTTTTCAAGTTACAACTGCCAGCTGAGTACCGGGAGTATGCTCTCGGACTTTATGAGGGTAAAGAGCCTGGTACATGGCAACTGCCGGAACGTTTCAGTGTTCGGGTACCACAGAGCCCGGCGGACTACCTGGCATTCACAAATATCCTGGAAAAAAGCACACGAGAAAACATGACCCCGGAATTGCAGGCTGTTATTTTAGAGCTGTTGGAAAAATTTGAAGACCCGCAAGATGTGAGTCTGAAAGATTTTCAAGATGCAGGTTTGCGTTCGGGTGTGATTTTGGTAGAAGATCAACGAGCAATCGGAGCATGTGAAGTTATCTTTTCAACTGATGAGGACGATACAAATCCGGGCAACCAAAAATGCGATATCCGCCAGATTTCTTTCGTGAAGCAGGCTGATCATTCTTCGCTGTTCCTGGCTCTGCTGCGCGGAGCTGTCAGAGAAGCCTGGAAAGCAGGTGCAAGCCGGGTGGAAGCACTGCCATTGGACGACATTACCCAACCCCGACCTGCGCTGCCGGAACGTTATGATTTGGGAGAGATCGGTTTTGCCAGCATTTTTGCCAGAGCAGGGTTTAAGCGTCTCGAAACTTTACCAGGAAGCAGATGGGGAGTTGTAAAGAAATAGGGAATCGAGAGATCGCCTGGCTGGGAAGACACGGCGGTCGATCCACATGCTCGGTCAATAAACTATTCTGGAAAAAGGCACTGGCGGAATGATGGTGGATCGTTTTGCAATTGATGCATGCAATGACGCGTTTTTCGCAGAGAACCCTTGTACAAGGATACCTTTTTGTACCTTTTTGCGTTAAGCTTTTACAAGCAGCGTATTTTCACTGCTAAAAAAACCAGGAGTGGAATATGATCAAAATCGTGACTGACAGTGCTTGCGATATTCCTGAAGACCTTACCCAAGAATTCAGCATCATTAAAGTGCCCACTCACATCATCTGGGATGGAGAACAATACCTCGACAGCCTTACGATGACGGCGGAGGAATTTTACCGACGCCTACCCACCACTTCGGCAATTCCAACCTCCTCCCAACCCAGTTTGGGAGAGTTCCGGCAGGCGTTCGAAGAAGCCGAAGCCCAGGGTGCGCAGGAAATTGTCTGCCTCACTGTCAGCAGCAAACTGAGCGGTACTTTTGAGTCTGCCAGCAATGCCGCAAAGGAGTGCAAATTGCCAGTGCATGTAGTTGACACGCGCGCCATCTCCATGCAGCAAGGCTGGCAAGCGTTGGCGGCTGCCCGGGCAGCACGCGTGGGGGCTTCGGTGCGGCAAGTCTTGGATGCCATCGAAGCCGTTCGCCAAAAGGTGGTTTTTTCTGTGGGTCTTCCTTCCCTTGCCAATCTCGCCCGTTCAGGAAGGCTGGGATCAGCCTTCAAATTGATTGGTAATGTCGTTATCGCGGTTCATCCTCTGGTAGCAGTGAACTCTGAGAGTGGGAAAATTGAACCTGTAGGGCTGGCACGGACAAAAAAGTCGATGCTGGATAAGGTGTTCAATCACTTTAAACAAAAAGTTGGTAACGGTCTGAAACTGCACGCGGCTGTTATGCACGGTGCCGCCCTGGAAGAAGCACAATTCTTGAAGGAACGCATCCAGCAGGAATTGCTGCCTGTGGAATTAATTGTAACAAGCACTGGTCCGGTGCTTGGAGCTCATGCTGGTCCAGGAGCTGTTGCTTTAAGCGGATATTACGATTAAAAGAATAGAACTCGATTATTAGATAAATAAGCCGGAGTGAAAAATCCGGCTTTAGTTTGTCTGTTAGAGGGGTTCCTGATCAGGCAGGTTGAACTAAAGATAAAGCATCTTTATCAGCAATCAGGGTCACGTTGGGATGCAACTGAAGGATCGAAGCGGGAACCATCGGGTCGATCGGTCCTTCCAGCATTTCTCTAACCGCCTCAGCTTTGCCTGCGCCGCTCGCAAGGATCAGGATTCGTTTGGAACCAAGGATCGATTTCATGCCCATCGAGATTGCTTGTCGGGGGACTTCATCTTCCGACTCAAAAAAGCGGGCATTGTCCTCAATCGTGAGCTTGTTCAAATCGACCAAACGAGTTTGGGCCGAAAAATACCTTCCGGGCTCGTTAAAAGCAATATGCCCATTGCTGCCAATTCCGAGCAACTGCAGGTCGATACCCCCCATGGCAACGATCAGCTCGTCATATTCTTCTCCATAGGTCTGGGGATCCCTGGTGAGACCATCTGGTATATGTGTGTTTCCTGGTTGGATATCAATCTGATCGAATAAGTTTTCTTGCATAAAATGGCGGTAACTCTGCTCATGGGATGCAGGCAATCCATAGTATTCATCCACATTAACGGTGCGTACGTTTTGAAAACTGAGTCCATCTTCCTGGTGGAATCGAATGAGCTCTTGATAAGTGCCAAAAGGGGTGGAACCAGTTGCCAGACCAAGAAGGCAGTTTGGTTTAAGCAATACCTGGGCGGCGATAAAACGAGCAGCCTTGCGGCTCATTTCATCGTAATCTTGTGCAACAATAATCAACATCTTTCTCTCCTTTGAAGGGGATCAATAACGATGGGATTATACTGCAACGAATCAAAAATTTCAGCCAGCCTCTAATTTTTATAAGGGGGGAAGGGTATAATCTACTCAATAACTCACCAGATTATGTAAAGAGGAGATTATGACTGATAAATTAGCCTGGATCGATGAAGAACTGAACACCCTCAAGGAGACTGGATTTTACAACAACATTCCCACAATGGATTCCCCCCAGGGTCCTTCAGTGATCATTAATGGGAAACAAGTGCTCAATTTTTGCGCCAACAACTATCTTGGGTTGGCGAACCACCCCCGCCTGGTTCAAGCAGCCAGCGAGGCGATGCAAAAATTTGGAATTGGACCTGGCGCGGTGCGGTCTATCGCCGGAACATTGAGCCTGCATGTGCAATTAGAAAAACGAATGGCGGCTTTCAAGCGGGTGGAAGACGCAATCACGTTTCAATCAGGGTTTACCGCCAATGGCGCTACCATTCCAGCTTTGGTCGGTAAGGAAGATGTGATTTTCTCGGACGAACTGAACCATGCTTCAATCATTGATGGTTCACGGCTTTCGGGTGCAAAGATCCTGCGCTTTAAGCATGCCGATGTGGAAGATTTTGAGCGGGTGGTCATGGAAGCCCAGGGAACATACCGACGTGGTCTGATGATTACCGATGGTGTTTTTTCAATGGATGGCGATTACGCTCCGCTGGATAAACTGGTGGAAGTTTCCAAGAAGTATGACTTGATGACGATGGTTGATGATGCCCATGGGGAAGGTGTGTTGGGTGAAGGCGGTCGCGGTATTGTCGATCACTTCAAGCTTCATGGTCAGGTTGACGTGGAGGTTGGTACCTTCAGCAAGGCGTTTGGTGTGGTCGGCGGTGTTGTAGCCGGGAATGCGAAAATCGTCGAATGGCTGCGCCAACGCGGGCGTCCTTTCTTGTTCTCATCCGCGGTGACTGTTCCGGATGTGGCTGCCTGTTTGGCATCGGTGGATCTGCTGGAAGAATCAACTGAATTGGTGGATCGGCTCTGGACAAACGCACGCTTCTTTCAGGAAGAAATGCGCAAACTGGGCTTCGACACAGGGCATACCCAGACTCCAATCACCCCTGTTATGCTTGGCGATGTCCAGCTGGCACGTGAATTTAGCCGTAAACTGTTTGAAGAAGGCATCTTTGCCGGTGCGCTTGGCTTTCCAACGGTCCCCAAAGGCAAAGCCCGCATCCGCGTTATGATCTCTGCTGCTCACAGCCAGGACCATCTTGAACAAGCCCTGGATGCGTTTGAGCGGGTGGGAAAGCAACTGGGCAAAGGCGGGTAATACCACCAAATTATGGCAACTGAAGAAAAAATCCCTCTTCTTGTTGATTAACAAGAGGGATTTTATGTTTACATTTACTCAATAGTTACATCAAGGCAGGCATGAACAATCCGAAGTGTTAAACCTGCCAGGGTGCTGAAGACTGCTTCCAGTGAGACATAGGTAAGGGTCTTCTTTCTCCCCATAACGCCGTTGAGTACCAGGATAGATTGCAGGGATATTTTCGGGAGCGAATTGGTCATTAAGTGATTTCTTGATACTCAGTTGCTTTTCTGATTTCCGCTACAACAACCTTGTTTTCAACAATTTTAGCGGCAAGTATTTCAAGAAGGTAAACCTGGAAGCAAATCAATCTACAAGCCGTGGTGCCTGGTTAATGTTTGAGTATTCTTATGAATAATTTTATAGTTTTATAATGGCGAAAAAAATAAACTAACGACCTGTCTACTTTGAATTACAGGCAGACAACCTTGAGCATGCGATGAAATTTTTTAGCGAGGTTTTTGGCTGGATGTTTGAACGTTATTCCCAATTCATTGACAACTCCTACTTCCGCATCATCACCGGAGAAGTAGGCACACACGGTTTTAATGGTGGCATCCAACGCCGCACTACCGATCGCCCCGGCCTCGAAATGGGCACCAACGCCGCTACCCTTAGCATGGATGTGGAAGAATTATGACTTGTATGAACAAAGAATCCTCAAGGCGGGTGGTCAGGTTACCCTACCAAAAATGGCGTTATTGGTTCAGCCTGGCAGGGCTATTACCTGGACATCGAAGGCAATGTTTTTGGCATCCATCAACCGGATGAAAGCGCCAGCCTTTAAGTTAGATTATTGGTTTGGATCAGGGGGTGGAACCGGCTAACTGGTAAACAGTCCAGCCGTCAATTTCGGATGTCTCGCCGT
>WOZC01000175.1 GCA_011620465.1 Anaerolineaceae bacterium | reverse complement strand
ACACGCTCATCCCCATTGATGCACCGCTCAAATCGAGCTTCGATCCCCTCCAAGATGGGATCATTGATCCATATTTTGTCACCTGGACGCAGTTGTTCAGGACCACTTGTAAGTCTGTAATTCTCCCGTTCAACCTGGCGTTTCACAATCTCGATCATACCATCCGTTAATGAAGCTGGAATGCCGTCAAAGTTGACCAATCCAACCACACCACCCAAGAGACCAATCTTTTTCGCATACAGGTCGCCAAGTCCACCTTTGACGAACATATACCCTGGAAAAAACGGTTTTTGCTTCCTTGAGCGCGTGTTTACCGGTTTAACATAAATCCAGGGGAAATAGGTTTCAATTTTTCGATCTGCCAGTTGTGACCAGACAATAAACTCAAAATTTGGTTTGCTTCGAAGCGCAAACCAAGAAGGTTGGCTTGTTATTGTCTCGTCTTCAACTTTTCTTTGCATATCTTACTCATTTTTACCGTATCAATCGGGCAAGACAAAACAGAATATTGATTCCTACCTTCGACAATTATACAATCAAAACACCAACTGGTTTTTATTGGCAACCATTATAATTTCATTCCGCTCTAATATGATATATTTTTAACTACGAGGTGAATCATGAAAAGAGAAGTCAACCTGGCCTTAGGCGGTGGTGGTGTGAGAGGTGTCGCTCACCTGGGAGTGGTTCAATGTTTGTTGGATCATGACTATACGATTAACGGGATTGCTGGAACAAGTGCGGGCGGTCTCTTCGGTGCAACTATCGCGGCGGGTAATTCCCCAAGAGATATCGCGGCTGCTGTTGATCAGTTTTTCAAGGAATCCGGTTTTCGATCAGGTATCGGACCATCAAATTTTTCACTGATTGGCACAAATGGAATGATAAAAGCACTGGAACCGTTAATCCAGGGTAAGTCAATGAAGGATCTGCAGATTCCTTTTGTGGCGACTGCCGTCAGTTTGAAAACAGGACAAGAGATCATTATCAAGGACGGAGATGTCATGCAAGCTGTACTCGCAACGATCGCTATCCCAGGCTTTTTCCCCAGCCAGGGTGATCAGGTTTTGGTGGACGGTGGTATTCTCGACCCTGTTCCGGTTGATTCTGCCCGTGAGTTTGACACAAGTTTACCTATTGTTGCAATCGTATTACATAAACAACCAGCAGATTTCAGCCTCAATGATATCAAAGTCCCCCTCGAAAACAGTCTTCTTGAGCCATTGGTAAAGACCATCTCAAGGACTCGACTCGGTGAATTAATGCGCCATCTAACAGCGACAGTAGATGTTTCCACTCACATGCTCAGTGAATTGCGAATTGAAAAATCAAAACCAGACGTTCTGGTCGAACCGATCGTTGGGCATATTGGTTTGCTGCAAAAAATCGAATCGCAACCCTTGTTTGACGAAGGTTACCGTGCCATGGAGGAGAATCTGGAAGAACTGGACCAAGCGTATTCACTCGTGAATTCATTCAAGCGGATCACAAAATACGCTCGCTCGCAACCGTAGGAAGTTTTCAGCCCCGGCGTAAAACTGCAATCAAGGTCAGGAACAATCCAAAGCCAGCCAAGACCACGATAACGTAGCCGATGGGGATGCCGCCGGTTGTTGTTCCGCCTACTTCGGCAGGATAAGTCGGTATCTGCAAGGCTGGCGGTTCTGTAAAAGTCGGCAACCTGCTGGGAATCGCTGTAATAATGAATTGGGCTGCCAGAGTTGGATCGATAGTTTTGGTGATCGATGGTGTTTCAGTTGGCGGGGGTTGGAGCATCGGTAAAGACCCGCCAAAAACCTCCACGCGATTCAACACAACCCAGCCTCGGTTGTCGGGCGCACCAGCATAATCGATCATGACATAATCGCCATAATAGCCATAGGCTTTCGCTTCCTGACCAACCAAAAAAATACCAACCCTGGTAGAAGTGGAATTTGGATAACTGCGCACATTGAGCGGAGTTTCAACGTCTCCAATTGCGCGAATATACAAACCGCGTGGAGAACTGGTCACTGTTGGGATCGAGACCGTCGGGAATTGTGCCCAGACCGAACGAGTCAAATTCGGTAACATGCTGATAAAAAATAACACGATCAAAGCAATCACACCAGCTGTAAATTGAAGGGTTTTCTTGTTAACCTTATTCATCTTTAAACCTTTTTACATTCCGATTATAATCGGATTTAGTTCGCAAGTTGGAATGGAGTACATGAGCACACGTATCTATCACGGAGATCTTGACCCACGGCAAATCGCCAATAACCTGAGTGCCACTTTTCATCGTGGAAATTACCAGGTTCAACAAATCGGTGACAAAGACAGCCTCGCTGTGCAGATAGCTACCCGCCAGAATAGAAGTTCTGGTGGTCGGACTGCCATGACTGCCACAATATCGAAGGTCGCTGATGGCTTGAGTATCACAGTCGGTCAACAAAACTGGCTGGGGTTGGCTGCCAGCCTGGGCTTTTCGGCACTGAGCGCTGTTCACAACCCATTATCTCTACTCAACCGCCTGGACGATATCGCCCAGGACGTTGAATCGATCACCCTCGAAGACCAGATTTGGGGGGTCGTTGATCAGACAGCCCGCGAACTCGGCACCGGTCAAGCCTTGTCTTCACGTTTGAGTCGAACAGTTTGCCCCTATTGCCTTACCGCCAATGAGATCGCTGCTGGTCGCTGTATTGCCTGCGGTGCGCCTCTTGGAGAAGTCCAACCAATCACTTGTTTAAATTGCGGTTTCGTTGTCCAAAAAGATGAGACTATCTGTCCAAATTGTAAAAAACGATTGAAGTAAGCATTTATTGTTAACAATTAACGTTAACGTTTTGAAAGGAAAATATGATCAGAATCATTGCCGACACAACTTGCTGTTTACCAGTTGAGAAGATGAAACAACTGGGTATAGACTTTGTCCCACAAATCATTACGTTTGATAAGACCTCTTTTCGGGATGATTATGAGTTGAGCACAGAAGATTTCCTCAAAAAACTACGTGCGACAAAAAACCTGCCCGGTACAGCTGCGCCGCCACCAGCACTTTATAATCCGATTTTTGAGCGGATCCTTGCTGCTGGTGATTCAGCCCTGGTAATCACCCCCTCCACCAAAGTTAGCGGAACTTATCGCTCTGCGATGGTAGCTGCAGACGATTTTAATACGGACCGGATTCGTGTGATTGACACCAATACAATTGCCGGTAACCTCGGCACACTTGTATTGAAAGCGAAAGAATGGGCGGACCAGGGGATGCAAATCGCTGAGTTGAGTGATCGCGTCCAGGAAATGGCAGCTCGTGAACATTCTTTCTTCCTTGTTCCAACCCTGGAATACTTGCACAAAGGCGGCAGGATCGGCGGAGCCTCAAAACTGATTGGAACACTGCTCCAAATCGTCCCAATTTTGACGCTACGAGATGGTCAGGTGGAGATCTATGACAAGGTTCGCTCACTGAAACAAGCAATCAACCAGCTCATCGAGCTAACTATCTCCTCCTGTGAAAATAACCCCGAAGCTTACCTGAGTGTTGGTCAGTGCGACTCGCAGGATTTATTCGATAAAATCTCAAGTCAGCTCCAGAATCGCCTTGACATGGAGGAAATTCCTTCTTTTACTGCCCCACCGGCAATTGTGGTTCATACTGGTCCAGGTTTGGTGGTGACCAGTTGTTTTTCGAAGCCTGGATAACTTTTGCCAGAAGAAATTGATCTTGGCGGTCTTATTGCCGTACATAGGTTCTGAAATCGCGTCGCCAGGTCCAGAAACTCTAGCTGAGAATTCACGTGCGTGGTGAGAAAAAAGACGAGGCACAGATGAATGCATTTGGTGAGATAAAGATCCTTTGCTATCCTCCAGGATGACAGAGCGTAAGAACCTCTGCTATCACTAATTGAGGCGTCGGACAACACTAAATGAGCACTTACACCCAAAGATCAGGGTGATTGCGGCGGATTGAGCCGAAATTATTCGCAGCGATGATGATGTGATCGATCAACCGGATGTCAAGGATCTTCCCGGCTTCGATGACCGCCCTGGTCAGGTTGACATCTTCGGGGCTCTCGCTTGGATTTCCTGATGGGTGGTTGTGGACCAGGGCAATCGCGTACACATTCTTTCGGACAGCATCTTTAAAGATTTCGGCTACGCGCACAGTTGTCGCGTCCTGTGAGCCTTTGTACAGGCGCTCTTTCCCCAGGAAGCGATTGCGGGAGTTGAGTAAAAGCACCCAGAGTTGTTCCTGGTTCAATCCCTTCATTTCAAACCCCACCAGATCAAAGATATCTTCGGGGGTCTTTATAAAAATGGCAGGTTCTTCGCCTTCTTTCGACATTCGATAGCCAACTTCCACGGCCGCCTTGATTCGGGCAGCTTTTGCCAGTCCAATTCCTTTGAACTCCATCAACCGCGAGATGTCTTCCCTGTGGATACCGCTGAATCCACCCAGATCGGTCAGTAGTCTATTTGCCAGGTCGATTGCGCTGTCTTCCTGGGAGCCACTATTCAAGAGGATAGCCAGCAGCTCCCCGTTAGTGAGAGCCTGAACACCTTCCGCCTGCATGCGTTCCCTTGGGCGGTCGTCTACCGCCAAATCGCTGATACGAATGCTTTTCTTATCGTTATCCATGCGCTAATTCTACCTGATGGTCGTGTTATAATGCCTTTTCGGATGGGTTAATGCCATGGATTCAGCAACTTTTACCGCTGACTGCGCTAATTTGGTTCATATTTCTGAATTTGTGTGTGCCTACGCCCAAAAACTGCCTTTTACTCCAAAACAAATTTATGAAATCGACCTTGCGGTAGACGAAGCCAGTTCAAATATTATTGATCACGCCTATAAGGACTTACCGACAGGCGAAATCAGACTCTTTTTAAGCCACATGGAGTCAGCAATGACAATCGTCTTGCAAGATGATGGCAATGATTTTGATCTCAGCACGGTTCCAAAACCTGACCTCGATGCCCCCCCGGAAGAGCGCCCTGAGCGTGGGTTGGGCGTATTCCTGATCCGCGAGTTAATGGACCAGGTCATCTATGAACCAGCCACAGAAAATGGCAATCAGCTCACCCTGATCAAGAATATTCACGCCACTGCGCCGGAAAATACAGTCAAACGAGAATCGGCTTCTTTACCGTTGGAAACGCTGCGCATCATCTCGGATATCAATCGTTCGATTAGCAGCACGCTTGACCTCGATCAATTGCTTCAGGAAGTGACCAGGTCGATCCACACGCAATTCGGATATCCGCTTGTGCATCTTTTTTTGGTCGATTATGTTCCTCAAACGATTGTGTTTAAAGCCGGCAGCGGTATAAAAGCTGCCTATTATGAAGAAAATGAAGTGTCATACTCTATTCAGACCAAACCAGGGCTGATCCCGCTCACGGCACGCACTGGAAAAACCTCGTTATCGAATGACATTTCCACAGACCCAAACTACCGACCGGATTCGCGCTCTGACACTATGATTGGCTCTGAGTTATGCTTGCCCCTGCAATTCCAGGGGGAGATGCTGGGCGTTCTCGACGTTCAGAGTGACAAACCCAACGCCTTCACCAACCTGGATGTTGAGCAGTTGGAGATCCTTTCCCAATCAATCTCGATTGCTCTACGAAACGCAAACCTTTATAGAACTTCACAATGGCGGAGAAATCTGGCGGAACGGTACAGGGAAACCGCAGAACAAATTTCCCGAAATGTCGATCCGCAGGAATTGGTTTGTTACGTGATTGAACAAATCCCAACCATTCTTCCAGTTGATTTTATTGGTTTCTGGCGGAAAAACCCACCTGGAGAAGGGCTGACACTAAGTGATTATTGGTGCAGAGAACCGGGGAGATGCCAACCTGAACCAAACCAACGGGTTGAAGACGGAATCTGGTTCACTAAAGTCTCTAATCATGATAATGGTTTGTTGAAACCTGAAGAAGTACTGTCCGACCCGGTCCAGGATTGCTTGAATATGCCGCCTGACTTTTCTGCTGTAGCCTCTCCGATCAGCTACCAGGAGCAGGAATATGGGGTGTTGACCTTTCATACCAGCTCCGCTGGGCGTTATGGGCTGGATTCAGTCAACATCTGCTCTACTTTCGCTGATTATGTTGGAACGGCTTTGGACAAACAACGTGTGGAAGCAGAAAAAGACAAGCAAGCCTGGCTGACTTCCATTTTGCTCGATTTAGCGATTGAGACCAAGAACCTGACAACACTGGATGATCTGACCAACAAAATTGGTCATATTCTGATTGAGCTCATTGGTGGGGTGGCTGTTGGTCTTGTTTTGGAAACAGAAAATCCTGAAACGGTCAGCCTTCCAAGCCTCTATTGCCCCCAGATCTTGTGTCCACTGACAGCCCTACCGCTCACCTTCGACCGCAAAGCCCTGATCGGATCTTCAGACCAGCTTCCACAGCTTTCGGTCGCACGGGCTGGTGCCTTTCCTGAACTATTGCACCTCTTACCCCAATTGAGGGAGAACGGAACGATCTTAACCTTCCCACTCCAAACTCAGGATCAGACACTCGGCTATTTACTCCACCTCAGCAACGATAGCTATACACCCGCCGATCCAGAACAGATTTTAGATCAGGATCGCTTCTCAATTCTCAAGGGTATTGCTCAGCAAGCTGCGATCAGCCTTCAGAACATCCAAATACTCGATGACAAAAGGGAGGAGTATCGCATATCTCTGCGGTTGCTGGAGATAGGGAACCTTTTGCAACAGGCAGAGACCTTTGAAACGGCATTGAGTAACGCCTGCATGCGGATTATCAACGAATGTGATTTGGTAGGCTTGGCACTATTGGGTTATCAACAAGAAGAGCAGAATTACCTTTTGCATGACCTGATCATCCGGGCTACAGACAAGCAATACCTGAGGGGAGAAACAGGCAAACTTTTCAGTAATACCGAGGTTGATGGGAACCTCAAATTTACTGCCGCTCAGGGGGATTCTGTGCCTGGAGATGACCTTTTCAGCAAGTTGTCTGGCTCACCGTTGGATTCACAAACACACGCTCCAATCAAAACGCTTGTTTTCCCACTCGAAATCGGCGACGAACTGTATGGGTTTCTCCTCACTCAGGATATTGAACTGAAATTCAACCGAAGAAGAGTAGATTACCTCACACGAGCTTCCAGGCAAATCGCGATGGCATTTCAAAACCAGCGTTTACGCTCGGTTGAGCAGCAGCGCCGTCAGACGGAACAGGAATTAAACCTGGCACGCAGAATCCAGAAAACTTTCCTTCCGGAAAAACTACCTGAAATTCCCGGCTATCAATTAGCAGTAGAATGGCAAACCGCCCGCCAGGTTGGCGGTGACTTTTATGACGTCATTCCACTCGATGACGGCAAATTCGGTATGATCGTTGCTGATGTTTCGGATAAAGGATTACCAGCCTCACTCTATATGACAGTCTCCCGCACGCTTTTAAGAGCTGTTTCAAGGGAATTCTCGACACCTGCAAGAACTTTGGAACGGGTCAATCAACTGCTGCAATTGGATTCGACTCAATCGTTTTTTGTCACCCTGGTTTACATGATCCTGAATACCAAAAATGGAGAGTTGACCTATACGATCGCCGGTCACAACCCACCTTACATTCTTGATCCCTCCCAAAAATCCGCTACACGGTTTCCTAAAGGTGGAATCGCCCTGGGATTGCTTGAGCCGATCGTGCTGACTGATCGCAGTTTGAAACTCGAGCATGGTCAGTCCATTGTGCTTTACACAGACGGCGTCAGTGAATCCACCAATGCTGAAGGACAAGAGTATGGGCAGGAGCGGTTGGAGCATGCGCTGGTTTCAATTGCAGATCTGTACCCTGAGGAGTTGATTTCAAAACTCTTGTTGGATCTGGAAAGTTTTCAGGGAGGGGATTTCTTCGAGGACGATCGCACGGTTCTGGTTCTGAAACGCACCTGAGTTTTTAGCAGACCAAAACAGGGACCGGGCTTAACTCAAGCGCCCGATCAACATTCGAACTGAAAATCCG
>WOZC01000109.1 GCA_011620465.1 Anaerolineaceae bacterium | reverse complement strand
CTATCGAAAATAGAATGAAAAACAAAACGCTCGAAGAGGTCCTTCTCAATCGTCATAGTGCTTATTGGATATTTTTCAACATGATACCTTACTTAACAACGACTGATAGGTTGGGCTCATCAGTCTAAAACCGACGCCGAGTAGAACGTAACCAATAGCATACACAAGAAAGTGTTTCGGCCTTGATGAAGATAAAAATGCCCGAGAATTGCATAGCAAAGCCCAACGCGAGCGCTTGGCGCTAGCCGCGCCTGTCTGCCAGGTGACCAGCAGGATAAGTGATCATCATCGCAATTCCCAGGATCGAGCTCACCACGCCAATCTACTGAGCGGTCAAGTTGGCAATTCTCTCAAGATAGACTGGAATCAAACTGCTGGAGAGTGAAAAGGAAATATCCCGGATCCCATCGATAACCACGATCCAGGTCATCACACCGCCTGCAATTACCAACCCAAAAATCGTGGACAGGTTGACCTTCAGGGCGCTCAGCTCGATACGGACTTTTTTGCCATTTTCCTGAATCGAATGACTCGTCCTGACAGCCATGCGGACCCTGATGATTGTTGCTAAGGTGTAAATCAAAGCAGCCACGATGCTTTTCATTTGTACACGGCTGTCTGAAATCCACCCGTCAAGAATCTGCGTGATCAGGGGAATAATCTGAGAAATGGTGAAAAAGAGTCCGATTTCCGCAATTTCAGCTCCCCCGCCTTATTCTTACGGATCGCTTTGTAGATCGTTGCCCGGCTGACACTCAAGATCTTTGCTGTCGCTGTCACATTCCCGTTGTGTGCCTGCAAAACCTGCACGATCGCTCTCCTGGCTGCCTCCGGACTGATCTGTCTCAACTCTTGGTAGTCTAAGAGGATGATAGTTTTGATCAATATACACCTCGATGTCTTCATATCTTATCCCCCATAACTCCAAACACCCATCGCGGTACAACTCGTATGACTTATCTAAAAAGTGTATACTATCTGCTGCCCTCCTCACAGGAGGGGGAATTTCTACTTACCCGTTTAACCGCTTGTAGATTTCCTTGGTTTGTTTGTAGTAAGTGGTAAATTCGTTAAAGATTTTATCGTAGATGGCGCGGTTGGCCGGGTTAGGGGTATACTCCGCCTCGAATTCTACCTGCTTATGCAGATCATCGAATTCGAGCAATCCCAAAGCCTGGGCAGCGATGAACGCGGCACCGCGTGCATTGACTTCGATAGGATCTTTCACCTGACGAATAGTCAGGTTCATTACATCAGCAAAGATCTGGCACCAGATTGCAGATTTTGCACCCCCACCTACGATATTCAATGTTTCAATTTTCCTTCCCAAGAACTTTTCGGCGGGTTCCAGCATCCATCGGGTGTTGAAGGCTACCCCTTCCAGAAAGGCTCGAATCAGGTCTGAGCGATTGTTTACGAGCGAAATATTAAAAATGGAAGCGCGCACATGACTATCTTCTATCGGGGAGCGCTCACCGTAGATCCACGGTGTGTAGATCACACCGTTGCTGCCGGCCGGTACACGCTCGGCAATGCGGTCCATCACGCGGTACACGGCCGGCACATGTTCTTCAGCCATCAACTCATCTTTGTGATAGAGAATTTTATCGCGCAGGAAGGTCAGGTTACCGCCGGCAGTGGTCTGCATGATGATCATCAAGTATTTGCTGGGGATAGCGCAAGGCACTGACGCCAGTGAGCTCATCAGATCGGTCTTTTTAAAAGGAACGTGTGCTGCGATCCATGAAGAAGTACCAATGTAAAGGTGGCTCTCGAAGTCTCCAACGGCGCCTGAACCGATGGCTGCCGAGGTGGTATCGATGGCACCTGCAACGACCTTTACACTGCTTTTCAGACCGAGCGATTCAGCCACTTCCGGCTTCAGTTCGCCGATTACAGAATTGCAGGGCACGATCTCGGGAAATTTGTCGGCATCGATGCCACAATTCTTGAGCAGCGCCTTAGAATATTTCACATGCGCCGAATCGCGGTTATCGGTTACCCATGAGGTCAGAATGGAATCGGGGGTCGCCACAAAACGTCCGCACAGACATAGGTTCATATAATCGAGTACGTTGAGGAACTTATAGGTCATAGCGTAGATTTCGGGGTACTCATCGCGGATGAACAGCATGTGCGCGGAAGGGTCTTTGCCAGTCTGCGAAGGTGCACCGCCGGTAAGATTGATCCAGCGGGCCAGTTTGGTGGCTTTATAACCTTCGATTTCGGGGAACCCACCAGTAATCTTTTTGAGGTGGCTAGCCCCGCGCATGTCCATCCACGTGACGCAGTTCATCAGCGCATTTCCGTCGCGGTCGACTGGCACGGTGCCTTCACCCTGGGTGGAGCAGCAGACGGCCTGAATGGTCTCAGTGTTGACCAGATTCTTGGCCAACAAGCGCCGTGAAGTGAGCAGAAAGGCGTTCCACCAGTCGTGCGGATCCTGTTCGGCGCCTCCATTGGGCAGCACCTTCAAATCGACTTCTTTGAATTCCCAGCCTAATACCTTGCCGCTGATGGTGATGATGGCTGTTTTACATCCAGAGGTCCCTAGATCGACAGCTAGAATACACGGTTCGTCAGTCATTTTCTTTGTTCTCCCTGGCTGGGAATTTTGGGTCCTGCAACTGTGTAAGTAGAATGGCACCGATGACCAGAAAACCGATCATAAGCAAAAGGGCTGGGGTGAAAGATCCATCGGGGGCTTTGGTGGCCTCCATGAGATAGACGAATACGACTGAGGCTTGTCCGAACAACTGGATCAAGCCATTGCTGGTACCTTCCGGGGTGGGCTGGGTGATCTCCGCTGCATATTGCATACCGATGGGACTGACGCTGGTGATGAAAAAGCCCATTGTAAAGGCCGAAACACAGAGCAACCAGAACTGCTGGGCAAAAGTGACTCCTATCAGCCCCGGGATGGCAGCCAAAATTCCAAATAGCAGGAATTTCTTGCGTTTATGCGAACGATCTGAGAAGGGCGGGATGACCACAGCACCAATAACTCCACCAATCAGCATCAGGGCGCCCAGGGTACCCGCATCGGTGGGGGTGAACCCCCTCGGCCGGATGATGGGTTCTACCCAGGTGGTAATGCCGTTAAAAAGACCCATGCCGATGAATGAAACGACTAAGTAGTACCAGAGCATTTTGTTCTTGACCGCGTTTTTCAGACCATCCAACATCAGAGCACGCACTTCCAACCCAGCAGGGCAGGGCGGCGTGGGCGGGGTTTCGCGAGCCAGGATCACAAACAACAGCGCTGAAAAAGCCGCGATGAAACCATAGATCAATTGCACTTGCGGAATGGACATGGTTTCGGTCAGGATGGGGGTTAGAACCATCCCTAGAGCAGTGCCAGCCAGGGAGGCCAGGGTGACCAGGCCCACCGCCGTGGCGCGGAATTCCATGTCAAACCACTTGGCTGGCACAGTCGTCCAGGCGTTGAGCAGGAACGGCTGTGCTACCGCAATGCCGATGGTGCTGATGAAGACCAGCGTGTAATTTGTCCCGGCTATGCCACGGACGATGCCGAAGACGCCCATCAATATTGCCCCCAATCCTACCGTCTTGCGGAACCCATAGGTATCGATGGCCCACGATACCGGTAAAGATAACGGGATGTATGAGATCATGAACAACATAGACAAAAAACCGATCTGCAGATCTGAGACTCCATAGAATTTTGCGGCAGGTCCGGTGATCGGCGCGTATCCAATCCAAAGAATCTGAATGGTCAGATTGATGAACATGAATATGGCCAAAACGACCCAGCGGTAAGGGTAAAGACGGTATTCTTGATTTTCCATAGAGGCTTCCCTTTCTGGTAACAATGGGTTATGAACCTGAGTTCAAACCGAGTCGAAATGGCAATGAACTCAACGGACTTCTTTTGGCTTCATGGTCTCGATCAATTTGACGTCAAGCGACCCGGCAATGAGGCTGGCCTGGTTGGCGTCAAACCAGGTATGGGTGACTTCTACCGGCCCTTTGGAGCAATAGGTGATCGAGACAACCGCAATCAGCGATTGGCTCGAACCGGGCCAGTTGGCTTTCAATGTTTTCGGCAGAGGTAAATGGGAAATTTCGTAATAGGCCTTGAAGAGGTCTTCATTGGGATAGATGCGTCGCAATGAGCGGTACAGTGAGAGTTCACCCTCTTCTTCGATCTGCTGGATGGCATTTTCCAGAAGGCCGGGCACCAGAGCTGTGGTGAGGTAACTTTGTTCGATGGAGACGGTCTTCCATTCGGATTCGTCTGTATGTTTGATCAAACGGCACCGGGCCAGTGCAGAGATGAAATCATCGGGGCCTAGTGAGAGATCTTGCTGCACCCTGCCGAACTCTTGCGGCAGGTCGCGTACCTTACGCAAGCCAGTCTCCTCAGTGATCAACTGGGAGCGGGAATCAATGCGATCGCGTTTGGCTACGTCTGATAGAGAAAGGATGTGCTGGGTCAATTGCTGAGGCCGTTCCGGGGAGTGCTGCACTACCTCGAACCCTTTATTGGGCAGGCGGCGGAGAAAACCCATACGCACGAGATCATCGAATACATTTGTGAGGGTGTTACGGTGAATGCCGTTCTGGCGTGAAAGTTCCTGAATGGTCAGGCGGTCGCCGATGCAAAAACCGGGGCGCTCTGCCTGAATGGCACTGATGATGGCGTTGAGCGCCTGCTCTGCCATGGTCTGTGGCAAACTGCGATCCAGGACGAGTACATAATTGTAAGTAGTCATCCCAAGGTCAAACTCCTCTCTAAGATGTGCCCGAATTCGACAGTCCATCTGTACAGAATATAGAACATCTTACCAGCAGTGAAAGGCAACTGCTTTCTTGCTCCTTTCAACGGTTCGTCGCCCGGGTAATGAATTTAATACCCATATTATAACGGCGAAGAGAAAGCTCAACGATTTGTACTTGTCTGTCTGCTTTACCGCCTCCAAAAAGTTCTGAAAGATATAAATATTTGGTGTAAGGAATAAAAATCTGTTTTTTGTTGTTCAGTTACACTGTTTAACAGTTGCACAATTCAATAAATTTATTATAATGAGAATTAGCAAGCAATGCAAGTTATCGAATCCGAAATTAACTCACTCGCAGCGATGTGAGAATTAAACGGGAACAGGCGAAAGGAATGGCGTTAATGAGTGCTGTTTTAGAAGCCAAACAAACGGTCTTGGAAATCTGTCAAAAACTGATTGCGAGGGGCATTTTGATGGGTACGGGTGGAAACATTTCCGTGCGCGTGCAGGGCGAACAGGCCTTTGCCATCACTCCCAGCAACTACGATTACACCAAGATGGTTGTGGATGATATCTGTGTGCTGGGCTGGGACCTGAAAAGGATCGAAGGTGAACGGAAGCCATCAATCGAAAGTGCCATGCATGCTGCTATCTATGAGAACCGGCAGGACGTCAATTGTGCGATCCACACTCATCAGCTCTATGCCAGCGCACTGGCACTGACCCGCACGCCTATCCCAGCTTTGTTTGACGAACAGGTGCGCTTTCTGGGCAAATCGGTGGCCATCATCGATTACGCGCCTTCCGGCACGCCATTCCTAAAGAAGAACGTCGTCAAACGCCTGTCGAATCACGCCAACGCCTATATTTTGCAAAATCACGGAGCTCTACTGTTGGGCCCGGATTCTGACCGCACAATCTTCAATGTGCAATTGCTCGAAAAATGTGCCACCACCTATATTCTGGCGCTGTGCACCGAGAAAGAAATCACTAAAATCCCTGCGGCTTTCCGCGAATTCGCCTTTTTGATGCTGCGGAAAGACGAGAAGAAAGCTGAAACCCTGAATCGATCTCTGGAGGACAAATGAGCGAGCAAAAGTATGCAATTTCGGAGTGGCACAATACCGCTGAAATCTATCGAAAGCTGGAGGAGCTGGTGAGTCAGCCTCTTCATACTATCAAACGAGAGAAGATGGAAGAGTATCTGAAATATTTCGATACCAATTGCCAGGGTTCTAAAAAACTGACTGATGAAGCCAAGCAGTACGTTCCTGGCGGCGTGCAGCATAACCTGGCTTTCAACTATCCTTTCCCTCTGGCGATACAGAAGGCCGAAGGCGCCTACATGTGGGACGTGGATGGCAACCGTTACATCGACTTCTTACAAGCGGGCGGTCCAACTGTGTTGGGCAGTAACTATGCTCCCGTGCGCGAAAAGGTGATGGAAGTAGTCAACGAATCTGGCCCGGTTACTGGCCTCTTCCATGAATATGAACTCAAGCTGGCTCAACTAGTCAACCGCCTGGTGCCCAGCGTGGAAATGTTGCGCATGTTTGGCTCCGGCACTGAAAGCGTCATGGCCGCTATCCGTGTGGCCCGTGCTTACACCAAGAAGAAGAAAATAATCAAAGTCGGCGGCGCCTATCACGGCTGGAGCGACTCGATGGTCTATGGACTGCACGTGCCTGGTACTGGTCGTTTCGAATCCGCTGGTATTCCTTTTGGCGCGACGGCCAACACGGAGGAGTTCTACCCGAATGATTTGGGTGCCCTGCGCCGCAAGTTGATTTTCAACCATGTGCGCGGTGGTACTGCAGCTGTCATTCTGGAACCGGTCGGTCCTGAAAGCGGTACACGCCCGATCTATCAGGACTTCAATCAAAAAGTGCGCGAACTATGCGATGAATTCGGGTCACTGCTCATTTTCGATGAAGTGGTTACCGGTTTCCGGCTGGGGATGGGCTGTGCTCAGGGCTATTTTGGTGTGAAGCCTGACCTTACCATCTTTGGCAAGTGCATCACCGGCGGTTACCCTATGGCTGGGGCTGTGGGTGGACGCCGCGACGTGATGCAGCACCTTTCAGCCGGCATCGGCGGCACTGGCAAGCGCGCTTACGTGGGCGGCACGCTTTCGGCGAACCCGCTCTCTTGCGCGGCTGGCTATTTTGCCTTACAGGAAATGGAACGTACCAATGCTCCCGTGATTGCAGGTCAGCAGGGTGACCGTCTGACCAAGGGCCTGCAGGCCATTGTCGACAGGCATCACCTGCCTTTTGTGGTCTATAACCAGGGTTCCATCTGCCATCTTGAGACCGCAGCCGTGATGTTGCTGGATTTAAAGCATCCTATTCGTCTGGCAAAGCAGCTCAAACCGCGCAATCACATGATGCAGGAAATGGGCGCTGCCTACATGGCTTCTGGAATCATCACCCTGGCTGGCAGCCGCATGTACACCAGCATGGCCGATACCGATGAAGTCATAGATGACGCGCTGGATCGCTTCGAGGGTGTGCTGACAAGCGTAGAATGAATCTTGATTTTTTACTTGACTACTAATGAGAGGGCAATTCTGCCCCCTCTTTTTTTATGAGATTGATAGGATACTGCATCGCAGCACTCTTATCAGTTATTTTTTAAATTGCCAGTACTCTATCTAACCCCATTCTATGGAATCTTTGTAGCTATATTTAGAATGTTAGCGAGTTTTGTAATAATCGAAAAAACTAATGCCTAAATTACGACAATCGCGTGATCCTGACTGATACGATGGGTCCCAGAAATATGCCCAGCAGGATCACTTAAAATCCGACATTGCCAAACGAATTGCCAACCAGGCTGCCGAGCTATGACCACCTAAATGTTTCCGAATCATCGGCTTCAACGGCTTCCAATCCAAAGGCGAACAGCGCAGAGGTGAGAGCCTAGATAATGGCTCAGCGCCAACCCCGGGCTTTGACCCTGGTTCTGAAAATCCATGAAAAGCCAGGGGAAATGACAAAAATCGCTATGGTGCCGTCAGGTATTCATATTTCAAAATAAGGATGGGACCACTTTAACTTGAAAATAAGTCTCTAAATATGGCGATGATTGGGGTCTACAGTTGAAACTAAAGACCCCCCTTTCAATCCAACGAACTGATGAATGTAGCATGGTAAATCCCAAGGCCTTTTTACGATAGAAGGAACTGCATGCTGCATCCGGGAAAAGTCTGGTTAGAAATACACGGTGATATTTTATGGGCTATAATTGAGAAAATCAATAAAAAGGAGCATACCATGGAATTCAA
>WOZC01000028.1 GCA_011620465.1 Anaerolineaceae bacterium | reverse complement strand
GGCATCAATCCATTCTCTTTCAAAAAAGCGACATAGTTTGATTGGGGTACGCCATCCGGAATGTCTTCACCTGGTAAGAAGTCGCACTGCCAGGCTTCTCTGGAAGGCAAGATTTCACGAGAAACTGCTAAGAGCTTGTAGGCACCCTGCAGCCAGGCTTCAAGCAGGGGGAAGACTGCCTGGTTAGTAACTTGCTCTGTTTTTATGGGGGCTTGGTGGGTCAGCAAAGCCAAATTTTGGCGGGTGCTGAGCCGCCGGATCTGGATCACTTCTTCGTTAAAACTGAGTGTTGGAACCAATTTTGCAGCCAGAATGTGGTAAATTCGGTCACATGTCCATTCTTGATATGTACCTTCTGAGAAGAGGTCACATGCCCTTGGAAACTCACTTTCCAAGATCGAACTCAGACAAAGAGGAGCCTGATCGATCTCTCTTACCAGGGGCAGTCCCAATTCACGCAGTGCCTGTGTTGTTTGCCCGAAGGTCTCCTCAAAAGTTCTATCAGTCCAAATCACGATATCAGAGCGGGCGATTTTCTCTTCCTGCGGTGGTTGAGAGTTGATCTTTGTCCAGGCAAGGCTTTCACTGTGCCCACGGTTCTCTACCAAGCGTTCGAAACGCACCTGTTTATCGGCGGCTGCGGTCCAAATTTGATCACACTGTGAAGCAATTTGAGATTCGAGTAATTTGATCGCTTCAACCACCAAAATAGGACGATCGCAATGCTCGATCTGGTTTGATATTGCCTGGGTGACATAAGGGTGGACAATTTCTTCCAACCTCTTCATTTCACCTGGATCTGCAAACACGATTCGTCCCAGTCTGCTCCGGTTTATCTGTCCGTCTGCAAGGAGCAAGTCCTCCCCAAATTCATCCAGGATGGCGTGGTAACCAGGAGTACCTGGTAAGTAGCTGTCCTGGGCTGTCAGATCGGCGTCAATGGTGTAGGCACCAAAATTTGCCAGGTAATTACGAATGACGCTTTTCCCCGAGGCAATGTTTCCGGTCAATCCAATCACAAACGGTTTCTGGGACATAACTAAAGTATACTGTAAACAATTTGGTCCTCGACCAATCTTTTTACGAGTTTGCTTAAGCTATAATTTTCCATATGGACTCAGCACTATTTCTGGCAGATTTTCTTGAACGGTTCAATCCTGACCCGGAAAGACCGATCGTAATCGGCGTCTCTGGAGGGGCTGACAGCCTTAGCCTTGCACATCTGCTGTTGAATTCTGGCTTGATCCTTGTTCCCGCTCACTATGACCACCAACTAAGACCCAATTCTGCCAGACAAGCCGAACAGGTTGGGTCGCTCATGGTTAATTGGGGGTGGAAACCCGAAATGGGATCTGGCAATGTCCGTGAATTTGCCAAAGCAAACAAGATGGGGGTGGAGGAAGCTGCCCGCTTCTGCCGGTATAGGTTTTTGACCGATGTCGCCAAAAGGCACAACGCCCAGGCTATCCTGACTGCTCATCATTTGGATGACCAGGTTGAAACGATTTTGATGCATTTTTTGCGAGGAAGCGGGATCAATGGTTTGGCTGGTATGCGTCCGGTTGAGACTCTCCATCTATTTTCGGAAACAGTTCCCATTTGGCGACCGCTTTTGCACACCAGCAAGGAAGAGATCCTAAAGTATTGTGATGAGAACCATATCAACCCGATCGAGGATGAATCGAATATCGATTTGCGTTTTTATCGCAATCGATTACGACATGTATTGATTCCCCAAATCGAAGTAATCCAGCCTTCCTTCCGTACTATCCTGGCGAGGAACGCCAGTGTGATCGAGCTCGACCGCCAGGTACTGGAAAAAATGACAGGGCTTGCCTGGCAAAACTGCCTGGTAAGGGAATATTCTAATAACGCACTGCTTTTTGACCGTACCAAATGGGGGCAGTTGGACGAAGCCATTCAATACCGGCTCTTGATGAAAGCAGCAAACCATCTGGTACCAGAGCTGCGTGATCTGGGTTTTGTGGAATTACAGCGCGCAAGAAAAACCGTGGATAGTCTTGCTCCCAGGGAAGATTTCAAGGCTGGCATCCTGATCCAAAATCAACCTGAAACCTTCCTCCTTTCTCTTGGAAAATTTGACCTGCCTCTAATAGAATTTCCACAACTTTACCCTTCCACCCCGATCAAGCTCACGCTCAAGAATCCAGGCATGCTTGAGTTTGGATGGCAGATCAAAGCGGAACTGGTCGAGAAAGCAGTGTATGACCGCCTTCCAAAAGAGAATAAGCAAAACGATCAGCAAGCCTGGTTGAACCCTGCCGACCTGGAATGGCCATTGGTGGTCAGACAGCCAATAACAGGGGAACGCTGGTCTCCACTTGGTATGGTCCACAAACACCAAAAAATGAGTGATTTCTTAATTAACGAAAAAATCCCCCGCGCTGCCCGAAATTCTTGGCCGGTTGTCTGCAGTGCGGGGTCGATTTTGTGGGTGGCAGGCTTGAGGATCGCTCAAGCCTGGCGGGTCACCGGAGATGAGGTTGAGGTTCTGCACCTTCAGCTCATCCCGCCGTCTTGATCGACTTATTCAATCCAAAGCGCTTGCCTGATGATTGCCTGGATGGCGTTGATGTCCGGGTAGAGGACAGAAGCGCCGCCATCGGTCATGCCAGGTACAGCTTCATTTGGTGTGATCTGGTACGAAGTGATATCGGGTCCATCAAAGAACTTCGAAAGCGGAACAACGTATAAGAACATATCCGTGACCTTTAAATCCGTCTCCACTGTGGTGGTAACGGCTTTGAAGACCCTGGGTAAATTGGGCAATTCAGATGGTCGTAGCGCTTTGCTGACCATCGCTCTGATGACCTCCTGCTGCCTGCGGTTGCGGTCAAAGTCAGAGGTGTTTTTGCGGGCGCGAACGTACCAAAAGGCATCACCGGCGGTCATATATTGCCTGCCGGGTTCAATTACACACCAGCCTGTGTCATTCAGCCAGCATTCGTCTTCCATGTGTTTCTCAACATCAACATCAATACCACCCATCACATCAATGATGTACTTGAAGCCGTCAAAATCCACCATGGCGAAATTATCCGGCCTGAAACCAAAGTTGAGAGCCAGCGTATCGCTGAGCAACGCAGTTCCACCAAAAGGAAGGGCAGTGTTAAGACGCTGAGGACCAACTCCAGGAATGTTGACCCACAGATCGCGTGGGAAAGAAAGCAAATGAAACTCGCTGGTCTTGGTGTTCATAGCGACCAGGAGCATCACATCTGTACGGAAACCGATGGAGGGCTGATAATCCGACCCCAGCAGCATCACTGTTTTGACATACCCGGGAATGGGCAGGGTCAGAGCGCTGCCGTCCAGGTAAGGGTCAGGCTCGGTGATGGTCTCACCTTCCCAAAGGTTGGTCATGAAGCCGGGTTGACCATTGCGTATCTTGTTGATGCTGATGCCTGCCATGGCAACCAAGGCAAGGCTTAGAAAAAGCAGTATCCAGCCAAACGGGAAACCGTGTTTGCGTTCATTACGAGTTGAATATTCCATTTTGTTCCTATCATAGGGGCGCGATTTAGCCCTGGTTTGCTTCCTCTTCAGGCAGCGTGTAGCCATTTTGCATAGCCAGGTTGCGTAGTTTGCTTTTCACTTCGCGCCATTGAATTTTTGAGATACCCAGTTTTTGACGGATCTTGTCTTGTTCGACTCCAGTGGACAGGTCGTTGAGGGCACTTGTCCAGCGCAGCATGTCGAAGCTGATGTGTTTGTCCATCTTACCGGCGTTGGTAACGTCTTCGAGCAAATACTCCAGGCGTCTTTGTGACCAGGGAAAGACCTGGTCTTTGATCTGGTATTTTTCAGCGTATTGATTGTAGGCATCCACCCACTGTGAAGACACCAGGATTTTGCGTTCCTTAAAACGATAGCGTTGGTTGGGATAGCGGACGAAGACATAAGCTTCTTCCGGATTGCCCAATTCAAGGTGATTGGTCTTCAGGTTCAGGCATTCGCCTTTTTTCAGCGCAGTTTCCAGTACCAAGAGCAGCAAAACGTAGGGTCGCGGGTCGGCACTGGCAGAAGTACGAATTGAATCAGCTGCTTCAAGAGCAACTTTCAGCTCCCTGGCGGTGAGAACGGTTGGCAGGGGGCTGGTGACAGTTTTCTGTAACAGTTTTTCAGCCGGGTCAACAGATAGGACTGCATTTTGAGTCAGCCAGCGGAAAAAGGATTTGAGCGATGTGATCCGACGGGAGAGTGTTTTCGGACTGCATGGAACGCCGCGGTCCTTTTCGAGCCAGGTCAGGTAATCTTCGAGGTCTTTTGTGGAGATTTGCCCAATTTGTTTGTCGGTGGGCATAAATTCTTCCAACAGCATCATGTCCGCTTCAAATGCTTTAAGCGTGTGATGAGAGCGACCTTGATCTCGCAAAAAGATTTTCCAGGCTTGAATAGCCGGTTGGAGCAGTGTGCTCTCCGAGATATGTGCGCTGATTGCTTTGTCTTTCTGGTTCATCATGACTCCCACGTTTCGTATAGTCGAATAAAGTGAAATTAAGTTTAGCCCTTGTACGCCGGTTTGTCAAACGCAAAGCAAGGGATGTTGTGCAAGGAATGCTAAAAGTTCATACCTGGTGTTAAATTATATGATAAGTGTTTTATGATAAGTGCTTTACATCCATAGTATACATTTGCGATATACTAAATTGATGGTAAGCAGTTTTTCGCGTAAGCGAACAAACCTTGGCGTTGTTTATGGACTGATCGCTGGATTATTTTTTACACTGGCTGCTTGGGGGATGGATGCTATCATCTTAATTCGGTCTAATGTTTCGCTGCCTTTTCTCAAGTTCCTTCCAGCACTTCTCATTTGTGTACCCACAGCTCTTTTAGCGGGGTACCTGACGGCAAAATTTGAAAATGGATTATTGAGTCTGGTGCTCTGGGCTGGATTAGCGGTTTTGTTTACCTATCTGGTCATCAATATTCCAATTAAACTCGCACCCTGGCTCACAACCAAGCTCATTCCTGAGTTTATCCCTGTCATTAGTTTCGAGGAATTGACAAATATTGGTCATTATTGGTTTGTCGGGATCTTAGCGATTGGTTTCACCTGCGTCCTGTGCGGAATCCTGGAAAATTTGCTCATTGACCAGAGATTGGCTTCATCAAGCTCGGTTGGCGCCTTGATCCCCTTCATTATCTGCATTGTAATCATGACAGGAGCAGGGTTTTCCGGCGATTTGCTGATGACCAACCATTTTCGCGAGCCACTTGTCACAATAGACGAACTCCTGCAAAACGGAGCAACCTATTACGACCAGGAGGTTGACAAACTGGAAGCCAGAAAGATGCAGCTAAGCATCCTCCGTCCTTTGGATGACCTCGTGTTAAAGCCGCATACGCTAACATTGGTTTCAGCGGATAATTACCTGGGATTAATGAAAGTTTTGGTTGATTTTGACGGTAAATATGCGCTCTGTCACATTGTTTACTCCCAACCTACTTTCTGCGAAATCACTCATTTACGGTTTAATCGAATGGAGCAATTCGCTCTTGATCAACAAAAAAAATCACTACAAAAAAATCAAAGGATTGACCTTTTCAACAATGATATAATCAGACCGACGATTATTCCAATTTATTAACAACTTAGCAAAAAATCACATTTTCCATTATAAAGGTCTAATAAAGTTCAATTAAGGACAAGTTAATGACAAGTGAATTACTGAATGTACAAGGATTGAAGACACAGTTCAACACCCCCGAAGGGGTTGTTCATGCCGTTAATGGTGTCGATTTCAAACTCAACGAAGGGGAGACGCTGGGAATTGTCGGCGAAAGCGGTTGCGGCAAGAGTGTCTCAATGCTTTCCATCCTTCGCCTGATCCAACAGCCCCCTGGTAAGATTGTGGCAGGTAAAGCGATGTTCAAAGGGAAGGACCTGCTCCAGATGACCAATGACGAAATCCGGCATGTCCGGGGTGGTCAGATCTCGATGATTTTCCAGGATCCGATGACCTCCTTGAACCCGGTTATGACTATTGGCAAGCAGCTGGCTGAACCTTTGATGCTGCATCTGGGCTTTACCCAGGAGCAAGCACGTGCTCGCTCAATTGAATTGCTCGAGCAAGTTGGTATCCCAAGAGCAGGTGATCGCCTGAAAGATTACCCGCATCAATATTCTGGTGGTATGCGTCAGCGTGTTATGATCGCCATGGCGCTCAGCTGCGCACCTCAGATCGTGATTGCCGATGAGCCCACCACCGCTTTGGATGTGACCATCCAGGCACAGATCGTTGACCTGGTGATCCGTTTACGCGAAGAAGTTGGTATGGCCATCATCTGGATCACGCACGATTTAGGTGTGGTTGCCAGTATTGCCCACCGTGTGAACGTGATGTATGGCGGTTTTGTTATCGAGGAAGCCCTGATCGACGAGTTGTATCGCAGACCTTCGCATCCTTACACAATTGGTCTGTTGGGCAGCTTGCCCCAGGTTCAGACAGTAGGACGTAAACGCTTGTACTCCATCGATGGAATGCCTCCGATGCTTTATAAAGAACCTCACTCCTGTCCATTCGCTCCACGTTGCAAATGGGTGATCGAGAAATGCAGGATGGAAAATCCTCCGTTACTGCCCATCGAGGAAGGCCATCGGGTGGCTTGTTGGGTGAATATTGAAGATGGGAGCGTACGTGATGCAGAATAATGACGAAACATTGATCAGGGTAGAAGATTTGAAAGTCCATTTTCCAATCTACCGCGGTGTGATTCGCCGGCAGGTTGGTTCTGTGAAAGCTGTGGACGGAGTCTCTTTCGAAATCCATAAAGGTGAAACTCTCGGTTTGGTTGGAGAATCTGGATGTGGAAAAACCACGACTGGACGAGCCATCGTTCAGCTCTACAAACCGACAGCTGGTCATATTTTCTTTCAAGATACTGACCTTGTGAGTCTCAAAGAAGAGCCCATGCGCTTGATGCGCCAGAAAATCCAGATGATTTTCCAGGATCCTTATGCCAGCCTGAACCCACGCATGACTGTGCGCGACATTGTTGCTGAGCCACTTGTGGCTTTTGGGTTGGAAACCGGCAAACAGATCGATGACCGTGTCAAGGAGCTGATGCACCTGGTGCGGTTGGACCCGGACTTTATATACCGTTTCCCGCACGAATTCTCTGGTGGACAGCGTCAGCGTATTGGTATTGCCCGGGCTCTATCGTTGAACCCGGATTTCATCGTCTGCGATGAACCAATTTCCGCCCTGGATGTTTCCATCCAGGCGCAGATCGTAAATTTGTTTGAAGACCTGCAAAAAGAGCTTAACCTGACCTATCTGTTCATTGCACATGACCTTTCCATGGTTCGTCACATCAGCGACCGTGTAGCGGTGATGTACCTGGGAATCATTGTTGAGCTGGCGGATCGCAATGAAATATACGAAAATCCGCTGCATCCCTATACAAAAGCTCTGCTCTCCGCCATTCCGGTGCCGGACCCCGAGCATTATCGTAAGAACACACGTATCATCATGGAAGGCGACGTGCCATCGCCGGTAAATCCACCGTCTGGCTGTCGTTTCAGAACCCGCTGTCCTTTGGCAGATCAAGAATGTGAAAAGGGTAGACCCGAATTTCGTGAAATCAAACCCGGTCACTTTGTTGAATGCTTCAAGGCTGAGTTGCCCACTCGTTCGAAGGAGGTGCTGACTGAAGAAAAATCACTATAAAAGATTGACAAAACCAAGTTAATTTAAAAAGAATTCTCTCAAGGAGGAGAAAAATGCGTAAGTTTTCTGTATTAATTGCTTTGGTATTGGTTGTCAGTATGCTTTTGGCAGCCTGCCAAACGACTGCTACTGAACCAGTAGTAGAACCTGTTGTTGAAGAACCAGCCACAGAAGAACCTGTTGTTGAAGAACCCACAGAAGAACCTGTGGTAGAAGAACCTGTCTCACAGAGCCAATATCTTGGTTCCAATATGCTCGACGGCAACGGCGCTCCCCCCACTTTCTTTGATGATGTCCACGTTCGCCGCGGTTTTGCATACGCCTTCGATTGGGATGCCGTCATCAATGAAATCTA
>WOZC01000079.1 GCA_011620465.1 Anaerolineaceae bacterium | reverse complement strand
TCGCATCGCGAAAGAAAAGTATCTGTTGGTGGTCAATGCCGCCAACGAAGAAAAAGACTGGGCATGGCTCAATGCTGTGAAAGACGGTGAAGTCCTGGTTGATCGGGAACGCCCATGGGTCACTATTTTTGGTCGCCATGTTATCTTGCGCAACCTGAAAGATGCCAAGGAAGGCAAAGATATGCTGGTTGATATCGCCCTTCAAGGACCACTCAGCCGGGAAATTTTGTGCGCGATCGCCGAACCAGCTGAACAGCGCAAGATCCGCCGCTTAAATCGAAACCAACTTTGCCAGAGCGTCCTTGCTGGTATCGATGTGATTGTCTCACGAACCGGCTACACCGGTGAAAAGATGGCTTTTGAACTCTTTGTTCACCCGGACAACGCGGTTCACTTCTGGAATGCCATCATGGAAGCTGGCACCCCCCTGGGTATGCTGCCGAACGGTTTGGGCGCGCGTGATTCCCTGCGCACTGAAGCTGGACTGCCCTTGTACGGACATGAAATGGGTGGTGACATGAACCTTACGATCGGTGAGGCTGGGTTCCTGCCCTTCCTCAAACTAAATTCGGCCTGGTTTATCGGCAGAGAAGCTTTTGTTAAACGTGAAGCCGAACGCACTGGTGTAGTCGCACGCTTTACTTTTGACGAGAAGTCGGTACGCATGGCTCACCATGGCGACCCGGTTTGCGATCTTAAGGGACGCATGATTGGCAAGGTCACCAGCTGCGCGATCGACAGCCAAGGTTACCTGACCGGTCAGGCATTTATTGACAAGAAAGCAGCCGTGGAGGGCACCAAGATATTCATTTTCCAAAACGCGCCAAACTGGAGGCAAAATCCACCCGCTCAACTCACCCCTGGCGATCGGGTAGCCCTGCCTGGCGCGGCAACAATTGTAAGTCGATACATGAAATAGACATATCAAAAAAAGGAGAGCAAAAATATGCCAACACCCTGGGAACTTCGTTTCGCCAACCGAACTCAAAGGATGAAGAGTTCATTCATCCGAGAGTTACTGAAAGTCACAAATCAGCCAGATGTAATCTCTTTTGGAGGTGGATTCCCCGCCTCTGAACTTTTCCCAATTGAAGAGATGAAAGCTGCATGTGAAAAGGTCTTGACTGAAAACGGACAGAAAGCCCTGCAATATACGACAACAGAGGGGTACGACCCGTTACGTCAATGGATTGCGGACGACGTGAAAAAATATGGGCTCGGAGTCAAGAAGGATAACATCCTTATCACGACTGGCTCCCAACAAGCCCTCGATTTTGTAGGACGGATTTTTGTCAACAACGGAGACCGGATTTTGACTGAATCCCCGACCTACCTTGGCGCGATCCAGGCATGGAACACATATGGACCGACTTATGTGACAGCTAACACTGACGCAGATGGTTTGGTAACTGACAATCTGGAAGGTCTCATCAAGCAAAATATCAAGTTTATGTACGTTTTGCCTAACTTCCACAATCCTCTGGGTGTTACCATGATTCTTGAACGCCGGAAGAAATTGATCGAATTGGCGAGCAAGTATGGAGTGCCGTTGATTGAAGATGATCCTTATGGCAAACTTTTGTTCGAAGGCGAGCCTATTACCCCAATTGCAGCATTGGACGCGGAATACCACAAATGCGGCAGCGGTGATTTTGAAGGTAACGTCATCTATACCAGCACCTTCTCCAAGATTCTTGCTCCTGGCCTGAGGATTGGCTGGGTGATTGGACCTGCTGAGGTCATTAAACGCATGGTACAGGCGAAGCAAGGCGCCGACTTGCAGTGTTCGACTTTTGATCAGTATGTCGCTTACGAGATGGCAAACTCAGATTGGCTGCCGGGGCACATTGAGACGATCAAGCGGGTATACAAAGAACGCCGTGATGCCATGCTGCAGGCTTTTGAGGATTTTATGCCAGAAGGAACCACCTGGACTGTGCCGAAAGGCGGTTTATTCCTCTGGCTGCGTATGCCGGAAGGCTGTGACAGCCTGGAACTATTCCCGAAGGCTGTGGAAGAGAAGGTGGCATACGTTCCTGGCGTGCCGTTCTACCCCAATGGCGGTCCGGTGAATACGATGCGGTTGAACTTCTCTGCGACAAACCCGGAAAAGATTCGGGAAGGCATCAGAAGATTGTCAGTGATGATCAAGAAGTCACTTACGGAGTAAAAGCTTTTTGAGCGGTATAAAAAGGCTGCCTTGACTGTAGTGCAGCCTTTTTATATCGCTAATGGGGAATGTGTGTGCTATATCATCGCTGCCACATTGAGAAATCGGTTAAAATCGAACCGCCGATGAATTCCCTCAGCAACGAGTTGTCCGGTACATATTCTGTCGTAGTTGGCAGGAACCATTCCAAGAATTTCAACAAGCGTTTGGCTTCAATGTGTTCCATCGTGCCAAAACTGACCTGGCGCAAGAGCGGTTCCACCAACGGCTTCAAGGTTGAAATCTCATAAGCCAGGGCAGAATTAAACATCACATCGGCGTTTTCCTGGTACGGGAAAATTTGCCTTTTTTCACCCATCCGCACATTCTCCCAGCGTGCGATAGTCTGGCTTGCGCTGTAACCGCGGTCGCGGGCATCACGTACGATGCGCCGGATCATACGAGTATCAGTGGTAGAAATCCGGTTATGCCGGTCAAGATTGAGTTGGGTGAGGCAGGAAATGTAAATTCTGAAGGTGTTCGAAGGGTCGATATCCCGCAGAAGGTTGGGGTTCAGACCGTGAATACCTTCGAGGATGACGATGTCATCCTGATTCAACCTGGCGATTTTGCCTTCTTCACTCAACCCAGAAATAAAGTTGTAGTGCGGCAGGTGCACCTCATGACCAGCAATCAGGGCTTTAACAACGTTGTTCAAGCGGTCCAGATCCATGGCTTGCAAGGATTCAAAATCCTTGCTTCCGTCAGGCAAAAGCGGAGTTTTATCACGATCTACAAAGAAATTGTCCATCTCGAGCGCGAAGGGGTTGATGCCCCTGGCAACCAGCTGGATACCAAGCCTTTTGGAGAAGGTGGTCTTGCCGGAGGAGCTCGGACCGGCGATTAAAATGACGCTGACTCGATCACGATTTTCGTAGATTTGATCTGCAATTTTGGATATTTGCATCTCATGCAGGGCTTCGGAAACCAGGATGACTTCGTCGATATGCCCATCCTGAATGGCATCATTGAGCGCACCCACGGATGGAATCCCAAGTTTGTTCAGCCAATCGCCATATTCTCTAAAGGTTTTAAGGAGAGTCGGGAATTTGCCCAAAGGCTCAATAATTTTTGTATTGTGGCGGCGAGGGAAACGAAGCACAAAGCCTTCTTCAACCAGGTCCAACTCAAAGCTCTTCAAATAACCGGATGAAGGTACCATATAGCCATGATGGTAATCCCGCGTGTTGTTAGCACGGTATAGTACCAAGTCTGGACGCTTTCGATACTTAAGCAGGTCTACCTTGTCTAATTCTCCAGTGGCGGTGAAGTATTCTACAGCTTCCTGCAAGGGAACGGTTTCGCGGATGAAAGGAATATCGTCGTCCACCAATTTATGCATATACTGCTCAAGCTCTTCTACTTCGGGCTGACCAAAACCTTTCAAGTTCTGGATCTGGCAGTGATACCCACCCGAAGAGACGGAGTGATCAATAGTCAGCAGACCCTCTGGAAAACATTGCTTAAAAGCTACCTCGAGCAGGAAAACCAGCGAGCGTCGGTAGATGCGAGCCCCATCAGCATCAGCCATCGTGATCAGGCTGGCAACACCGTCCTGCTCCAATGGAAAAGTCAGCTCCCGGAGAGAACCATTGAGGACCACACCAACAATCAGAGGCTGTTGGTCCTCCTGGATAATCTTGATAAATTCTTCCAGTTTCGCCCCTCGCTTTCCGGTGATGACACGTCCATCATCGAGCGTCAGCTCAACATCTGGTCTGGGTTTGGAAGCAAGGTAAAAGTCTTCAGTCATGATTCTCTCTTAATTCGCACTTTCTACTAATATCATAGGAACAATGGCAAAGTCGTCCGGACCTTTGCCATCCACTGGGGAAGCTGAGGAGGGATAGTTGCCCAAGGCATCCTGCTGGCTTACTTCCGCGCCTTCGGGAATGAGCAGGTCGACAATGCGGGTGTGGTTGTTGTCCGCAGGAGAACCGCCAAAACGGTAGGCTTCCGCTTTCTGGCTGATATCGCGTACGCGCCAGACGCCATCAGCAGGGTAGCCTTCCTGTCCAAGCAAGGCGACCGCGAATGCCCATGTGGCTGGTTCACCTTCTCCGAAGAATTCCACAGGTACGCTGGCAACAACAGCGTTTTGGCTGTTATCGACATAGACCTTCATCGCGCTGGTGGCTTCGGTGTAGTTTACGGGCGCGCCATCAGCATCAAGAACGACCACCTGCGGAGTCCAGCCTTCAATCCAGAGGGCAATATCCCAGCCATTATCAGCAGCCAGGGCAGCGTTGCGACCTGGTAGGAGCAGGCGGGCACCAGTTCCAGAGCCAGGATCTTTATCGATGTAAACATCAAAAGTTTGGACTGAAAAGCCCGAGGGAGAGCCCCAGCCATTGGTGATCTCTGATTTGATTCCAAAAGTGAAGTAAAGATTGGCACCATCGCTTGAGATATCGAAGAAAGTCAGGTCAAAATCGCCCGCTTTGAAGACGCCATCGGTTGGATAGGTGTAGGTACCAGGACCAAAGTCATCCCCTTCAGGGTCTTCGATCCGCAACAGCGTGGTGAGCGGCTCAAAACTAAAGTATTGGATCCCAAGTGGAGCAGATTGATTGAATTGAACCGACTCAACCTCATTGAATACAACCTGGGCAGGCACGACGCTGCCGGCACTAACCTCACCTAAAACAGATTTTGGCATTGAAAATTCAATCACATTACTTTCAGCAGCCAGCTGACCAATTTGTTCTTCTTGAAGTGTCCAAACTGAACCGTCAGTTTGGTATAGTCTAGCAAAAGGCTTCCCGGGCTTGATTTCAATCAGACGGGAAGCGGCAGATACCAGTTGGTTTTCTCCAGACAAATCGACAATCTGCTTGTTGGCATCGCCTGACGCGTTCAAATACACCTCGATGACCCCATCAGCATTGAGTGACTCGAGGAGATCAAAGCGGAGATAAAGGTTTTCCTGATCCATACCGTAGGCGAACGCCTGGATGGGAGCGCCTTCTTCGCCCTGATAAACGGCTGCAGTTGCCCACTCTTCTTCTGTGAAGATTCCATCGATCAAAGCGGTGGTCTGTCCGCTGACTGCAACGGTCGGTTTGAGGGGTTGCGGCTGGATGATCGGCAGGTCAAGAAAAGCAGGATACTCAACACCCAGCGAAGTGTATACACCCTTCAGGAGGGCACGGTAGCCTTCATCAAAGTAGCTATCCTGACCAGAATCCTGGTCAGTACCGTACCACCAGAACCAGTCAGAACCTTCAGCCAGGTACATAAAATCCTGTGCCTCTGCCAGGGCTTCGGGGGTTGCGCTGAGGGTTCCATCTTCGTATTGTTTCAGGTCAGCCCGTACCTTGGCCAGCAAATCCCAGGCTTCGGCTTCTTCGTCTTCACCGATCCAGGTATCATAATTAGCACTGAACCAGGCACCCGGAAAGAGTTCCGGCAGTTCACGCTGCTCTGGGTAGAGCTCGAGATATTCCGAGGGAGTGATGGTTTTCAGGGTTTCACTGGTAGCCAGTTTCGTGTACAGAGCGTGGAAAAATTCCTTGCCGTCGTTGTCATAGTTTTCCCAGGCATTCTCGCCATCTACAACGATGGTGACAATGTGAGGACCTTCGGTGCCTTCCAGGCTGGCGCGGATGTTTTCGAGACGATTGACCATGTCCTGCGCAGCGTCTTCGCCGCTCATACCAGAATAAGTAAAGCCAACTTTGTCGGAAATGACCCAGTCACGGAAGAAAACCGCTACTTTTTCGCCAGTCTCTCCCTGGACGTAGTAGGGACGGTAGAGCGTATCGGGGTCGGAAACAGTGTCTGAACCATCCCGTGCGAAGCGGTCGCCCACCATACCCAGCGAGGCGACCAGAACAGGCTCTCCGGTCTGCATCCACTTGTAGCCAGCATCGCTCACCAACCGTACGATTTGTTCAGCGACCGAGCCCTCACCTGGCCACATGCCGCGTATAGGCATGCCGAAGTGCTCTTCGTACATTTCTACGCTTTTCTGCAAATGGAAGATTACGTCGTCAGGGTAGCTGAAACGTTCCTGAGGCATGCTCGCTTTGGGGTTGCCGACCAAAGCCAGGTCAGTGTCATAGATCAGGGGCAAAATCGGATGAGCATATGGAGTGGTTATAACTTCAATGATCCCTTGATCCTGAAGGTCTTTGTGGGTTGGGATCACCTTGGCGATCAATGCCTTGATACCCTCAAACAGCACAACTTTATCTTCCTCGCTGAAATCCCGACCCTTATCTACCAGGGCTTTGAAAGGCTCCTGGGCAAGGTAATCGGGGTCAACCCAGGCGAGGTTGAACCAGATTTGCAGATCCCGAAAATCTTGCTCGGTGAAGGTCTCTACTGCAGCGGCGATAGCATCTTCATCGGTGCCACCGCGCAGGTCAAGCAGTTCCTGGTAGCGAGGATGGACCGCGATGATGTGGTCCCAGTTGGCGTCAAAGAAACGAGTAAGTATGAAGTTTTTTTGCTCCAGAGTCAGTTCAGCAGCCGGAACCTCAGCCATTGTCCAATAGAGATCTTTGGCGTTATTGTTGACGTAATCATCCAACTGCCGCATCAGGGATGGGGTCAGGTTGAAAGTGGCTTTCATTCCGGGATGCTGCGCAACCAACTCTGCCATGTCAAGGTAGTCTTTGGTGGCGTGCGCGCGCACCCATGGACGGGTGTAGACACCCTCTTCGTTTTTATAGTAGAGAGGTTGGTGCTGATGCCAGGTAAGATTAACATACAGGGGAAGCTCTGCAGCTGGTTCAGCTGTTTCCACTACTTCAGGTACTTCCTCGGTCGGAATTTCCGTGGGAACAGGGGTTGAAGTGGGGGCACCACAGCCAGCCAGAACTGAAAGTAGTAAAAGAAAACTCAATATTTTCACCAGTTTTTTCATTTTTCTCCTTTTAGAAAGATAATAACGGGCAATTACTTGCCCAGGATAAGGATCATGGTTTGCCCACCTTCAAGCAGGGGTGATACCTGAAATTCGGATAACGCGCCATTGTCTGCGAAAGTGATTTCGTTGAACGGCAGATCGCCCCAAACGTTTTCGACCTGCCAGGTGCCTGCCAGCGGGCTTTCTTCGATCGAAATCGTGCAATTTTCCATGGTTTGCACACCGAGGTTAGCCATCACCAGCACAATCTGGTCTTCATAGACGCGTGCGACTGTATAGAGCCGGCGGCAGGAGGAACTGAAGGGCAAATAGCTCCCCTTTTGCAGGGCTTGGAATTGATTTCGCGTATTGATGAGGGCTCTATACCAGTTGAGCAGCGATTCAGGGTCCTGGCTTTCGGTTTCGACGTTGGTTTCTTCCCAACCCTTTGCCAGTTCCTGCCAAGGCTCTTCGTCGCTGAAACCGCCATTAGCCTGGGCTGACCACTGCATTGGTTTTCGGATCAACTCATCTGGTTTTCCGCCGATCATGCCAATTTCTTCTCCGTAATAGAGATAAGGTGTGCCTGGACCGGTCAAATAAATAAAGGCTGCCAGTTTTTGAGGCTGCAAGCGTCCGCCAAAATACGAGGCGACGCGCTGTTGGTCATGGTTGGTCAAAAAGGTGGCAAACTGCTGATCCGGGAAGTATGCTAGTGTGTCCAGGTAACTCTTCATGATGCGGGAAGGATCGGGCGAATAGATGCCTCCCAGGATATCAGCTGCCAGGTCGAACATGAAATATTCCTGCATGCCGCGGGTGGGTTCGTTGTATTTGGCGATAATTTGCGTGTCTGTCCAAACCTCTCCCACGGTGTAGGCTTCAGGGTTGATGGAGGTGTAGAATCCACGCCAATCTTGGAACCAGGCAATACTGCTCTTGGTGTCTTGCTGGCTGACACCTTCTTCAAAGAGGTAGCGGGCAGCATCGACGCGGAAGCCGTCCACACCCAGGTTAAGCCAAAACTGGGAGGCGTTATGGATAGCCTTGGTGACCA
>WOZC01000065.1 GCA_011620465.1 Anaerolineaceae bacterium | reverse complement strand
ATTGTATTGGAACTTCCTCTTTTTTCCCTTGACTACGCACTTTTGAAACGCATACTTTGTGAAAGTTGTTAACGAGAAATCTACACACTACAGATAAAATAAATACAAACTTTTAGAGCTGGATATTATGGAATATAAAGATTATTACGGCACGCTTGGCGTCAGTAAAACCGCTACGGATGATGAGATCAAAAGCGCGTACCGCAACCTGGCGCGTAAGTATCACCCGGATGTAAACAAAGAGGCCGGGGCTGAAGACAAATTTAAAGAAGTAAACGAAGCCTACCAAGTGCTTTCGGATGCCGAAAAACGCAAGAAGTACGACCAGTTCGGCTCTGAATGGCAAAACTACCAGCATTCTGGTGGGCAGCCCGGCGGCTTCGATTGGGGTCGCTGGCAGCAATCGCCTGGTGGACGTACCAGTTACCGCACGGTCTCTCCGGAGGAATTCAGCGAGATGTTTGGTGGTATGAGCGGTTCTGGCGACATGGGCGGCTTGGGCGGTTTTTCTGATTTCTTTGAGACTCTTTTTGGAGGAGGGGGCTTCAGAACTGGTTTTGGGCAGCAAACCCGCCAGGCGCAGCCGCGCATGCAGGACCTGGAACATGCAGTCGATTTGACTCTGCATGAAGCTTACACCGGCACGAAGCGAATACTCCAGTTTGAAGATGGTCGAAAGATAGAAGCCTCCATTCCTGCTGGTGTTAAAACTGGTTCAAAAGTGCGTTTAGGCGGTCAGGCTGGCGGAGCGGATTTGTTCCTGAAGGTCAATATTTTGCCCGACCCGGATTTTAAACGCAAAGGCGACGACCTCTACCTGGATGTCCCGGTAGACCTCTACACCGCGGTTCTGGGCGGCGAGATTGGGATTAACACCATGACCAAAACGATCCACCTAACGATCCCGGAAGGAAGTGATAGCGGCAAACGCTTCAGGCTGAAGGGTTTGGGCATGCCCAATCTGAAAAACCCGTCACAATTCGGCGATTTGTACGTGACCATCCAGGTGACGGTTCCAAAGCATCTCACCCCGGCTGAGAAAGAAAAATTCCGCGAAATCCGCAACATGCGTGTTGCAAAGTAACCAACTGTTTTTTAGTTGCACAGCTGTAAGCTGTAATTCGATGTGGTGTTTGACATTTGATCGCTTAGGCTTATACCGCATTCAATCCGGCACAGCATCTTCCCTATTAGTGAGGCGTCTTTAAGACGAGGTTTGCCGGATTGGACGCCGCCAATGTGCACTTTTTTTCGGCAAGATGGCGTCCAATCTTGGCCTACGAAAACATTGTCAAACCCAAAAAAACAACACCCCGCCAGGACATGACGGGGTGTTACTATATTCCAACTAACTTTTACGGCGCTACTACGCGACCCATAAAAACGATCGCGTTGGTAGTGGTCTCGTAGATCACATAAATAAACGGATGGTCGAAAGTGATGTCCCAACTATCGGCTGGCATGGAGGTCGTACCTACCGCTATGGCTGTAGCTGCGGCGGCTTCGGTACCTTCTTCATTTACATCGATGTAGGCCTTGTGCAAAACATCCGTGATGTACAGATCCATCTTGTCGCTGATGCTGGTAAAGTCAGCTGCCTGGCTGTCAAATGCTTGTTGGATACCCAAGGCTTTCATCTGTTCACCCAGGTTGAATGAGCTTTCAGTCTTGAATTTGGGCATTCCAAGGTTGACCTGACCAAATATGCCATCGAATTCGCTCAAAATCTGCTTTAAGCCATCTTCATCCAGGCTTTGTTCGAATTCTCCGAAATCACCGGTAGGCATGATGACCGCCATGGCATAATTGCCGCCCTGGTAAGGCAATTTGACAGCCTGGAAGCGTTCGCTTACCAAACCAGCGCCTGTGTAGCTATTGCGCATCATTTCAACTGCTTGTTCGCTGCCATCCAGTAAGAAAAAAGGCTCGCTGGTTGTTCTGTCCGGGTTGAACGGATTCTGCCAGGCACCCTTGAAGTAGACAGCATTGGTGATCACCAGGCGGGTCAGCTCGTTAAGCACACCCTGGGGGATCAAATCTTTGATTTTGTCATTTGTCTGCGCGGCAACCCACAAGTTGATCGCCTGGCGGGCGTCTTCAGGATTGGAAAAATCAACCAGTTTCAAGCCGGCATTGTAATTCGCTGAAAGTGTATCCAAAAAGTCCTGGCTTATTTCAATATCCTGTTGGACCCAAAGCGCATTGGCAACATTGAATTGCAGCGGCTGCGCATTTTCGTCCAGGTAAGCAGGCGGGGTGGTCAGCAACTTGTTGAGCGCATTCATCAGATTATGAACATCTTTGTCATCATCCATCTCGATATCTAATGCCTGGGCAATTTCAGTCTTTGTCTCAGCATCAGCACCAGCATAGACCATCAGGAAAGCCTGGTAGATACTGTAAGGCGAATAGATCAGGTTGCCATCTTCCGCAGCCAATTTGCGATAGAGTTGGATGGCAAACTTGTTAATATCTTCAGCATGATCGCGCAGGTCATCCTGACTGGCGACCGGGTCAGTAATGTACGCCATACCACCGCTGACATCGCCAGAACCTGGTTGCGTGGGGCTTTCCTCGACCGGATAAGCCTGTCCTGGCTCCTGGGTTTCCTCAATCGGGTAGGGTTCGGTTATGCTGTCGGTTGGTTTTGGTTCAATGGTCTCGACTGCAGGGCTACAAGCACTCAATATGAATGCGAGGATTAGTGTGGCAGTTATCAATAGTCTGTGTGTTTTCATTTTTTACTCCTTCAAAAAAGGTTTTTTACTCCTTATGGTTGTATTAACTGACCGATAAACAGAATCGTGCCAGTATCGGTATCACGGATTAGGTATAGGAAGGGGCTGTCAAAGCTTATCGTGATTGGTTCAGGAGAAATCATGCCCTTCTCCTGGGCTACAGCGATGGTGACGGCGGCAGCTTCGGTTCCGGCTTCGTTGACATCAATGAAAGCTTTTTGCACAAGGGTCGAAATCAGAAGGCTCTTATCACCGGTCATACCGGATAAATCAGCGTTCATCCCAAAAACATCGATCAGTCCGAGGGCTTGCATTGGGTTGATCAAATCCATTTCCGGGGTCTCGATCTTGAACTTTGGCAGGCTCAAGTTGACCCTGTTCGTGCTTAGTTGGTTCAGGTAATCTTCCAGCAATCCTGTAGTAAGCGTTTGAGAAAAAGCCTCCCAGTTGCCATCTACAGGCGCGATCAAGTCCATCACCATCGGGCTGTTGTAGTAACCCAGTTCAACCATTTGGACCTGGTCATTCTTCAGCGCGCGGAATTCCTCAAAAGCCGTCATCATATCCACTTCGACCGCTTCACCACTCAAAAGCTTGAAATCCTGCTTATGGGTATTAGCTGCCATGAAAGGTAGTCGCCAGGCTCCTTTGAAGTAAACAGCATTGGTCAGAGCAAGGCGGGTGTTGGCATTGAACATACTGGGCGTAGCGATTTCCTTGATCCTGTCGTTCGTATGTTCCTTTGCCCACTGGTTGATCAAGTCAGCAGCTTCCTGCGATTGGGAAAAATCGACGGTGCGCATGCCGGCGGCATAGTTTTCATATAACAAATCGAGGTAAGACTCCTCGATGTGTCCATTCTGCTGTGCCCAAAGCGCGTTGGCAATTTCAAGTATGAAGGTTTGATCATCCTGATCTGAAGAGCCTGATTTTGAAGAAAGCGCGATGTTGAGCGCGTTGCTCACCCGGTGAATCTCTTCTTCCGAGAAGGAATAATGCAAGACCTGTTCGAACTGGTCTGCGGTATCACCTCTGGCGCCGCCATAGACCATGGTCAAGGCTTGAAAAAGGCTATAGGGGGAATAAAGCAAGTTTCCTTGTCCGCTCTTGAGTTGTTGGTAAAGATCAAAAGCGAATTGGTTGTTTGCATCTGCCAGTTTTACGGTTTCTTCGGATGTATATTGTGGGTTTGGATTGTAATCAACTTTGCCGGTTAACATTTCCTTTTCCTCGGTTGGTAAATCAGTGTTGGGATCTGGCTGAGGTGTTATCGGAACGCAAGCGCTTAGAAAAAACAAAACTGCCAGGCAGGTTAAGAGCAATCGTTTCATTCCTTCTCCTTATCTTCTCTACCTTGATGACGAATTCTATCCTCGTTCTGTTCCCTTTCAAAATTAAACACAAAAGCCTGCTGGCTGAACCAACAGGCTTTTCGCGGAAGTTTTATCGCTGATAGAGGGTCAGCGAACTAACCTGGTTAAAAGATGGACCTGATTCGATAAAAGGTCAGGCCAAAGTATTCCCACAATGCCTGGAAGGTCTGCTCCAACGCGGCACTGGTAGGCAAGAGGTGGGTAATGATTTGCTGCCATTTCCAATCAGTCAGGTTCTGCCAATCGCTGAGCGTGACCCGGTAATTGGTGGGTGCGGGGGTGACGGTCAAATCACTTTCCCGCAGTAAGAACATGGTGCGATCTATTTTGAGGGCGGAGGTCACTAAAATGACGGATTTGATTTCCTTTTCCTTAATTATCTCCAGCGAGAGGGAAACATCCTCGCGCAAATTGGAAGAATTTGCCTGAACAATGATCGCATCCTCGGGCACGCTCAGTTCCATCAAAAGGACTTTTGTGCTGTTTGCGCGTACAGAGCTTCCACTGACAATGATCACAGGCGCAAGTTTTTGTTGATAATACATGGCACTGTAGAGCACACTGTCAGCTTCCTCCCCCACCTCAACGCGCTGTCGCGGGGTCTCCGAAACATATGTTCCATTAGCAATAAGCAGAATTGCATCGGCGTTTGGCATGGCCTGGTTGGGCATATGGCGCCATTCCATTGAGCGAGTCAGGAAAGTTGAGAAATAGGGGTTACCAAAGACGGTGATGATCACCAAACAAATTACGACAAACCAGATGGCTGTTTTCGGCTTTTTTTTGATTAAGAATAGGGAAATAAAGAGAACCACACTCACAAACGCAAGCGGATTGACTAATTGCAGGAAGAAATCTCGAATGATGCTAAACATGTTCTTCTCCTTTGAACTAAACCTGCCTATATAGTTGCAAGATTCAAGCCCGAAGGAGAATTGGTGCTATTTTAAACCATAGGTCAATCCGTAATTGTCGGTCTTTTTTTACTCCGGATAGAGTAAGTCGTACACCTCAGGGGCGAATTTCTCTACCGCCTCAGACGTGATCGCGTTTGTCCGGCAGATTTCCGCATACAGGTCTGCGCTAACACGCTTGGTGCGGATCTGTGTTAGCGGGTCCAGCCCCCATAAGCCGAAGCGTTGGCTCCAGCCGCGTTCCCATTCGAAATTGTCCACCAGGGTCCAGTGGAAATAACCCTTTACCGGGCTGTTGTTGTTGATCATATGCCACATGGCTTGCAGATGTTCGAGTAAATAGCGCCTGCGAAAATCATCTTTGCTGTCGTCGCAACCGTTTTCTGTGATGTAAATTGGCAATTCAAAGCTGTTCGCCCATTTGATCGCTTCTTGAAAACCTTGCGGGTCGTTTGCCAAAAAGCCGGCCTCTGACAGGAGCGCGTCCTTGGAAAAATAACGATTGCTGAAAGCATTACCGCTTTTACCAAGGTCAAACTTGATCAAATCACGTGTGTAATAATTGAGCCCGACGAAATCTTGGGTGCCTTTAGCCTGCGGGACGTCTGCTTTGAGCATCACCGCGTCAAATTTTCCTGTCTTCAAAGTCAAAGCAAATGCATCGTTAAATACTTTGTGGTGTAATTTAGTGACGTATCGGGTCAGAGGACCATTATTAGCAGGTTTGAACCCGCGCCAATTGTGCGCGACACCTACCTGGGCATTTGGCTGCAATTCATGAATGACCTGGTAAGCAGCCACATGCGCCTTTACCATGTTGAGCAGTACTTTTAGGGCGGTTTTCTGGTCGTTCTTACCTGGAGGGAAGCCTCCTCCCAGGTAACCACCGTTCATATAGACATTCGGCTCATTGATTGTGACCCACAGCTGACAATGCGACTTGAGAGCCTCAACCGTCCGCCTGACATATGAAGCGAAGAGGTCGACAACCGCTTCATTTTCCCATCCTCCCATATCAGCAAGCCATTGAGGGCTGGTGAAGTGATGCAAGGTGATCATGGCGGTCATATTCCGCTCGCGCAAACCCAACAGCATCTCCCGGTAGCGGTCCAGAACAGCCTCATCCCAACGATCGGGCTCCGGTTGAATACGCGACCATTCCACGGAAAACCGGTGAGCGTTTTGCCAGCCATCCTGCGCGCGGTCGAAATCTTCGCGCCAGCGACCGCCCCACCAGTCACATGCTTTTCCGCTGCGATCGCCGTCGTGAATGCGCCCTGGCTCCTGCTCCCAGGTCCACCAGTCGTTGTTGATGTTATTGCCTTCCACCTGGTGAGCTGCGGTGGCAGTTCCCCATAAAAAACCGGTTGGAAAATTGAAAGTCGCTCTGGGCATACTTCCTCCTGCTGAAAGTTGATTGCTTGAATTGTATCAACAGATGCCCTGGTTCTTGAAAAAGAATTCAATTGCCCGATAAAGTGCCTACGTTTTATCCGAATGGAAGAATATCTTATAATTTCAAAAGGCAGAAACAAAACTAACTAATCAAAAAAATTCTTGATAGTGATTGGAAGTCTCTGACAGTGGAAAGTGATTATGCTATCCTCAATCCGAAAAGCGGTTTTCTTCTGAGATCCTTGAGCATACCTTTGATTCCCACCCAATCCTTATTTTTAAAACGCGGGTTTACGGTGGCTCCTTCGGGAAAAGACTGTGAAAACTTTTAGGAAAAACTGAAATGAGGTATTTCTATGAATGAAGAACCAGTAACTGAAAATAAGCCTGAAAACATTGAAATTGAAGACAAAACCGGGTTTCTGCCAAAAGAAGAACTGAAGCGACCCGGTCTTTCTTTGCTCAGCCTATTCGTGGCTGGTGCCGTCATGATGCTGCTCTGGTGGGGTATTCGGGAGATTGGTCTTCGTTGGTCGCTCTCTGTATTGCTTGTTTGTGCCCTCTACGTTTTCAACAGCCGTCTGCAAGAGCGAAAAATTCCCACATCTTCCTGGATTCTCCTGGGTTTGACGCTGATCGTTAGCCTGGTACCAGCTCTTCGCAGCGAGAATTACACCAGATTGCTCTCCATGCTGGTCTCCTTGGTCAGCCTGGCTTTGCTGACCGCCGAATTCTTTAGCGGGCAGTGGTGGCAGTATCGCATCCGCGAATACCTGAAGGCGGCATTCCTGGCAATTGCTGGCTTTTTCGTTGGATTCCCGGTTATCGCCACGCAGGCAGTAAACACACCTGGGAGAGAACCCGAAAAGAAGGATTCCGGTCGACGCCTTGCCCTTGGAATCCTGAAAGGGGTCCTGATCACGATACCGCTTCTGCTGATTTTTACCTTTCTTTTCGCTTATGCCGACGCGATCTTTGAAAGCAAGGTCGATTCGTTGTTTGAATGGCTCAAGACCGATTTCCTGTCACAATTGCTCGGACGGATCTTCCTGACGCTCCTTTTTACCTGGCTTCTGGCAGCAGCACTATGGTTATTGGTGGTGCACAGCAACAAACCAATAGTGATCGAACCAGATAAGCCCCAGCTAAAGCCCGTTTTGGGGATGACCGAGACGACCATCACCTTGGTAAGCCTGAACCTTCTTTTTGCGTTTTTCTTGATCATTCAATTCCAATACTTCTTTGCCGGTCAAGCCAATATCACGCAGGATGGCTACACCTACGCGCAATATGCTGACCGGGGTTTCAGGGAGCTGCTGCTGGTTGCCGCAATTGCCGGTGTAGTTTACTATGCCCTGGCGTCCTTTACCCGCCGGGAAAGCAAACCCAAAAAGATCCTTTTCACCTTGCTTGGCGGGCTGCTGTTGCTGCAGGTCGGTGTCGTCCTGGTATCAGCTTACAAGCGGATCGTCATGTATGTTGACGCTTATGGGTTGACAGCTTTCCGCTTCATTCCTCAGATTTTTATTTTCTTCCTCGCGGCTGTCTTGATTTCGCTGATCGTGATGGAATTTTCCAACCAGTTCAAACGGCTGGCTTTGATTCTTTTGTCTGCCGGGCTGCTTTTTACACTTACCCTGGCTGTGATCAATGTGGATACAGTGATAGCGCGTCACAATATCGAGCGTGCTCTGCAAGGGGAAGAACTGGACTACGCCTTCCTTGC
>WOZC01000128.1:2372-8192 GCA_011620465.1 Anaerolineaceae bacterium | reverse complement strand
AATGCTGCGGCTTATACCAATGTGGATAAAGCTGAGAGCGAACCTGAACTGGCGAGGGCAATCAATGCCACTGGTCCAGGTGTTTTGGCAGAAGAAGCTAAAAAGTTCAATGCGGTGCTGGTGCACTACTCTACTGATTACGTCTTCGATGGCACCAAGGGCAGCCCATACGTGGAGACCGACCAGCCCAATCCTCTGAACGTGTATGGCCAAACCAAGCTGGAAGGCGAGCAGGCGATCGCGGCTTCTGGATGTGCCAATTTGGTGCTGCGGTCGAGTTGGATCTATTCCAAGCGAAGTGGATTTGTGGCAAAGGTGTTGCAGTGGGCACGTACCCAGGAGATCATTCGGATCGTGGATGATCAGATTAGCAGTCCAACCCCCGCCAGATTGATGGCAGAAATCACAGCCAGTCTTATTTCGAAAATTGATGCTACCACAGATAACTTGCTGCTGGGGCGCAAAGGGATATACCACTGCGCCTGTAATGGATGTTGCAGCCGTTACGAATGGGCGAGGGAAGTATTGCGGCTTGATCCAAATTCGCCCAGAAAAACAGATCAAAAATTGTTGCCAGCTTCTACAGCTGAATTCTCAACTCTGGCACAAAGACCCCTTGGATCTTGCCTGGATTCAACCAAGTTTGAGACAACGTTCGGATTGAAGATCCCTTATTGGCTCGATGCTCTTGAAATGGTAATGGAAGATTAACATAGGAAATTTGAATTGAAATATCGCCTATCATTAATCAAGGTCAATTGTTTCTTAATAGTGAGTCGTTGATGAAGATACAATCCGCTGCAGTTTATACCTATGAACGAATCATTGCCAGCCTTGAAGCCTACCGGCTTTTTAATCCAATGACGCGGGCGAATATGCAGGTCAACAGAGGGGTCGTCGATGGAGAGTTTTCGACTGATGCCATAAAAGAGTCAGATGTCGTCGTTTTTCAAAGGGAATTTCCCGCCAATTTATCGAATTACCTCACTTTGATGTCCCAGGCTGCCAACTTCGGCAAGCCGGTTGTGATGGATATGGATGACGACTTATTGGCTCTACCTATTCACCACCCGGATAGGGTAAAACTCAATTATGCCAAAGCCCAAATTCCGATTTTGGTTGGTATGCTTCAGGCCAAAGCACTCACAGTTACCACGCCATATCTGGCTGATTTGCTTAGAAAATATAATAGCAACATCTTTATCCTGCCCAATTACCTCGATGACTCGCTTTGGCAGTTCAATAACCCCCAGGTTGAACCGGTGTGCGATAAGATCCGAATTTTCTACATGGGCACTGTTACTCACGTCCCGGATCTTGAGATGCTCAAGCCAGCTTTCCGCGAATTGGCGATGAGGTATCCCGGCCGCCTGGAGTTTGTCTTTTATGGAGCCAACCTGGAGTTTGAGGAAAGCATTCCAGCAGTCATCACCAACTGCCAGAGTGAAACGTTTGTCTATGCGGACTACGTAAAAGTCGCGCTTTCTCAGAGGGCAAACATTGCCATCGCCCCTTTGGAGGATATCCCCTACAACCATTGCAAGAGTTCGATCAAATACTTTGAATATACCGCCATGGGGCTGCCGGGGATTTACTCGAGAGTGACCCCTTACAGCAGCGTGATTGAAGAAGGGGTTAATGGTTTTACTGCCTCCGCTATCTCCGAATGGATTGATACTCTCAGCCAGCTGATTGAAAATCCACAACTGCGGGAGTCAATGGCGCGTAGCGCTCAGGAGACCGTACGGCGGGATTGGCTGTTATCTGACCATGCCCATCTCTGGCCTGAAACTTATGCTGAAATCGCGGAGGTAAAAACTGCGAATCAATCAGCACTTACAGCCTATTTACCAGTCCTGAAAGATATCAACCTCCACCTCAATTCCTTCTTCCAGAAACAAGAACAAATAACTCTGCAAGCGAACCATGCATTGGCGGCATTGTCTGAGGAAAACCAGGAGTTGAAAACCCAGGTAGATAATCTTTCAGTTCAATGGATTGACCATTCTAAACAGATTCAAACCCTGGAATCTGAGAATCGCTCTATCAAAGAGGGATGGGACGCAACAAAGCTCGAGGCTGTACATTACGCACTCAGCCGGAGTTGGCGCCTGACCCGTCCCATGCGTAAGTTCATCAAGTTCTTCAGAGGGAAATAATGGGTTTTTCATTCAACGATCGGCACTTAATCAAAAAAAGCGGGCTATTTGATCCCGTTTACTACTTGTTCACCTACCCCGATGTTCGCATCGCGGATGTGGACCCCCTCAAGCACTTCATGAAAGTCGGATGGAAAGAAGGACGCAACCCTTCCGACAAGTTTAATACCCAGTTCTACCTCAATACGTATGCGGATGTCCGGGAGGAAGGCATCAACCCCCTGGTTCACTACATCTGTTACGGACGGCGTGAAGGGCGATTGGCTAAATAAATCGACGGCGCAGCCAACTCAGAAACTGGGGCTTGCGTTTCACGGTTGGGATTATCACAGGCTGCGAGGAAGTAGAAAGACCAGTCTCATCAAAAAGGATTGGTTTGGCAGTCAACTCGTAAAAGTCTAATTGAGTCAGGTTATACCGGTCGCGCATAATTCCGCGCATCTTCTCATCCTGCAGCAAGCGCAGGAACATTTGAGCCCCACCAAGTTGTGGCGCATATCCGCAGAAAACCTTTTTGAACAGCAGAAGCATGCGTTCAACCGTTAGTTCATCCGGGTCGGTAGTGCCTTGGTGGGTGAAATCTGCACCAAAGGCTTCGATAAACAATTCGTCGGAGAGATCATCAAAAAAACCGCAATAAATTTGAGAGAATTCGAAATTTGCCCGTCGAATTCCTTTTTCCGATGGGGCACTTGCGTTCGCGCCTGTGGTAAACCAGCGGTAATTGGTTAGTTTTTCCTGGATGATGTGGAGCGGATAATGCTTGGCGATCCTGATCCATAAGTCATAATCCTGCACCTGAACGTAGCCCAAGTTATAAAGACCAACCTTCTCAATCACGTTGCGCGAAAACATGGCAGATGGATGGGATACACCGCAGCCGTAGAAATAAAAGTATCGCAACCATTCTGCTTGGGTTTTGTTGCGGATATCCCACCAAAGCACTCGTTCCGTATCCTTTTCGGTAAGAATATTCCCATGCTCGTCAATAAAGTCGACCAGCGTGAAACAGGCGCCATAATCGGGGTGATCTCGGAAAAAATCCACTTGTTTCTGCAGCTTGTCCGGTTCCCAGGTATCATCGCTGTCTATGCGCGCTATCAGTTCTCCTGAAGAGTGGGTAATTCCATAATTAAATCCATAGACCATTTGCTCGTGCGTGTCAGAAAAGAATGGTTTTATTCGCGTATCATTGAACGATAAAATGATCTCCCGGGAGCGGTCTGTGGAGCAGTCATCAAAGATGATGAATTCCCAATTCTGATACGTTTGGGCAAGCACGCTTTCAATAGTTAGCTTGATCAGAAGCTCACCATTGTAATTGGACATAACGATACTGACCAAAGGTGCGTTATTGCTCATCACTTAATCTTTCTCCATGCACTGGAAGCCTTGTTCAAACCGCGGGGACCCGCAATTTTCAGGATCCACTTTTTTACTCTCGTTTTTAGTTTGCTCTCAGCTAACATTTCTTGGTTAAGTGAATTGCCCTGGTTGATCAAGTTCAGGTAATACTCCCGACCTTCGAACCCAATCTTGCCCGCGAAAGCAACATGGTAGTCTTTGGTGATCTTATGATAATTCGTGATTTCCAGTTGGCTGTAGCTCAAGGTCATTACCCAGGCTGAATAAAAGCCAGCCTGCTGTGCGGCGAAGGGATATATCCTTTCGATTGAGTGCATAATCGTGCCGTCGGTGACGCGAGTAGGCTCAACCGGAAAATCCTTGTAAGTATAATTTTGGTCAAAGAGCAGCGCCAAAGCTTTGGTTCTGAACCAAAAAATTGTGCCGAGTGGCGCTATTGGTGCATTCGAGTTGGACATGGGAACGGTGATTCCCAGTTCGCGGGCATATTTTTCAGCTGAGTCGTAGTTGATTAACCATTCGTTGCCGGGCAAACTTGCCCAAGGACCAAAATTTGGGGTGGGCGGCGTCAGAAGCCCCAGCCTGGGATTGTCTTTGAATGTTTTCAGGATATTGTGAACATATTCCCTGGAACCCAAAACGTTTTCGAAACAGTGGTAAGCAAAAGACTCGCCAATAATGTATGGTTTGAAGTAGTCTGTCTTTTTATCATGCGCAGTGCAAACCACGTCATAATCCATGATGTACGGCCTAAATCCCACCAGCAGCGCGCTGACATCGCGGCCGCGGTTTTCGATCAACACCACTTTGACGTTGCGATCTGGCAAACTGGCAAAAACAGTTTCAATGGCTTCCTTCTTTTCCACGCTATCTGTCGAAATGAAAATGTCCATGTCATCCGGGGTGTTTTTTGCGTACCGTAAGCAATATTCAATTTGATCGGGGTAGTAAATGTGAAGGAACAGAGCAGCCTTCAGAGCTGGTTTTTCATCAGGAAGTTTTATTTGATCGGGCAGGATGTAATTTAGCTGAAGGCGTTCTTTAATATCTGACATGTGGGCGGTTCTGAGCAGCACATCCCATATCAGATTCAGGTCGTAATCTGTTTTCTGCTCCAGATATTGGTACAAATCGCGGGCTGCTTGCCCTGGACTGACTTCGATAAACTCGTTATAAATATTGTAGAACACCTTGCGCTTAAAAACCGGGCACCCGCGGTTCTCCACCAACTCCCTCGGGTAAAGCATCATGGGATATTCATGATATTCTTTCAGGTCGTCTGTGTTAACGTAAACATCTGATTTAAAACCCATGCGGGTGAAATCTTCAGTAAAAATGGCTTCATGCCAGCCTATTGATTCCGCGTATGTTCGAACCAGCGGGACAGTTTCCCAGTAGTGCTGGAGCGCTTTCGATTGGACAAAATCTGAGCGAAATACCATGAAGCTGGACTGAATGTGCATCGGAACATATCCGTACTTACATGTTTTCCATGGGTCAAAGGGAAGTCCGTAGTGGCGGGTGAGACCCCAAAAATGCACATCCCGCTCCGCCATTGCATCAAAGGCTTCTTTGAATGGATGCACCGGACCCATCAGGGTGTAGTTTAGCAGGACCACTTCGTCATATTCTGCCAGTTTCTTCCAGCCTACTGACAGCAGGGCTTCTTTGTACGCCCAAACATCCAACCCTTTGTTTTCACGTTCAAGGATTATGGCATCAAATTCGGCAAGCTTTGCCTTACTCTCTGTGGTCAGAGGTCCATTACTGACAAATATCAGTTTTTCCAGGTTCTTGACCAGGTCGCGCAAAAGATAGGGGATGTAATCGTCTACGATACCGTCCTTATCGTAGAGAAAGTAAATCGCAATTCGTCGAATTGGCTTGGTATTGTCCAGTTTCATGCTTATTTTTACCTGGCAGCAGAAAGGATTTTCTGAATTTTAGTGTTGTCCCCATACACGATTGGTGAATCGTAGGGTCTATCTGGGAAGGCTCCAAATTGAGGTTTGATGTTCAGACCTCTGCTTGCGATAAATTCTTCCACCTTCTCGCGGAGGGTGGTTGCTTTTCCGGTGCAGGTGTTGATAACTCCCGTCACGTCTGTCTGCGTGATTACCATCGCGATCTGGTAGGCGAGTTCGTCGACCTCGATGAAGTCAAACGAGTTTTTACCGGTGGTCACCGGGAAGGTGGCCTCCCCGCGTTCTTCAGCTTCGAGGATCTTGGTAAAGATGGAATGGTTGCGTTTATCGTCACCGAGAATGTAGTAGGCTCGCAGCCACTGATAGGTTGC
>WOZC01000128.1:0-2272 GCA_011620465.1 Anaerolineaceae bacterium | reverse complement strand
GGTTGCGTTTATCGTCACCGAGAATGTAGTAGGCTCGCAGCCACTGATAGGTTGCTTCTTTTTTCTTTGCCAGCAAAGCGGTGGCCTGGCGCAAGGCATTTTTGGCAATGCCGTAGTAGCTAATGGGATTGGTTGGGGTGTTTTCATCGATTTTCCCTTCCCAATACCCAACTTCATGCATGGTGCCCTGTACCGCGATGTGCTTCAGGCCGGCTTCCAATAGGCTTGAAATAAACCGAAAATGACCAGGTAAATCGTCGATATGGCTGTTGGCGAAATGGTTGAATCCGTTGCGCCAGGCAAGGTGCAAACAAGCATCTATCTGATCGACTCTATTCGTAATTTTTTCAGGATTTTCAAAGAGGTTTACCTGCAAACGTTCAGCGCGCGGGTCAATTCCATCAACAACTAAATCGGCAGCCAAAACATTTACCCCTAAATTCAGAAGTTGCTCAACTACTTTTTGACCAATATATCCGTTTGCGCCTGTAACAAGGATCGTCTTTGCCAATTTCTGCACCTTTTTTCCTGTTCTTACCCTGTGAATTCTATCATAGGAACAATTTTTGAAAATCTACTATCCATGTTCTAACTTGACCACATATTGTGGTTACTGAACCTCCGTTTTGGATCAATCTTGCTGGTGTGAAAAGGTAATCACATGGGCTAACAGCGCTTTCCAGGACCGCTGTTTTTTTCGATTATAATGTGAAATTGTTATGGTTTTCTCCTCCCAAATATTCCTTTTTATTTTTTTACCCCTATGCATCCTGGGGGCATATTTAGTTCGCCCTGATTTCCGCAAGTACTTTCTGATCCTTGCCTCGCTCGCATTTTTTGCCTGGACAGGGAAGAAGCCGTTAGCAATTTTTCTTGTATTCGTGATAGTGAACTATGGCATGGGCTTACTGCAGGGCAGGTTTCGTGATAATAAGGGACCTGGCAAAAAGGTAGTTAATTGGCTGGTCATTCTTTCCAACGTGGCGTTCCTGCTTGCCTTCAAGTATCTGCCCTTTTTTACGAATGTCCTGGCCGAAATCACTGGAGCTGAGCTTTCAAGAATTGAACTTCCGGTTCTATTAGGGGTTTCCTTCTTTGTGTTCGGCGCGATTTCGTATCAGTACGATATCTATTACAATAAGATTGCCCCCCAGAAAAACATTGCTGATTTTTTGCTCTACATGAGCTTCTTTCCGAAGCTCTTACAGGGACCAATCACACGGGCGGGTGACTTTGCTGCGCAGCTCGCAAATAACAAGTTAAACCTTGACAATCTCTCCAGTGGCGTGTATCGCTTTACCGTTGGCTTGGCAAAAAAGGTGATCATCGCGGACCAGCTTGGGGCAATGGTTGACCAGATTTTTGCCAATCCGGCAAACGCCAACGGAGTCTCTGTTGCCTGGTTAGGAGCGTTCGGCTATGCTATGCAGATTTTCTTCGACTTCTCGGGTTACACCGATATGGCAATTGGCTTGGGGCAGATGCTTGGGTTTAACCTGCCGGAAAACTTCAACTTTCCTTACCTTGCTCTGAACATATCCGATTTTTGGCGCCGCTGGCATATTACCTTGAGCAGTTGGTTCCGCGATTATGTTTTCTATCCGCTGGAGTTCAAACGCAGGAAGCAAAAGGTGTTTCGCACTGAATCCAACACGCTGATCGTTTTCTTTTTAACTGGCTTCTGGCATGGCGCTGGCTGGCAATTCATCGCCTGGGGTCTTTGGCATGGGCTGTTCTCGAGCCTGGAGGCCTTCTTGCGTGCCAAAAAGGTAAAGGCAAAAGCTCCAACGGTTGTCCGCTACATTGTGACGATGCTGATCGTGCTTGTGGGTTGGGTGCTCTTTCGGTCGCCAGGTCTCAGATATGGGCTCCAATACCTTGGTGTGATGTTTGGTTTGGTAAAACCAGTTGAGACAGGCTTAACCCTCACCTGGTACCTTAACGGCAAAATCGCCTTCATCCTGGCGCTGGCAGTATTGGCTTGCATCCCCTGGAAGCAATTGCTTCCCAAGTATTTTGAAAAATTGTCCGCCTCAAAACTGAATGACCCCGTCAGGTTAATTGTATTTTTGGGCTTGCTTGTTTTTTCGATCATGATGGTCATGTCTTCCACCTACACTTCATTTATCTATTTTAAGTTTTAGTGGTCAGCGAATGAAATCAACAGCATGCAAAGTACTCGTCGTCATCGCTTTCTTAGCAGTGTTGATCTTGCCAGTTGTTGAATCGGATAAGGTTGGCGGAGCACTTTCCCCTAACGAAAACCGGTATT
>WOZC01000133.1 GCA_011620465.1 Anaerolineaceae bacterium | reverse complement strand
TGTCCAGCGTGAAAACGGCATGGAATACCAGCGGGTCAAAAAGTGGGATATAGGCTGAAACCATTCACAAGCTGCTCTTGACAACAAATCGAATATGGTATTATAGTGCCCGGTTAGTGTGGGAAAACCCGACCTGGAGAAAATATTTATGGAAGCTTACTGTTTAAAATGCAAAGAGAAGCGAGAAATCGCCAACCCCCAAGCCGGGTTCAACGCTCGTGGCGCAGCCGTGACCACAGGCGTTTGCCCTGTTTGTGCCACGAAGTTATACCGCATTGGCGTCACACCAGCCCACGAAGGGCTTGAGAAACCAGTTGTCGTGAAAACCCAGGCTAACCCTAAGAGCAAAAAGGAACTTTCATCCAGTAATTCTACCGGCAAGAAAAGCACAAAGCGCACTCCGAAGAAGGCAACCAGTCGTGTTACCCATGCTTCTGGCAAGCCTTTGGTGATCGTTGAATCGCCCGCAAAAGCCCGAACGATAGGACGTTTTTTGGGCAGGGATTACGATGTTGTCGCTTCGGTGGGGCATGTTCGCGACTTGTTAAAATCACAACTAAGTGTTGATATTGATAATGGATTCGAACCGAAATACCGCGTCCCTAACGAGAAAAAAGAAGTAGTCAAGAAAATAAAAAGCCTGGCTGATGGTACCAAAAAAGTCTTCCTGGCGACTGACCCTGACCGGGAAGGTGAGGCAATTGCCTGGCATGTGATGGAATCGGCTGAGATCGACCCGTCAAAGACAGAACGCGTTGTTTTCCATGAGATCACAAAGGATGCGATCGCGGAAGCCTTTGAAAAACCGCGCGAGCTGGATATGGACCTGGTTGATGCGCAACAAGCCCGCCGAATTTTAGACCGGCTGGTAGGATACAGCGTTTCACCAATTTTGTGGGCGAAAGTCAAAGGCAAGCTTTCAGCAGGTCGGGTGCAATCGGTGGCTCTGCGGCTGGTCGTGGAGAGAGAACGCGAAATCGATGCGTTTGTACCGGTTGAATTCTGGTCGATCCATGCCCTCTTCAATCCAGATGGAAGCGATAAGCAGTATCGCGCAAAATTGTTGAAAGTAAACGGGAAGAACCTCGACATGGGCTTGGAAAATGAAGATCAGGCGATGGCGATGGTTGGACAACTGAAGAATGCTGCCTACAAGATCGGAGATATCAACGTTTCGACCAAAACGGTTCGTCCTGGAGCACCTTTTATCACCAGCACGCTGCAGCAGGATGCCTCACGCCGGCTGGGTTTCCTGACCAAGAAAACTATGTCTATCGCTCAACAACTTTACGAAGGGCTCGATTTGGGCAATGGCGAAGAGACCGGTTTGATCACATACATGCGAACCGATTCGGTGCACGTTTCAATTGAATCTGTGAAAGAAGCCAGGGCTTTTGTCCGTGAACATTATGGAGAAAGCTATCTGCCGGACAAACAACCTGAATACCGTACCCGTGCTGTCTCAGCCCAGGAAGCCCATGAAGCAGTCCGTCCTACCTCAGTCAATCGCACACCTGAGGCTTTGAAAAAACATCTGACGCACGATCAATATGCACTCTACCGCCTTATCTGGCAGCGTTTTGTAGCCAGCCAGATGAACCCTGCAAAAATCGAGATCACTTCTGTGGAAGTGGAAGGTCAGGCGATCAAGAACAGTTATTTATTCAAAGCTACTGGAAACCGGGAAGTTTTCCCCGGCTTTCGTGCGGTCTATCGATACGAGAAAGCAGATGATGAGAATGGCGAAGAAGAGCTGGTTGTCCTGCCAATCGAAGTGATGATTGTGGGGCAGAAACAGAACCTGTTAGGGCTCGATCCCGCTCAGCATTTTACTCAGCCACGTCCCCGTTATACAGAAGCGACCCTGATCCAGACACTGGAAGAAAATCAGATTGGGCGTCCATCCACTTATTCTCCCATTATCTCTACCATCCAGACCCGTGGATATGTTAGCCGCGAGAATAAACGCCTTTATCCAACCGAAATTGGTTACCTGGTCAATGACCTGGTGGTCGAATACTTTCCTGGTGTGGTTGATTTGGGGTTCACATCGATGATGGAAGCTGAGCTTGACAAGGTAGCTGCAGGAAAACAAGCCTGGGCGGACGTGATCAGGGAATTTTACGCACCTTTCAGTCATGACCTGGAAAATGCGCATCAACACATGCCCAAAACTCAGCTTGAACCCGAAAAAGTGGGACGAACATGTCCGGAATGCGGCGGGGAACTCGTTTTCCGAAATGGGAAGTTTGGCAAGTTTATCAGCTGCAATAACTTTCCCAAATGCCGTTATACAGAACCCTGGTTGGAAAATATTGGTGTTGCCTGCCCAACTTGCGGGATTGGTGATGTTATCGAGAAACGCTCCAAAAAAGGTCGGAAGTTTTACGGCTGCTCCCGTTATCCGGACTGCGATTTTACCTCCTGGGATAAACCAGTTGGAAGAGAATGTCCGAATTGTGGGGGCGTATTGGTTGAAAAGGGGAACAAGACGATCGTCTGCAACAATTGCCACACACGCTTTCCAAAGGAAAATGTGGAAGAGTAAGCTTTCTGTTGGTATAAAACGTGCACCTAATCAGGCAAGACCTACTATGCTGAGAGGTGCAGGTTATGGAAAACTTTACCGCAATCATCAAAGAAAAACTAAAGGTACCGAGAAATTTGGCGATTGCCTTCGGTATCATTGGATTCCTGATTGGAATCTTTTTTGCTTACGTCGTAGCTCCAATTCAGTGGACAGATGCATCAGCTGAAAACCTACGTCAGGACTTGCGCATAGAATATCTTCGCAATGCCATCACGACCTATACACTGACCGGTGATAAGGTCCGGGCGTTACAAGCCTATGCGGAACTTGGAGACAAGTCGGAAGAAACGCTGAAAGAACTCAGCGACAACCCGGGATTCCTGAATATTGAACAGATCCAACGTTTCAGTACTGCGATCAATTCGCCTGTGGCTGCTCCGGACACGGTTTTGGCAACCCCGGGAACGACCCTGCAGGATGGGACTGAAATTCTGGTGGATGGTGTCAAACCAGAGGAAAAGACCAATTCCTTGCTTTGGGTCGGATTAGGGCTCTTGGGCGTTCTGCTTATTGGTGGGGGTGCTGCATATTGGTTTTACTTCCGGGAACATGGTTTCAATTTTGGTTCAGGCTCTCCCCAAGAAGTCACATCGGAACACAACATAACCCCTCCAGCGGTTAAGCGCCAGGTGGTGCCAGCTGCTGTCCAGAGACAGCCAGTTAAAGAAGTGGAAGAAGCAAAGCCTGCCGCCCAACGCAATTCGATATTCGCCAATGGAAACAAAAACGGGAATGGAAACGGTAACGGCAATGGCGAGAAGCCGATCGCCCAATTCATGTCAAGCTACATGTTTGGTGATGATCGCTATGACGAATCCTTCACCTTCGACGCACCTAACGGTGCTTTCTTAGGCGAATGTGGGATCAGCATCTCCGATTTGATCGGCGTGGGTGAACCCAAGAAGATCTCCGCGTTTGATATTTGGCTGTTTGATAAAAACGACATTCAGACGGTGACCAAGGTGATTATGAGCAAACACGCCTTCAATGACCCTGCTATTCGCCAACGCCTGGAAATCCGGGGTGAACCGATTTTGGCTGAACCTGGTAAACTCTTCCGCCTTGAGACCGCCACCTTGAGGATGGAAGGGCGCATTGTGGATGTTTCGTATGGTGATCTGCCTTTACCGGAAAATAGTTATTTCCAGCGGAATACAATCGAGCTGGCTGTTTATCGCAAGTAAAGGGATCAAGTTCGTTACAAGCCAGGTTCAATCCACAACCCGGCTTTTTTTGTTTTCATGTCGTCATAGCGAACTCTGGGATAAGATTCTCTCTTTCGACCTAAATTGACGCAATACATCATTGTAATTTGCCTGAAGAATCCAAATCCCAGGTTGCCTGAGCAGGTCAGGAAAACCGACCTGCGGGCTATCACCTATGAGTAAATCGTTCTAATGAATTTTGAGGACTTTGTAGAAAATTTTCATGCCATTCGGAAGAGTCACCTCAGCGTCTTCTCCAACTTTCTTGTTCATCAATGCCGAACCGATTGGTGAGAGGTAAGAAATCTTTTGATGCTTAAGGTCGGCTTCGTTGACACCCACCAGGATCCAGGTCTCCTCTTTCTGGCCTTCTTCCTGGATCGTGACCCGGTTTCCTATCTGGACAATGCCATTGTTCTTTGGAGTTTCCTCAAGGACCTCTGCTATTGAAAGGATAGCTTCGATTTCCTGAATTCGACCTTCCAGGAATCCCTGGTCTTCCTTGGCGGCTTTATAATCGGCGTTTTCTGAGAGGTCGCCCATTTCAATGGCGCTCTTCAAGCGCTTTGAAATTTCATCTCTTCGGGGACCTTTCAACTCTGCGAGTTCTTGTTCTAATTGGATTTTACCGTTGGGTGTGAGGAAAATTGGTTGTTTCATAATCTCTTTCTAAGGTAGTACTGTTACGTCAAACAGTCGTTGATATTCATCAATAGCAAACCGATCGGTCATTCCTGCAATGTAATCACAGATGCTGCGTTCGAGCCCTCGTTCTGAGATCAACTCCTGGACAGCATGCGGTAAAGCTGAAGGTGTAGTTTGATAAGCCGTGAAAATTCGGGAAATAATATGTTCAGACTTTTCAGCCATTCGAACAACCCGGTAATGCCTGTAAAGGTTATTGAACAGGAAATCTTTTAACTCCCGGTTTCTCCGATACATATCTTCGCTGAAGCCGACCACGTTGTAAGGTAACTTTTGTAGTTCGAGAGCGGTTTTGATATTGGACTTGCGCAAGTAACGGTCAATGGACTGCACCAGGTCTGTGATTTCGAAGTTGATCAGCCGCCGGATAATTTGATGGCGGGAAAGTTCATCCAAAAAATCTGTCCGCCGGCGCCCTATACTTTCGTTGATAATCTCCCAAATAGCGATTCCGTCCAACTGAGAGGGACTGATCATGCCGGATCGCAAACCATCATCAAGGTCATGGCTGGTGTAAGCCAGCTCATCGGCAACATTAGCGATCTGGGCTTCAAGGTGCCCACGTAATTCCGGGTCATAGTCGTGGGCGTCAGATTGGTCATAATCGGTTTCGTGCTTGACCATGCCTTCCAAAACTTCCCAACTCAAGTTCAGCCCTGGAAAATCAGGGTAGCGGTTCTCGAGCACGGTCACGATCCGAAGCGAATGGGGGTTGTGATTAAAACCTCCATGATTGCTCATCATTTTTGATAAAGCACTCTCACCGGAATGACCAAAAGGCGGGTGACCAAGATCGTGTGCGAGGCAGATGGTCTCAACCAGGTCTTCGTTGGCACCAAGCGAGCGAGCGATGGAGCGACCAACCTGGGCAACCTCGAGAGTATGTGTCAGGCGGGTTCGATAATAATCGCCCTCATGATTGATGAAGACCTGCGTTTTATATTCCAGCCTCCGAAAGGCAGTCGTGTGCAAAATGCGTTCACGATCTCGTTGGAAGCGAGTGCGTAAATCAGTCTCTTCCTCGGGAAACTTGCGCCCTTTGGAATTTTTGCTGTGGATTGCATATGACGCCAGCTGCTGAGATTCAAATTCTTCTAATTGTTGTCTTGTATATATCATGTCGAACCTTCTCGCAGAGTATAGTCCAAAAGTAAACTAATTCCAATCAGTGAGATTCAGGAGATGATTGTACCTGAATGCGAACCAATGAGGGCTTCGAAAAGTTCTCCTGGCTGGCTGGCATGAAAAATTTCGACACTTGTTCCCGGGTTTGCGTTGCAAATAGCTTGCATCTGGGCTACTTTGGAGCGCATCCCACCGGTAACATCCTGGTTTTCAGAAGTCTGTAAATAGCTTTCAAGGGCTGAGAACTGGGAAATGTGGGCGATTGGCTGCTGGTTGATGGGGTAATCAGCAAATACGGCAGCTTCTTTGCCTGCCAGAAGGATGCGGGAGGGTTTCAGGCTATTAGCAAGATGCACGAATAGCTCCTCGGTGGAGAAAATGGTGCCGCCAAGAATCTCATCGAAGACGACATCGCCATAGATTACTGGGATCAAACCGTTTTCAAGTGCCATTTCGAGAGGTCTCGTATTCCAGGTGACAACCTGAGCCTGCTGTGAGTGCAAACCCGCGGAAGGTGGGAAGGAGATCATTTCAAGGTTTGTTCGCAGTCCAACATCAAGGACGACCTGGTTGAGTTTTCTGGCGCTCGCCCAAACCTTCCGGAAACCCTGCCATTCTACGAAGGTGCTAACCCCACTACGCGTGTTGAATTTTGCTGCAGCGTGATGCCCAAAAGAACCGGAACCATGGCCCAACAGGATTTTTTGTTCGGGATGGCTGTCACGATAGTTTTTTACGTCAGAAAGCAGATTAAAGATGACATCTGGTAAGGCGGTTTCAGGCTGGGCTTTGTCTGTTATCAGGGAGCCGCCGAGCTTAAGAAAAATGATGTTATTTGTCATCAAATTTTCTCCTCGGGATCAAGGCTCGTGTAGAATGCCTTTCCGCCAGATGCTTTTTGCAGCGTATCAAGCACAGACTGCAGCGCGTCGTTTTCCACCAGTGCCAGCATATGTCCGCCTTTACCACTGCCAGTCAGTTTGGCTGCCAGAGCGCCTGCTTCGAGTGCTTTTTTAATCAATGTGTCCAACTCCGGGCAGGACAGATCCAACGCTTCCAGGATGGACTGGTTGCGGTTGATTGCTTGGGCAAGGCTCTTTGCGTCTCCATCAAGGAGAGCTTGCATCCCCTGGATTGCCAACCCTCCGATTTCTTCCAATTTCGGCTGGACCCAGGCAGGACCGTCTTCCAAGTCTTTCCCAAGGCGGGCAACTGTCATCCAGGTCGATTTGCGAATACCGCTGTCGGCAAGTACAAAAGAAAAAGACCTTCCTGGTTGGATAGTTTGCATGGTTTTCCCTTTTTGGAAGAGGAGCGGTTTTTCATATGTGATCACTGTATTATCGATCCCGGAGGGATTTCCGTGAACATAAGTTTCACATTTGAAAGCAATTTTATTGACCGTCTCCAGGTCCAGGGGGTGACCAAGGAATTCCGATAAAGCCCTCGTTATAGCCACAGCCAGGGCAGCGCTTGAACCCAGCCCGGAATTGAACGGCAGGGTGGAAGAGATGTGAAGGTTGCAACTGGGGGTCTGCAGCACCTTCAATTCAGCAAGCGTGAGGCGAACAGATTGAAAAACCGGGTGGTTTTCCGGTAGGCTGGCAAAGTCCTGGTCAAGGTGGAGAAGCGGCGCAATTACCCGAATTTTTCCCGTCGGGGCGATAATTTGCGGCTCTACACTGACATTCACACGTTTGCTGGAGAGTGGAATGGCAATGGCTGGCTGAGCGTGAACAACAGCATGTTCACCCAGCAAGATTGCTTTTCCACAAGCAGATCGGTTTATTGCGGGCAAGTGAACCTCAAAAAAAGAAATACAAGATGACCAGGACTGAAAGACCCCAAAGAACAATTGCGATCTGTAGAGGTCGGTCTTTTAGCAGTACCTCTTCAGGTGAAGAGGTGATCAAATCGCTCTGAATCAGGTACAGATAACGAAAAATCCCATAGACTACGAATGGGATGGTAAGCATCATGGCATAGTTGGACTGGCCAGGATGGGCAGAAAAGGTGTAAAGCGTATAGGTGATCAGGATCGCGGTCAAAACAACCGTGATGTATTGGTTTAGGAGGGGAACTGTGTAGCCATCCAGGGTTTTTCGGTGACTGACTGCGTTGGTCTCCAGCAGTTTCAATTCAGCAAGGCGTTTACCAAACGCCAGGTATACTGCCAGCAGAGTGGTCAGTACGAATAACCAGGGAGAAAAATATGCCACCTGGATGATACTCAATCCTGCCAGGACGCGCAAAACAAATCCAGAAGCGATCACCAACACATCCAGGATCATGACTTTCTTGAGCCATAATGAATAGGCTAGGATCAAAAATGTGTAAGCAACGAAGATCAATGCCAGGTTGCGAGAGAGCAGGTAACCACCAACCAACGAGACAACTGAAAGGAAAATGATGACACCGATTGCCATCTTCTTGCTCAGTCTGCCTGAGGCGAGGGGTCGATTGCGCTTTTGTGGATGGAGCTTATCCGCTTCAATGTCCAGCAGGTCGTTAATTGTATAGGTGACACCCGAAACCAGGCAAAACAAGAGAGCAGCCGCCAGAACACGCAGAAAGGGGATGGGCTGAAGGAACTGTCCGTCGAAGATCAAGCCGGCGAAAATCACCAGATTTTTTGTCCATTGCCTCGGTCTTAGGGTTTCAATCAGTGCTTTTACCATGGAGTTATCTTATCA
>WOZC01000048.1 GCA_011620465.1 Anaerolineaceae bacterium | reverse complement strand
TCTCTCAACCGAGCACACGATCTCTCCGGAAGCGTCCCAACCCTTGAGAACTTGGTCTTAATGGTGAGATGGCGGATTGATAGCACAGCAAGGTCTTGTTTATTGTGATTTATGGTGCTTTCAATCTCCCCCTACGATTACATGATATGCATAGACCATCCTAATCTCCCAGTAACAAGTCCATCCGGCTGATACCAGCGTCAAAAGGTTTTGCCAGGGGGTGGTGAACCACCATGGCAGCGGTCGACTGTTCTGGCAACATTTGCCAGGCTGAGGTCAGGCGCATACCCAGTTCCGTCTCAACCGGTAGCAAATCAAACACCTTGCGATGTTCACTCAGCCAGGGAAGCGCCGGGTAACCCCAGGAATAGCGAAAGCCCTGGTCTGCCCCGATACCCATTTCTGCCCTGATTTGTCGGTGGATGTACTCCGCACTGGCTTCTGCCATCTGAACAGCCAGCCCATGCAGGAAGTAGCCTTCAGAGTATTGCCCTTGCTTGTCGAGTTCATCGAATCGTTCCGTGGCTCTTCTGCCAATGGTAACCACCTGGAGTGGCAGGATATCAAACATCGAACTGCCAACAGGCAGGAAGTAATCGCTCAGGCACAACCCTTCACCGCCAGCCTGGCGAGGGAAGTTCAGCCGGGTCAACTCAACGGGATGGTTTACGTTGCTGTGGAGCGAATCGTACACCACCAGGTCGTTGCCTTCAGCCCAAACCGGGAAGTAACCATAAACCGCCTGTGGAAGGATCCAACCTTCATATTTCGCTTCAGCGAGCATACGCAAACGCCTCTGGTCGAACTCTGCTTTCAGTTCCTGCCATTCCTGTCCGCGCACCTGCTTTGCCCCCCACGAGAGACGATACAACTCGGTAAGGTTCACTAACTCAGCCACCTCATCGAAAGGCAATTCTTTTTCGATACGAATACCCAAAGGCTCTACACAGGGAATACTCTCAGCCGCAGGGACGCTGCGACCTGTAACAATATTGACACTCTCTTTTTTGGCTGCTGGAGGTCCTTCAACCGGGGAGTTGCCTGGTTCGTGCTTTGACAAGCCCTTCTTCTGAGGGTCAACCAGCTTGTCCATCACATTCAAGCCTTCAAAGGCGTCTTTACAATAGAAAATTCCAGCCTTGTAAGGTCCAATTTCAGACGTGGTGGCAATGCGCTCCGCAAACTTGGCATTGATGGCGGCACCACCGATCAGGAGCGGCATGTCGATCCCGCGGCGCTGAAATTCATTGGCAATCAAGGGCATCTGCTTGCTGGTTGAGACCAATAAAGCACTGAGACCAACTGCGTCCGCTTTTTCTTCAACTGCCCTGCTGATGATTTCTTCAGCTGGCACTTGTTTTCCGAGGTCGACCACTTCGTAGCCGTTATTTGACAAAATCGTCTTTACCAGGTTTTTGCCGATGTCGTGCACATCGCCGTATACCGTTGCCAGAACGATTTTGCCCTTGCTCAATCCGGCTTGTTTTTCCAGGTATTGTTCCAGGTGAGTGACGGCTTTCTTCATCACTTCAGCAGACTGGAGCACAAAAGGCAAAATCAATTCACCCGAACCAAAGCGATCGCCGACCTCTTTCATCGCCGGCAGGAGTACCTGATTGAGGATGTTAACAGCAGTTTCCTCCTTGGGTTGTTCGCTTTCATACAAGATTTGATCGATATCTTCTTCCAACCCGTTTTTCTGGCGCAGCAAGACGCGTTGAAAGAGCCGTTCGCGGGTATTTAGTCCTTCGAAAGGATCTTTTTTCGCAGCCCCTTCACTTTCTCCTTCAATATGCGTCTCGAACCAGGTGACCAGTTTTTCCAGGGCATCGGCAGAGCGGTTAAAAATCAGGTTTTCAGCAAGTTCTTTTTCTTCCGCAGGAATTTCTCCATAAGGGCGGATGTGAGCGGGATTGACGATTGCCATATCCAATCCATATTCAACCGCGTGATGCAGGAAAACGCTGTTAATCAGCTTGCGGGCAGGTTGGGTTAGTCCAAACGAGACATTGCTCACTCCCAGGCAAGTGTGCACGCCGGGTAGTTCGGTCTTGATCGCCCGGATACCCTTGAGAGTTTCGACTGCGCTTTCCCGCCAAACCTCCTCTCCGGTTGCCAGGGTGAAGGTGAGGGGATCAAAAACCAGGTCCTCGGGTCTCAGGCGGTAGTCCTGAACCGCCAGGTTGAAAATTCTGCGGGCGATCGCCAGTTTTCTTTCAGCTGTTTTTGCCATGCCTTCTTCATCGATCGTCAGGCACATCACCGCAGCGCTGTATCGCCGGGCAAGCGTGAACATCTTGCCGGCTTTTTCTTCACCGGATTCAAGGTTGGTGGAGTTGATCAGGCTGCGTCCGGGTGCTGTTTGCAGGGCGGCTTCAGCAACTACCACCTCGGTGGTGTCGATCACCAGAGGGACAGGTACTTCCAGTGAAAGCCGTTTAACAATCTTTCGCATTAAATCAGTTTCATCGCTGCGCTCGGTTGTTGCCACGCTGATATCAAGTCCGTGTGCACCAAAGTCCAATTGATCCCGCGCAACTTGCATGATGGCGTCAAAATCTTCTGCCAAAAGCAAGCGCTTGAAGGCTTTCGAGCCCTGAGCGTTCATTCGCTCGCCGATGATGAAAGGAGCGGGTTGTTGCTCTACCTGGACCGCCTGGACAGCAGACGCGAGCATCGCCTCAGTTACAGCTTCAGGTTGAACTGCTTTAATTTCCGCGATCTTTTGTGAAAGTGCAGCGATATGTTCGGGACGGGTCCCGCAACAGCCGCCAACAATTCGAACACCAAATTTCTGGACGTATTCACCCAATTGGTCTGAAAACTCTTGCGGGAGTAAAGGATAGACAGCCTCACCATCAACATTGAGTGGTAAACCGGCATTGGGGATACAGGAAATTGGCAGCCTGGAGTGGGAGGTTAGATACTCAATCGATTCCCGCATGTGCTCCGGACCGGTCGAGCAGTTCAACCCAATCACATTCACGCCCAAGCCTTCCAAAATGGCTACCACAGCGGTAATATCAGTGCCTAACAGCATCTTTCCATTTATGTCCAGAGTCACCTGTGCCTGGATTGGCAGCCAGCGCTGCTCTTCTTCCAAGGCTTCCCGAATACCGTTGATGGCAGCTTTGACTTCCAAAATGTCATTGGATGTCTCAATAAGGAGCAGGTCAACCCCACCCTGGATCAGACCCACTGCCTGTTCGCGGAAAACATCCTTCAACTCGTTAAAACTGATATCAGACATTTCGGGATCATTCGTAGAGATTAATTTTCCGGATGGGCCCATCGAACCAGCTACAAAACGTGGTTTTTCCAAGCTGAAGAATTCATCTGCAGCCTGCCGGGCAAGACCAGCTGCTTTTTGGTTTAGCTCCAGCACGCGGTCCTGTAAACCATAGTCAGCCAGGGTCAAACGATTGGCACGAAATGAATCTGTCTCAATCACATCCGCGCCAGCCTCCAGGAAAGCGCGATGAACATCCAAAACAACCTGGGGTTTATTCAATACGAGAGCGTCATTACATCCTGCCAGGTGAGTCCCGCCAAAATCTTCAGCACTGAGGTTGCGGGATTGCAGGGTGGTGCCCATTGCGCCATCGAAGACCAGCACATGCTTGTCTAATGCGTCCAGATAGGCATTCTTTTTTGCGTTTGGTTTTGTATCCATCGTCCCTCACAGGTGTAAAAAAGGTCTCAGCTGAGGCAAGTTAGTTCTTCTATTGATAAAACAGTCAAACAAAAGTTTATCACATCCAATGGGACGGCTCAACACCCCGAAACATGAAGAGGAGGAACGATCAGTCTTCGTTCCGCTCAACAGCTTTCAAGCGAGAAGAGTGTCTATTCACTATTACAGCCGTATAATTAATGTATAATTTGCCTATGCAACGAGACAATACCCCCCAACCCTTTTCTTACTACCTCCCCGCGATTGTAATCTTGATCTTCCTGGGTGGTGGGGGGCTTTACCTCACGCTTACCCGCACTTTACCCACAATCGGCCCGCGATGGCTTTTCTTTTTCTGCATGATCCTTTTCGGAGCTGGACTATTTATGCCGCTGACCTGGTTCCTCAACCGCCGTTTTTCATCCGACCCTCCAGCTGGTCCCAACGTGGTCATTCGCCAGGCTGTCTGGTTCGGGGTTTTCGCTGCCCTCTTGAGTTGGCTTCAGATTGGTCGGGTACTGACCATTCCTCTGGGAGCAATCATGGGGGCTGCACTTATCCTGATCGAATTCCTGATTCGGATGTGGGAACGCAGCCGCTGGAAGCCTAACCCAACTGCCTGAAATGAAGTCCTTACGAGCAATTCCTTCGGTCGATTCCCTGCTCAATCTACCGGTTATGGCAGCCTTGCAGGAAGAATATGGACACGAGTGGTGCCTGCAGGCAGTCCGACAAGTGTTGGATGAGGTTCGCAGCCAGGCAAAAAGCGCTGACAATCTGCCGACTGAGGAAGAAATCGTCTCCCGGGTCCGATCGCTCTTAATAAGTCAATCAACTCCCACGCTCCAACCGGTCATCAATGCCACTGGCGTGGTTTTACATACAAATCTGGGTCGCGCTCCGCTCTGTCAATCCGCGCTTCGGGAAGTCTCCCGAATCGGGGAAGCTTATTCCACGCTCGAGTATGACCTGAACAAAGGGCAGCGCAGTAAAAGAGATGTCCATGCTGCAGATTTGCTTATTCGCCTGACAGGCGCTGAAGCTGCCCTGGTGGTCAACAACAACGCCGGAGCGGTCATGCTTGCCCTGGCTGCCCTTGCCAACCGAAAAAAGGTAGCCATTTCCCGCTCACAGCTGGTTGAAATTGGTGGAGGCTTCCGCATCCCGGAAGTTATGCGCCTTTCGGGAGCAAAACTGGTAGAAATTGGTACCACCAACCGCACACACATTGAAGATTATGAAACCGCCATCCAGGAAGGCGCAAGCCTGGTCATGCTGGCTCATCAATCCAATTTCAAGATTGTGGGTTTTACCACTTCACCCTCATTAACTGAGATCACTGAGCTTGCTCACAAGCATGACCTGCCAGTGCTGCACGACCTTGGTTCAGGGGCACTGATTGACCCAGCAACCTTTGGACTTGAGACTGAACTCACCGTGCAAGATGCCCTCCTGCAGGGTGTCGACATCGTTTGCTTTTCTGGAGACAAGCTGCTGGGTGGTCCCCAGGCAGGCATTATTGTTGGAACAGCGAAATTAATAGACAAAATTCGGCGTCACGCGTTTTACCGTGCTCTGCGGGCGGATAAACTCTGCCTGGCAGCCCTATCCGCCACGCTGCTGGAATATCTGAAAGGCAGCGCAGTTGAATCGATCCCAGTTCTGGGCATGCTTGCTCGAAAAGCTCCTGAACTCAAAGCCCAGGTAGAAAAATGGCAAAACGAACTTGCAGCCGGGCAGGTAATCCAGGGAGAGTCTATGATCGGTGGAGGCAGCTTGCCTGGGCAATCGCTGCCGACCTGGCTGTTTGCTTTCAAACCAAAATCTGCAAAACAATTCTCCAACCGCCTGCGCCAGTTGGATATCCCCATAATCACCAGGATCGAAGATGACCGGGTGTTACTTGACCCAAGAACCATCCTGCCTTATCAAGAAGCAGTATTATTAAGCAGTCTAAGAGCTGCCCTTTCAGAGGAGAAAAATGAAAAAAGACCTTGAACGATTAATTAAAGAAAACAACAGCGAAGCGTTATGGATCAGCGGTGCAGCTCAACACAACCCCTCAATGACTTACTTCACAGGCGGCATCCATGTGACCACTGCTGATCTTTTTATCATCCCCGGAAAGCAGCCCATCCTTTTTCACGGCATGATGGAGCGTGAGGAAGCCGCAAAAACCGGTTATGAACTCATCTCTTATTCAAGCTATCCCTTATCAGAATTTCTCAAAGACACGGATGGGAATCAGTTAGCAGCTAACGCATTAAGATACAAAAAGATGCTCGAAGACATCGGTTTGACCAAAGGCAATGTACTGCTTTATGGCAGTCGTGAAATTGGACCTTTTTACTCTCTGATCCGTGAACTGGAAGACCTCCTTCCTGGGATTCACTTTAAGGGCGATTATGACGACGCCATCATCCTCGAAGCTCGTGCGACCAAAGACAAGGCTGAGCTCGCAGAAATTCGCAAAATGGGTCAAATCACGACCAGCGTAGTCAAACGGGTCGAAGACTTTCTAAGCAATCACAAAGTAGTCGATGATACCCTTGTGAAGGCTGATGGCAGCCCCCTCACGATCGCAGATGTTAAGAGCCTGATCAACTTATGGTTGGCGGAAGCTGGTGCTGAAAACCCTGAAGCAACCATTTTTGCGATTGGCAGGGACGGCGGCATCCCCCACAGTTCTGGTACGCCTTCTGACACACTGCGGCTCGGTAAAAGTATCGTGTTCGATATCTTCCCCTGCCAGGGTGGCGGCGGTTATTTTTATGACTTCACCCGCACCTGGTGCCTTGGTTACGCTCCTGACGAAGTTCAGAAAGCCTATGACCAGGTTAAGCAGGTTTACGAACAGGTTGCCTCTGCACTGGAATTGGGGGCACCAGCCTCGAAGTACCAGGATCTCACCTGCGAATTGTTCGAGGCTATGGATCACGAAACCATCAGGCAAAACGCGGCGATCGAGGAAGGTTACATCCACAGTGTTGGTCATGGGTTGGGGTTGAATGTCCACGAGAAACCCTGGCTCGGTCGCCAGCCAGATCCAAACAATATTTTGCGAGTTGGTTCAGTCTTCACTATTGAACCGGGTCTCTACTACCCCAGTAAAGGTTATGGCATCCGCATAGAAGACACCTGGTATGTCACAGAAGATGGTCGCTTTGAGAAGTTCGTGGACTACCCGATGCAACTGGTAGTTCCAATGAAAGGCGGTTGAAATGAAGAACGATTATTTACGCATACTCGGGATTGAAAGCTCCTGTGACGAAACTGCTGCGTCCATCGTTGAGGGCGGGCGCGTTATTCTGAGCAGTGTGATCGCCAGCCAGGTTGATCTGCACGCCCAGTTTGGCGGTGTCTACCCTGAACTGGCTTCAAGGGAACATGTGCGCGCTATTCACCCTGTTGTCAGCGAAGCGCTCCAGGAAGCCCATCTGCAGATCAGCGATTTGGACGCCATTGCCGTAACTCGCGGACCCGGTCTGGCAGGCTCCCTGGTCGTAGGTGTCAATATGGCTAAAGCACTTGCGCTTTCTTCTCAACTTCCCATTATCGGAGTCAACCATCTGGAAGGGCACCTTTACTCTGCCTGGCTGTATCCTGCAGATTCCAAACCCGGTCCGGAGCCCAAGTTTCCCTTGGTTGCCTTGCTGGTCTCAGGAGGGCATACCGAGTTGATCCTGATGAAAGGGCATCTTGATTACGAGACCCTCGGAAATACCGCTGATGACGCTGCTGGCGAAGCCTTTGACAAAGTAGCCCGGTTGCTTGACCTGGCTTACCCGGGAGGTCCTTCAATCCAAAGAGCCGCCCAATCGGGCAACCCCCGCGCCTTCAATTTCCCAAAAGCACGTATGGATGCTCCCTGGGATTTCTCTTTCAGCGGTCTAAAAACAGCTGTCCTGAGAACAGTAGAAGATTACAAACATGCGGGTAAGAAGCTGCCGGTTGAAGATATTGCTGCCAGCTTCCAACAAGCGGTTGTGGACGCCCTCTACGAAAAGACGATTGCTGCTGCAGAGGCTTATAAGGCTAAAGATATCATCGTTGCTGGCGGAGTAAGCGCCAATCGTGCCTTGCGCGAGGCTTTTAGAGCCCAGACCCGCTTCCGTGTGCACATCCCGCATATCAGCTTATGCACCGACAACGCCGCCATGATCGCCGCTGCTGCCTATCGCCACCTTGTCAATGGGGAAAGCGATCCCCTGGACTTTGATGTCCAACCCAATTGGTCGCTGGTTAGCAAAGAATAAGGAGTACCGATGGATGTAAAAGTTGTCTGGAAAGAAGGCATGGAACTGGTTGGATACGCAGAAGGTGGTCATTCCCTGACCTTGGATGCCTCTGAAGCAAGTGGCGGGAATAACAAAGGCTTTTTGCCAATTTCCTTAGTGGCTATTGGGACTGCTGGTTGTGCCAGCCTGGATGTCATTTCAATCATGCGCAAGAAAAAAGTACCCTTCAGTGGGTATGAGTGTAAAGTCAACGTGGAGAGTTACGAGAAAGATCATCCTCATGTTTTCACAAAAATGCATTTCGAATATATCGTGACTGGCAAAGACATTGAGCAGAAAGATGTTGAGCGCGCAGTGCAGCTTGCCGAGGAAAAGTATTGCCAGGCTATAGCCATGTTGTCCAAAACTGCAGAAATCGTTCATACAATTACAATTATCGAAGAATA
>WOZC01000087.1 GCA_011620465.1 Anaerolineaceae bacterium | reverse complement strand
TCAGCATGGTTGAGATTCTCTGAAGTTGGGTTTTCCAGAATGGCTGCAAGGGTGGTGAACAAGGCAGATAGGCTGACAACGTCTACTTCATTGTGATAGAAAATTTTAGCGATCTGGCTGGCATCACCATCCACAATGTAATTTCGATAAAACTCAGGCACCAGGTAACCAGGAATGTCCTCGTCGGTTCTGTAAAACTCAAGGATCTCTTTTTCGATATTTCCGAGATTGCACTGCTTTAGCCTGCGCTTCCAGACCCTTCTGGTGATGTGCAGCAGGTCAATATGGTCCATTTCGTCAAAGGGATTGCTGAGCCGATTGAGGATGTAACGGGTGTTAATGATCGGGAGGTCAAAGGATTTTCCGTTATAGCTGACAACTGCCCTGGCGCCATCAACAAATTCTGATAAGGCTGCCAACTGGGCCTTTTCTTCGGCAGGATTGCGCAGGAAAAATTGTTCGAGCACGAACTGGTCGCCAATGAAGCGAGCCGCGCCAATCATAAATGGGATGGTGCCGGTTCCACCCGAGAGACCAGTTGTTTCGGTGTCCAAAAAAACAAACTCAGAAATGTCACTATCAGCCAGGTGACTGGCTTGTGCCCACTCACACAGGACCTTATATTGTGTAAATGGTTTCAACGGGACAGTACCATGCTGGTGTTGGTCTGGATATTGATGATTGGATGAAAAAATCTTACCAAAGATGGTATCAAACTCGTGACCCGCAACCAGTGATTCGATCGGGATTTTTTTCTTTGCCGGGATGGACAACGGCTTGTCTTTGCCAAAATGAATACCAAGCTTTTTCAACTGCTCAGACAGGTTTGAGAAATCATCCATAGCGCAAGCCTTTCAAAAGGGCTAAAGCTTCATCTTTTCCGCCATAACCTGGTTCACCTACCGGACCGACGCAAGCAGGACAACCGGATTCACACTGGCAACTCTGGATAACTTCGATTGCCCTTTCAATCCAAAAATTGCGTAAATCGTACAGCTTCCTTGAGAGTCCGATCCCACCCGGGACGTTGTCGTAAACCAATATTGCTGGGTTGCCATCGTTCAAAACCGACCGGTTTTCTGTAAGGAGTGAAACGTCTTCACGGTCGCACATGATCAACAAAGGCGCGATACTGCGCAGGGCATATGCCGCTGCTGCCAACCCACTGCGCACCATCACGTTGATCTCTGCCTTGTGGTGGCAGGAAGCACAAAGCGCAACAAGGTTGGAAGCCTGGTTTGCCATGGTTGGGTCTGCAAAGGTTCGGAAGGGCTGTATATGGTGAACGTGTAATTCTGACACTGTAAAGGTTTTACCGCAACTACGGCAGGTGTTATTCTCACGCAGGAGCATCTTTTGCCGCAGACGATTCCAATCCGGCCCGTAAATGTTTGGGTCGGAACCCCACAGTTTGTCGTTTCGTAAAGTCTCGACAAAATTGGGTGAAATCCCTAACCAGAAACCGGTTGTGTGCAGGTTTTGAGGCGGTAAGTCGATCTGACCAACACCTATCAGTTCATTGGTCATCCAACGTTTCTTTTGGAAGGTGTTTATCGATATTTCAAGGTCCAGATTGCCATAATTGGCTGTAAAGTTTTGGTAGCCGACTGAAGAGATGAGGCTGTAATCGATGATTTTGGTATCAATAACCGGGATCGTGTAGTATTCTGACTGGCTGGGTTTTAGATAACACACACCTTCATCGAGGTTCAGAACCAAAACCTCATACATCTCGGCATCGTGCAGATAAATGGCGTCTTTATGCACATACCAACGGGCTGCATTGGAATCAACTGAACCAATATACCGCTTTTGACTGCCTTCTTCGACTACATTCAGGCTGACTACATTTGGAGTCGACGATCGGAGCGATACTTCTGCAGCTGGATAGCGATCCGCTAGCCAATAATAATCCTCGCCCTGGCGAGTTAACGCCCCCGATTGTTCAAGCAAGTTTAGAAATCTGGCGAGTTCTTCTGAACTCATGGAACCGAAATTTTCAGTGCTGGAGAATGGCAGCTCAAAGGCGGCACAGCCAACGTGTTGCAGCAGGATGACCAGGTTTTGCGGATCGATGAGTGCTTGTTCTGGGTTGCGATCCACCAGGTACTCAGGATGGGTAGCCAGGTATTGATCCATGGCTTCGTTAGTTGCGATCATGATACCAATGGAGGGCTGCTGCTTACGTCCCGCCCTGCCGATCCGTTGATGTGTTGTGGCGATCGTACCGGGGAAACCCACTAAAATTACAGCGTCGAGATCACCGATATCAACGCCCAGTTCCAGGGCGGAGGTCGAGAAGACAGCACGAAGTGATCCCGATTTCAGCCCTTGTTCGATTTCACGCCGTTCTGATTTGAGGTAACCGCTGCGATAGCCGCGTACACTTTCACGTTCTTGAAATGGCAGCCTATTGCGAAGATATGTCAGGAGCATCTCAACAGTACGGCGTGTACGGGCGAAAACCAGTGATTGGTGAGCAGACTTCATCAATTTTTGAGTGAAGATCACACCATAATCGATGCTGCTCTTGCGAATGCCAAGCTTTTCATCCACGAAAGGAGGGTTGTAAACCAGGAAATGAGAGGGACCCTTGGGAGAGCCATCTACATCAATTAAGCGTACTTTTTGTTCAACCAAACCCGTGGCAAGCTCTTCGGGGTTACCAATCGTGGCGGAGGTCAAGATAAATTGAGGATAGGCATTATAAAAGGCACAAATTCGCTTCAATCTACGTATCAAATTAGCGAAATGCGAGCCAAAAACACCTCGGTAAATGTGCATCTCATCAATGACGACAAAACGAAGCTTTGAAAAAAAGCGTACCCAGTTGGTATGATGAGGCAGGATGCCTTGGTGCAGCATATCAGGGTTAGTCATCAGAATTGTGGCAGATTTGCGTATAGCCATTCGTTGATTGGTAGGCGTATCGCCATCATAAATTGCTGGTTTGATGGTATCAACCGGTAGCTGTTTTGCATAATCAGCAAAGTTGTTATATTGGTCGTTGGTCAGCGCTTTGGTTGGAAACAAAAGCAGGGCAGTTGTTCCTGGCTGGTCTATTTGCTGATTCATGATAGGAATGCTGTAACAAAGGCTTTTCCCGCTGGACGTACCGGTTGAAATAACGATGTTTTCACCGGATTCCAGGCTCGTTATCGCTTGTGCTTGATGAGAATATAGTTCATTGATACCCTTTGCCTTCAAGACCCGTTGGACGGAAGGATGAATGGAAATGGGAAAAGGCTCATATACTGCATTCCGTGCTGGAATAAGCTGATGGAACGCGATATTGTCAGCAAATTCTGCTTCTTTTAGCCAATTTTCGAGCGTCTGCGTGATATCCATCTCAAAAGGGGTGTGAATCAATCCTTCTTTTTTGAAGCCAATCGAACCAACAGATCCATGATGGGGTAGATCAGGTTGCCAAGCCTTGTACCGGCGAAATACATGATTTTTGCATCAAAACCAGGTACGATCGAATACTTACCGCGGGCAGCTTCCCTCAAAGTATATTGTGCAACCCAATCCGGACTGATCGGTTTGGACGCACCGGAAATCGCACGGGTCTCTTTCGGTTTGAATTGGTTTTCCCATGCGAGTTGAGGTGTATCAGTATCTGGAGGATAAAGGACTGAAACTTTGATGCCCTTTGGTTTGAGCTCTGAGCGCAGAGCATCACTGAAGCCTTTAACAGCAAACTTTGCACCGCAATAAGCGGTATAACCAAAAATGCCGATTACTCCCGCAATTGAGGACACATTAATGATGTGACCTGACCCTCGTTCAAGCATAGCGGGCAGGAGGAGTTTGACCATATTGACAGTGCCGTGATAGTCGATATCCATGGTCCAGCGGAATACCTCCAACGGTATTTCCTGGACATATCCAGGGCGGGCTACTCCGGCGCAATTGATAAGGATATCCGGTGTTTCATGATTGCGGAGAAATTTTTCATACAGAACTGTCAGTGCCGCGGTGTCAGTGACATCAACAGGAACGATCTTGACTTTAGCCTCTGGATATCTCTCCAGGATGGATGATTTCGCGATTTTCAAGTTTTCATAATTCCTTGCAAGAAGGATAACCTTTGCGTCCATTTGAACAAGAGCATTAGCTATCGCAAACCCTATCCCGCTGGAACCACCGGTGATCAGAACTGACTTGCCCTGGTAATATTCGGAGTACATTAGTTACTCCCGCAACTTGAGCAGTTTCCTGAAGCACAGGAACCGCATTGATTGTTTCCACCAAGGCTGGAACCGGCACTGAAAGCATTCACAACCGATATCATGCGTTTGACTTCATTGGAACCGCAGGCTTGGCATTGTGTTTGCACATCAGCTTGTAAAAAAGTCCGTAACAACTCAAACTTCTTACCGCATTCCTTGCAGTGATATTCGTAAATTGGCATATTACCTTCTAATTCTAACTATATTGCTTTCGGATACATGGGATCAAGTATTCCTCGAAAGCACGGGTTTGATCGTAGTCAGGCTGCCAGCCCCAGTCATGCCGGGCAGCTGAGTCATCAGTATCCGCTGGCCAGGTGTCAACAATCCCCTGGCGTTTTTTGTCAGGAACAAAGTTGATCTTCGCATTCGGGAAGGCTGCTACTGTTATGTCATAGATATCCTTCGCCGTCGGATTAAAGCTGGTAACGTTGTATACATCCTGGCTCAGCTTTTCACGATCTGCATTTTCGAGCATGATCAGCGATTTCACTGCGTCCGGCATCACCATGAAGGGCAGTACAGTATCGGGACGGACAAAGCAGTCATATTCGACACCTTTGGCAGCCGCGTGCAACATTTCAGGTCCATAATCGCTGGTTCCACCGGTAGGGATGGTTTGGGCACTGATCAGCCCTGGGAAGCGTATGCAGCGAAAATCGACTGATATTTCAGGGTTGTAATCGACCGCCAGCTGACGATAGTACCTGCTGTAATAGCGTCCCAGGTTTTCGCAGTACAACTTATTGCAACCGTACATGGTCGTAGGCTCAGTGTACTGATCCTCGCGCACCTTGTTGGCGCTCATTTTAACTTCGAGGGAGGGCAGCCCATAGGCTGCAATTGAACTTGGGTAGATGAATTTGACTGGTTCACCCTGCCATTTGGATTGTTCTACAGCCAGGCGAAGCAGGTTTAAAGTCCCTTCCACGTTGATCTTGTGAGCTGTTTCGGGGTTGTATTCTGCTTTGGTTGAAAGGATCGAGGCGAGGTGATAAATTGTCCTGATTTTATGCTCAACAACCAGCCTTCCCAACAACAACTGGTCCAAAATATCTCCGACCATGTGATGGGCAACCTTGGATCGCAACTCCTTATCGAGTGGGTTAAGGTCAAGGGCTACGACGGTGTAATTGTTGTTGGAAAGATAATCGATCAATCCATGACCGATCTCTCCATTTGCACCTGTAATCAAAATAACATTTTCTCGCATTATCTATCCTTATAATATTTCCTTTTTAATGGGAAAACTAACATATTCACGGCGGATATCCTTCGTTGTAGCTGGTGAGACTTTGAGAACGACCACTGTCATATCATCGCGCGGTCTACCGCTATCGTGACCGATGGCTTGTTTCAATAGATTATCGGCAACGTCCTGAACGCTGACCTCATCGCTGTCGTCATCATAGATCGAGCCAAGGGCAGTGAGCAGGTCTATCTTATTTTCGTTATAAACACCCGCATTCTGAACACCCTCCGTGATGAGAATGAAGGTTTGACCCAATTGAAACTCAAATTGATAGACAACCGGATCGTAGCGGTGGGATTCGGGATCTTCCTCAAGAGGAAGAAAGCGACTTTCACCGCCCTCGTAAATAAGTACTGGCACCGGGTTATTTTTTGTGATGACGATCGTCTTTGACAAAAGGTCACAAGAGATGATGGAGATATTGACTTCGGCTCTTTCGCGGTGTTCATCGCGAATACGCTGCAGAACCACCCGCGAGGAAGCTCCATCAGGCACACCTTCGGCTATCAGGTTCAACATGGCGTGGACCGCTTTCATAGTCACACCTTTTGAGCGGCTGCCGCTCAGTTTACCTTCAGCCATGACGATTGAGATACCACCGTTGGGGCGCTCAATGATCTCAACTTTATTGCCTTCCTCGTCGGAGGAATACCGATCAATTTTCGCGATTGCTGCTTGAATTTCCATGCCTACATTCTAAACTAAAAATGCAAAGCTCAAAGAAATTTTCGGTGTTACAGTAAAATACTCTGATGGAATCTAATTTGAAACATCCAACCCTAAAACATTTGTCTGTAATTTTTATCATTTTGATCTGGCTTTTTGGCTGTATTTCTACCCCTCAAAACAGTTCAACCTCAAAAACAGGTTCGTGCCAGAACAAGTCAGACCGGCTCGCTATCAGCCAGGTGCAAGGCACAGGGCATCGCTCTCCCTACGATGGAAAAGAGGTCGGATGCGTTGCGGGGATCGTGACAGCGATCGATGGCGGTGGTTTTTACATGCAGTCTGAAATATCAGACAGTGACACTTCCACTTCTGATGGAATTTATATTGATTTACTGACGTTTGCGACGGTGAAAGTTGGCGATGAAGTTTTGATTTCAAGTGGAGAAATTCGGGAGTACAACCCGGCTGGCATAGGAGAAAACTCGTTATCGCGGACCAGCCTGCGTACCAGTGAAGTAGAAGTGTTAAGCAGTGGTAAGGACTTACCAGCTCCTGTGTTGCTTGGCGAAGGGGGAAGGGCGATCCCTGACCGAGTTGTTGAAAATGACGTTATTGGGTATGTTGGACAGAATGACGCTTTGTTTGATCCGGATGAGGATGGTATGGATTTCTTTGAGAGCCTGGAAAGTATGCGTGTACAGGTGAACAATGCCGTTGCAGTCAGCTCGGTCAATTCCTATAACGAGGTAACGGTCATTGCTGATTCCGGAAAGAATGCCAGTGGTCTAAGCCCACTTGGAGTACTGTTGCTTGCCGAAGACGATGCCAATCCTGAACGCATAATGCTGGATGATAAGTTTATCCGCATGCCTGATATCATGCTGGGAGATGTCTTTACTCAGCCGATAATTGGTATCGTTGATTACGATTTTGAAAATTACATGATACTGCCAACCGAGAAACTGGTTTTCCAGAGCATGGGGTTGGTGGATGAGATCACCAATGTTGAAGCACCTGTCTTGAAATCCACACAAATATCAGTTGCCAGCCTGAATTTGCTCAATTTGAGCCATCTTGAGTCGCCGGAACGGGTAGAGGGATATGCCAGTATGATCGTAGGAAAACTGGGATCACCGGATATCCTGGTACTGCAGGAAGTGATGGATGACGATGGTAGGCTTGATTCAGCTGTTGTTACTGCAAACGAAAACATGGAAAGCTTTACCGCAGCTATCAAATCAAAAGGCGGTCCAGACTATCGCTGGTTTAGTATCGATCCGGAAAGGAATGCAGATGGGGGCGTTAACGGAGGCAATATCCGGGTCGTTATCATATATCGAATAGATCGCGGATTGAAAATCCTCTCAGCCTTACCAGGAACGGCTGGGCAAGAAGTCGGATTAACCGGACAGGGGACCAACCTGGCTCTCACACAAAACCCTGGTTTGATCTGGCCGAACAACTCCGCTTTCAGTCAAAGTCGTAAACCGATAATCGCGCAATTTCAGTTTTTGGATCAGAATTTCTTCGTTGTTGGAGCTCACTTCAACTCCAAAGGATCTGATGGTCCTCTTTACGGCGACCGACAGTCACCAAACCTTGATAGCGAGAGGCAGCGAATCGCCCAGGCAAAAGCTGTCAATGGCTTTGTGAAAGATATTCTCGAGCTCGATCCCCAGGCAAGGATCCTGGTCGCCGGTGATTTAAACGACTTTCCCTGGAGCGAGACGCTCAAAACACTGTCCGGAACACAATTGACAAATTTGTTCGATACCATCGACCGGCAGCAATGGTTTACTTATATTTATGAAGGCAATGCCCAGGTGATGGACCAGATGCTTCTTTCTGAATCGTTCATGCAGAACCTTAATGAATTCAAACCAATCCATCTAAATTCAGTCAGCTTAGCTGAACAACAGCTGAGTGACCACGACCCAATCATTGCTATTTTGGACTTTGCTTACTATGAATAGAAGAGCGTTTTCGGTTCTATCAACTGCTATTATTTTAATATTGTTCCTAAATGCGTGTAGCAATAATGGGCTAAGTGAAACTACTTCACCGGGTGGATCGGTGACAAAAGAGCCTGGGGGACCTTTAGTGCAATCGGATGTCATAGTAGAACACGATGTGATCGAAATTCCATTGCCTGGAGAACTGGCATTGGCATCAATGGAATATTCGGGTCTTGCCTGGTACAAAGATGATTTGGTCTTGTTACCCCAATATCCCAACGGGATAAGCGGCGATCATGATGGCTTGCTCTATGCGATTGACCGGGATACTTTAAACAATTATCTTAACGACCCAACCACTGAAGTTCAAGTCAAACCTGTCTCTGTCAATGATGCTGGTC
>WOZC01000116.1 GCA_011620465.1 Anaerolineaceae bacterium | reverse complement strand
CGTTATTTATTCTCGTCCAATTCGCCCACTGGATAGCAGCAGAAAATGAGGTCTTTGGCTGCTTTAAGTTCATCGCAGCGCCGGACCGGGGTGTTGTGTGGGGCGTCGTGCAAAAGCGCGGGATTAGTACGGGCTTCTTCTGCGATTTTCAGCATCGCGTCAGCAAACCGATCCAGGGTCTCTTTTGTTTCTGTTTCGGTTGGTTCGATCATGAGTGCTTCGTGAACGATCAACGGGAAGTAGTTCGTTGGCGGGTGGAAATTGTAATCCATCAAACGTTTAGCAATATCCAGGGCGTGAATGCCCGGCACATCTTTCCAAAAGCCTTCCAAAACAAACTCGTGCATGCAAGGGCGATCATAAGGTAGCGTATAGGTGCCTTTTAGCTTCTGCTGCAAGTAGTTAGCATTTAGAACGGCTTTTTCAGCCACGTCGCGCAGCCCTTCCTTACCGAGCATGGAAATGTAGGTGAATGCGCGAATGTGCATGCCAAAATGACCATTGAACGACTTGATGCGACCAATGCTTTTTGCCGGGTGGATGAAACCGTAAAGCGGAGCGTTTTCCTCATCGCCTTCCTCAACGATCCCGACCAACGGATCCGGCAGGTAGTCGACCAGGTGTTTTGCGACCGCGACCGGACCAGATCCCGGACCACCACCGCCATGCGGGGTGGAGAAGGTTTTGTGCAGGTTGAAATGCAGGATGTCGATTCCGACATCACCGGGGCGGAGGACACCCAGCAGCGCGTTCATATTGGCACCATCGCCGTAAACCAAACCCCCGGCTTCATGGACGATTTTGACGACTTCACAAACGTTTTCGTCGAATAAACCGAGCGTGTTTGGGTTTGTGAACATTAAGCCAGCCAGGTTTTCATCACAAAGCTCTCGTAGCGCCACCAGATCAACATTACCGCGCGGGTCTGAAGGCAGTGATACGACCTCAAAACCGAGCATTGCTGATGAGGCAGGGTTGGTACCGTGAGCAGAATCGGGGATAAGCATGCGCGTGCGTTTGTGGTCACCACGATCTTTGTGATATTTGTGGATAATCAGCGTGCCAACCAATTCACCATGTGCTCCGGCTGCAGGCTGCAGTGTCACCGCTGCGAAGCCGGCGATCTCTTTCAGCATTTCCTGCAGTGAATACATCAGGTACAGGTTGCCCTGAACGGATTCGACTGGCATATGGGGATGCGTGGCGGTGAAACCAGGCAGACGACTGACAGCTTCGTTGATTTTAGGGTTGTACTTCATGGTACAGGAGCCAAGGGGGTAGAAGCCAAGGTCGATGGCGTAGTTCTTCTGAGAAATGCTGGTGAAATGGCGGACAACTTGCATTTCCGATAATTCAGGCAGCTGTAGTTTTTCACGCACAAAGCCTTTTGGCAGGGAAGTCGCGGGAACGTCCGGTTCTGGGAAGGTCACGCCTTTGCGTCCGGCAATAGAAAGGTCAAAGATAGTCGATTCAGCCATGATTTTCCTCCTGAAGAACGGCACAAAGATATTCGATATCCTCCCGCTTAATCTTTTCAGTCACAGCGAGCATCAGGTGGTTTTGTAGTTCAGGGTAATCCTGTCCCAGATCGTAACCGCCGAGAATATTATGTTGTAGTAGATGTTCAAGAACTTCTTCGACAGGTTCATCGCATTTGACCACGAATTCATGGAAAAATGGCGTTTTTTCGTCGATCAAGGTAAAGCCTGTGATACCAGAGAGTTGGTCAGCCGCAAAATGGGCTTTTTGGTAGCAAAGATTGGCGACCTGCTGGAAACCGTGCTTGCCAAGCAAACTCATATAAATGGTGGCAGCAAGGGTCATGAGACCCTGGTTGCTGCAGATGTTGGATGAGGCTTTTTCGCGGCGGATGTGCTGCTCGCGGGCAGTCAGGGTCAGGACGTATGCCAGTTTGCCATCTGCGTCCACGGTCTCGCCGACCAGGCGACCAGCAAGTTTGCGCAGCAGCGGATTTTTGACAGCAAAGAAACCCAGGTATGGACCGCCAAAAGAGAGTGGTATGCCCAAAGGCTGCCCTTCGCCGAAAGCGATATCAGCACCAATTTCACCAGGAGGGGTCAAAAGACCCAGAGCAGTCGGGTTGACTGCCACAGCTACAAGCGCGCCAAATTGGTGAGCGGTTTCGATCAAGTTGGTGTAATCGATGATGCGACCGAAGAAATCGGGGTATTGCACGATCACCAGGGCGGTGTCGTGATCGATCTGTGCGATGAACTTCTGCATATCTGGTTCGATTCCGGTTTCAGGTTCGTCGCCAACGATTTGCAAGGTAGTGTCAGCCTGCATGTAGGTGCGGATGACCTGGCGGTATTGCGGGTTGACTGCACGGGAAACCAGAACCTTTTTGCGTTTATTGCGGAAATGTCCATAAGCAAGGATCACGGCTTCGGCAGCGGCGGTGGCACCGTCGTAATGAGAAGCGTTGCTCACGTCCATGCCAGTCAACGTGCAGATGAGAGACTGGAATTCAAAAATCGCCTGCAGGGTGCCCTGGGAAATTTCAGGTTGATAAGGGGTGTAGGATGTATAAAATTCACCACGCTGAAGGAGGTTGTCAATCGCGGCGGGTATGTAATGGTCGTAAGCACCAGCACCAAGGAAACTGAGCAGGTCCTTGGTAGTGGCATTGGCAGAGGCGATGCTTTCAAGTTCGGCTGCAGCTTCCATCTCGGTGAGACGGGGCAGCAAATTCAAATCGGGGTAGCGGAATTGTGCAGGAATCTCCTTGAAAAGATCCTCGACTTTTCCGACCCCGATCGATTCGAGCATCACCTCCACATCATGTTTTGTGTGGGGTGTAAACATGGCTTATCGTTCCTGACAATAAGCGTCGTAGGCAGGGGCGTCCATCAGTTTATCGAGTTCAGATTCATCAGCGACCTGAACCTTCACCAACCAGCCTTCGGTGTAAGGGCTTTCGTTCAGAACTTCCGGGGTGTCGACAAGCGTTTGGTTGACTTCGATCACCTTGCCGCTCACTGGGAAAACGACTTCAGCAGCCGCTTTGACCGATTCGACGGTAGCCAAGCTGTCACCAACATTGACTTCGTCATCAACATCAACTTCGAATTCAACAAACACAACGTCGGAAAGGGAATCTTGCGCGTAGTCAGTGATACCAATGGTGGCGATGCCATCTTCAACTTTTACCCATTCGTCTGTTTTCTGATATTTAAGGTTTTCTGGTACTAACATTGTTACTCCTTTTGTTATGTAATTGTTCAAATGCGAAAAAGCCCATTGTGCTTTGCTAATATTCTAACAGGCATTGACGGGTTTTGGCGAAAGGTTGGTAATTTCAAGCTTTGAGTTCTTTTGGTCTCTTGACCGGTTCGTTTTTTCACCAAAAAGACCTAATGCCTGGAGATTTTCCATCAGAATCATTGCTCAGCAGGGTCGGAGGTTGTTTCGACAATTACCCCACCACCAAGAAGCTGTTCACCCTGGTAAAAGGCTGCGATTTGACCGGGGGTGATATCTCGAAGGGGTTTGCTGGCAGTGACCAGTACACCAGCTTCCCCTCGAGGTTCGATCGTCGCTTCAACTGGAAGAGCTTTATAGCGGATTTTCACATCGACCCGGGTTGGTTCAACGGGGGACTGCCCTGAGATCCAATTGACCTGGTTGACTAAAAACGTTGTTGCCCCCAGGTCTTTCAGAAAACCGACGACCAGGCTGTTGTCTGCTTTTCTTTTCTCGATGACATAGAGCGCTTCTGTCGCAGAGGGCAATCCCTTACGCTGACCAATCGTATAAAACGCCAAGCCCTGATGCTGACCGATCAGTCTGCCGTCGATATGGTAGATCGGACCGGGCAAGGGCGGATGTTCAGCGTGCTGTTGGAGGAAATCGCGGTAATCAGTGCAGGCGAGGAAGCATAAATCCTGGCTGTCCGGGCGGTCAGAGACTGCCAAATTCAGGTCAGCAGCGATTTTTCGGATTTGAGGCTTGGTATATTCGCCCAATGGCAGAATGGTTCGGTTGAGCATGTTTTGTGTCAAAAAGGAAAGCATGTAACTTTGGTCTTTGGCGGAGTCTGCGGCTTTCCATATTTGGGTAAGACCGTCACCAGCCCTTTTCAAACGAGCATAATGACCGGTAGCTACGTATTCTGCCCCGATCTGATCAGCCTTTTGTAGAATTGCGCTCCATTTGATTTGTCGATTGCAGAAAACGCAAGGGCTGGGTGTTAACCCGTCTATGTAGGCTTTGATGAAAGGCTGGATGACCTGGTCTCGAAATGCTTGCCTGATATCCAGAAATTCAACTGGAAAATTGAGGTTGTCTGCAATTTCCTGGACGTTTGCACGCTGGTCGTCTTCACCCCAGGTAATGAGGTTCAGCCCATGTACCTGGAAGCCCTGCGTTTGCAGGAAGTGGGCTGCTATGGCGCTATCCACGCCGCCGCTAAGTGCCAATACTACTTTTTTCATCATCTGAGGAATTTTAACTTAAGAAAAGAGAGAAAGACAGGTATGGGTAGACAAAAAGCTATTTTTAACATTCAATTGTTAATTTTGCGAATCAGGTTCTTGGTCTCGAATCGATGCGATCAACAAAAAGAATCTTCGCAAATAAGGCTCAGCGTGACAAGATCACCAATATCGATTCCTATGCTTTCAGAAATTTACCGACTTCTTCAACGTACTCCAGGGATTGATGGCGGAAATAGGTGTTGTAAAGCGAGGCATAATGACCACTTGTTTCCAACAACTGGTAGTGTGTACCCTCCTCCAGGATCCTGCCGTGATCGAGCACGATGATGCGGTCGGCAGATTTGACTGTTGAAAGCCGGTGCGCGATCAATATGCTGGTCGAATGACTGAGGATCAAGTTGAGAGCCTGTTGTATCTGTTGTTCGGTGAAAGGGTCAATGCTGGCAGTCGCTTCATCCAGGATAAAAATGGAGGGTTTATGCACCAAAACGCGCATGAGAGCGACCAATTGGCGCTGCCCCATGGAGATATGCGCGCCACGTTCGCCCACCTGCGTATCGAGTCCGTTAGAGAAGGTCTCCAGCCACTCGCCATTGCCTATCATGTATGCCAACTGCAAAATCTCTTCCCTGGTGATATCCGGTTTTGAGAAGCGAATGTTCTCTTCTATCGTTCCCTCAAAAAGGAATGGCACCTGGTTGACAATCCCCATCTGCAAGCGCAGATCGTCCAGGTCATACTTACGGATATCGATATCGTCTATAAGAAGTTCACCTTGTTGAAACTCGTAAAAACGAGCTACCAGGCGAGCAATCGAAGTCTTGCCGGCACCGGTGTGACCGACGATGGCTATATTCTCACCAGGCTTTATATGCAGGTCAAAGTCAGTTAAAACTGGAGCCCCTGTAGAATATCTGAAGCAGAGGTTGTTGAAATCGATCTTGCCCTTGATTTCTTTGATTTCGAGTGAATCGGTTTGTTTTACGCTGTGTTCGCTGTCGATCAGTGCGAAAATTCTCTCAGCTGCAGATAAACCAGTCTGAACCTGCGTCCAATAAGAGGTGATGTTCATGATCGGCATTAAGAAGCGGTCGCTGGCGAGCAAGATCAAGTACCAGGCACCGGCGGTGATCAGTCCTTGTACAACGCTGAGGGATCCGAAGTAGACCATCAAGGCGATTGTGATTCCTCCGAGCGCGCGCATTGTTGGGAAGACGATCGAGAGGACAAGACCACGCTGCACGTTGACCTTGTAAGAAGTTTTGTTCGACTCCTGAAACTCCTTGTAAATTGCTTCTTCCTGGCGGAAGTTTTTGGCGATAGAAATACCGCTGATCGTCTCTTTGATGGTGGCATTCACATTCGCCATTGCCCGCATACCGCGGGTGGTGACCTTGCGGGCGAGTTTGCGGTAGCTTGAAACGATCAAAACGACAATCGGAATAAATGCCATAATGGCCGTAGCCAGTCGCCATTCCGCCTGGTACAAGATGATCGCTGTGAACACAGATTCCATAACGCTTGAGAGGACATCGGTGGTCAGCCTGATGAGCATGGAGAAGTCTTCGCTGTCAGTTGTAATCCTCGAAACGATTCGACCTGAAGAGAAATTGTCGTGAAAGGAAAGGTCTTGTCTCAGGGAAGCAGCAAAAGCGTCTACCGTCACGTCGCGGATGACATAACCAATGATGCGTACTGTTATCCTGCGTAAGAGGTAGTAAAACACAAACCCCATGATCTCAATGAAGATCACCGCACTCACAAGGAGAATAAATGTATTAAAGGATGGGTTTGCCGAGAGAGAACTGTCCAAAACCTTCGAAATGAGCACAGGCGGTAATGCAGCCATAATAGCCGCGAACACAACGATGAGCATAGCCGTGAACAACAGCTTTTTGTATGGTCGCGCATAAACCCAAATCCGGTTTAGGAGGGTTTTGTTACTATAACTGCGATCGTATGATTCGCCGGAAAGACCCTGATGAAAACCCACTGGCTATACCTCCCCAAAAATTGCCTGGTAAGCTTGTGAAGTCTTCATGAGATCTTCATGTTTTCCAACGGCAGAAATACAACCTTTTCGCATGACAATGATCAAATCTGCCCAACGGATTTGAGAAAGGCGGTGGGTAATAATGAAGGTTGTGCGACCGGTTGACGCAGTTTTGATCGCTCTTTGGATCTCATCCTCCGTCTGGCTGTCGATCGCACTGGTTGAATCGTCCAAAATCAGAATGCGTGGGTCGGTGAGGAATGCCCGGGCAAGTGCCAGGCGCTGGCGTTGACCACCTGAGAGGGTTGCCCCTCGTTCACCAATGACCGTGTTGTAGCCATCCTCCAGTTCATTGATGAATCCGTCCGCCTGGGCTTTGCGGGCTGCTGACTCGATCTCTTCCAACGTCGCGTCAGGCTTACCAAAAGCGATGTTTTCAGCGACGGTTTTTGAGAATAAAAAGATATCTTGTTCAATGATGGAAATCTGACTGCGGAGGCTATCGAGTTTCCAATCCAATAAATCGATATCATCGATCAACACCTGCCCGAGGGTGGGGTCATATGTGCGGTTAATCAGGCGGATCAGGCTGGTTTTCCCTGAACCAGTCTGACCAACGATGGCGACAGTTTTTCCAGGTTCGACCGAAAAACTGAGATCCTCAAGCGCAAGTTTTCCTTCTTCATAGGCAAAGGAAACTTTTCGAAATTCAACTTTTCCCTGGATTTGACCAACATGACCGTCAGTGTTCTCATCCAGATTGTTTTCAGAATTCATTACATTCAGCAGACGCTGCGCGCCAGCCAGCCCGGAAGATATCATCGAGTAAGAGCGGATGGAAGTATTGGTCGGAAAGTGCAACATGGTCAAGGCACTAAAGTAAGTCACCACAGAACCAAAGTCTATCTGTCCTTGACGGGCAAGGATCAAGGCATGCAGCAGACCAAAACCTACTGCCAGCGCCAGTAAAAACAACGGAAGGAAACGCGCTTCGATATCACCTTGTTTGATGGTGGCGTCACGGTAAGCCTGGGTGTTAGTCCGGAAAAGAGCGATTTCATTTTCTTCCTGAGCAGCAGCTTTGACAGTCTCAATGCCGTCAATATCCTCTGCGAGACGACTGTTCATCTTCCCGAAACTGGACCGAACCTCGGTGGTCACTGGTTTCAGGATTCTGAGGAAATGCCAGATCGAGAGAAAATAAGTGATGATGAACAGAATCGGGGTGGTTAACAGCGCCGGGTGGATCGTGGCACCGATAGTCAGGGGAATGAACAGGAAGTTCAGCGATCCGAAAACCATGTTGATGCCGGGACTGAAAATGAAGTTGACTTCGCGGATATCATTGGTGGCTCTTGCCATCAGATCGCCAATGGACTGGAGACTGTGGAAGGTCATGCTTTTACCGAGAAGAGTGATGTAGAACTCCTCACGAACATCCCGCTCGATCACTTGCGCGGTCACTTCAAAGCCAAAATTGCGGATAAATTGCGATAAACCGCGGAGCAATTGGGTGATGCCAATGAAAGATGCGCTGCGTAAGAAGAGTTCAGTTGAAGGGGCACCCGAAGTGAGATTGTTAAACACCCGTCCAAATTCAATAGCAGGAATGGACGCCAGGGCAGCGTTGCCAATGGCTCCAAGCAGTGCAAGCAGAAAGACAGGCCAATGGTAAAGGGCATGTCCAGCCACCCATTTGATGGGGCTCGACCGCCAGGTTCTGTATTTAAAGGGAATTGAAAACTCGCTGATTGTCATGATGTGTATTATTTTTACAATAAATTGTACCGTATCAGCCAAAAATGAGCAGTTTTTTCACAAAATGGATGGTCTTCTGGAATAATCCTGCTTGAGAAACCCAAGGCAAGTTTACGAATTGTGGACAAATGCGGCATCTGGTTTCCTTGACGCTTAATTAGGGTGGGCTTATAATTCGGGGATTCTGATTAATATTATTAATCAGATTAATAAAATGAAAGAATCAAACCTTGCGCTTCTATCTTACCTGGCATCGAATGCTAAAGAGGGAAAAAGTATTCCCAGTATTGCCCAATTGAGTGATACCCTG
>WOZC01000067.1 GCA_011620465.1 Anaerolineaceae bacterium | reverse complement strand
GGGAACAGGGAGCGGAAAGTTGATTGGAAGAACTGACAAGTTATTACGCTTGCCAACTTTAAGATTTCTTGTTCGAGTTTTTCTCGTTGAAGATTGTTAAACACTGAACAAGACGTTTAACTTTGTATTTATGTCTCTTATAATGAGTCCAATGCCAGGCAATGGCACAATTTACATAAGCTGCAGATGCAGCAAGAATCAGTTGAAGGCAGGAATAACGATAATGAATCAAACCGCAATTTTGGCTGGGGGGTGTTTTTGGGGAATGGAAGCCCGATTCCAGAATTTGAAAGGAGTCCTTGAAACCGAGGTTGGCTACACCGGTGGAAATTTTGCGGATCCGACCTATCGCCAGGTTTGCCAGGAAATCACCGGGCATGTCGAGGCGGTAAAAATCGAATTTGACCCAGCGGTGATCAGTTATCGGGCGATCCTGGAAGCATTTTTCAAATTCCACGACCCAACCTTATCCAAAGACAACTGCAGCAGTCAAAGTTCCCAATACGGTTCGGTCATTTTCCCATTAGATGAAGACCAAACTCAAATTGCGGAAGCCGTTCTGCAAGAGATCAAAACCAGCAATTTCTATGATTGCAGGGTCGATACGATTATCCAGCCAGCTTCTGTGTTCTACCCGGCAGAAGAATATCACCAGGACTACTATAAGAAGCATAATCTGATCGAACTCGAAGATTTTTGTTGTTGAGTAACGGCAGCATAATACAGTTATAATATGGGCATGACAACAAACTCAGAAACCCCTAATGGCTCGAGGGAAATTCGCATCGCGATCCTGATCGACGGCGATAATGCCCAAGCCTCATTAATTGAACAAATCGTGGTCGAATCGAGCCGCTACGGCAATGCAACGATTCGACGTATTTATGGTGACTGGACCTCTACCAGTATGAAATCCTGGAAGGACACCTTGAATTCTTACGCCTTCCAGCCCTTTCAACAATTCAGCTATTCTGTTGGTAAAAACGCTACCGACTCGGCAATGATCATCGACGCAATGGATATCCTGCACTCCAACCAGGTGGATGGTTTTTGCCTGGTCTCCAGCGACAGCGATTACACACGCCTGGCAACCCGCCTGCGCGAAAGCGGGAAACTGGTGGTTGGGATTGGGAAGAACCTGACCCCGCGCGCGTTTGTGTCTGCCTGCGATGTCTTCATCTACACCGAGAACCTGGAACAGCGCGAACGTGAGAAACGACAGACGGCCGCAAAGCAGAAGATGAGCAAGGAAGAGCAGAGCCTGATCGATAACATCGAGGATGCCATCGAAATGGCTGGTACCGATGACGACGGCTGGGCGAGGCTTTCGGAAGTGGGGACGGCGCTGCGGCGCATTGACCCCGGTTTTGATCCGCGCAGTTATGGCTCAAAGCAGCTCGCGTCGCTGATACGGACTAAGAAGAGTTACTTCGATATCAAGAAATTACCTGGCAAGTCGACCATGGTAGTAAAGGCAAAAGACGAAGAGTAGACACAAAAAGGCGGGTTCAAAACCCGCCCATTCGCAATCTGATATCGATAATCCTTGCGTTTTCAACTAATCGTTTGCAGGGTAGCCTGTGATTTCCTGGATCTCCTTGTATAACGGTGCCAGGCGGTCATACATTTTCAAATAGACCCGGTTGTAGAGCTCGTTATAGAGCTTTTTGTTTTGCGGATCCGGATAAAAAGTGTCGCTTATGCGAGTCATTTGTGCAACGGCGGTTTCAAACGAAGGTTGCAGATTCAAGCCAACAGCCAGGTCGATGGCGGCACCAAGCCCGGCGGCTTCGTAAACATGGGGACGGCTGACCGGCATTCCAAAAATATCAGCGGTCAATTGCAGAGCGGCATCGCTCTGCGAGCCCCCGCCAGCCACGCGCACCTCTGTGATGGGCACGCCACTGCGCTTGCTAGTGCGTTCGGCACCTTCACGCAAGGCATAAGCTAATCCTTCCAGGACGGCACGATAAGTATAGGCGCGGGTGTGCACTCCACCAAAACCGATGACAGCGCCTTTGGCTTCCGGACCAGGCGATTTCAGACCAGGAGCCCAATAGGGTTGGAGGGTAAGACCCATCGAACCAGCCGGAACGGATTTGACCAGGTCGTCGAACAAACCTTCAGGGGAAACGCCACGCTCTTGCGCCAGGCGCTGCTCGTTGTGACCAAATTCCTTCAAAAACCAGGTGACCATCCAATAGCCCCTGAAAAGCTGGATCTCGAGCGAATAAGAGCCTGGGACAGCCGCAGGATAGGGCGGGATCATGGGGACAACCTCGATATAACGTTGATGGATGGTGTTGACCGTTGCGGCGGAACCATAGGACAGGCAGCAGATATTCGAGGCGAGCGTGCCCGAGCCGAGCACTTCACAAGCCTTGTCTGCTGCAGCAGAAATGAGCGGCAGTCCAGCAGGAATGCCGGTTTCTTCTGAAGCCTGGCTGGTGATTTCACCTAATATTCCCGCAGGCGGCACCAAATCGACCAGCTTTTCCGGTTCTATTGGCACAGCCTTCCATTTCCAGTCGAAGTTGCCAGCCCATTGATGTTTTTTGTAATCGAAGGGTAGGTAGGCAACCTGGCAGGCGGTCGAGTCCACAAACTTGCCTGTCATGAGGTAGGTAAGGTAGCCGGAAAGCAGCACGACTTTGGTAGTTTTTGCCCAAACATCGGGTTGATGGATGCGGATCCAGTTTGTTTTGGCTTCAGATTGCAGGTAACGAATGGTGTCCGTCATGCCAGAAACAGCGAACAGCACACCCCAAAATCCACCCACATTTGGCAGACCAGCGGTTCGACGCTGGTCGGACCAATGGATACAGGGACGAAGTGGTTGACCGTCCTGGTCGAGATTGATGAGCACATTTCGTTGGGTTGTGATCGCTACGCCGGCAATCTGAGCCTTATCCACGCCTGGCGTTTCCCACAGTTTGCGGCAAGCCTGGCAGAGACTTTCCCAAAAGAGCGCAGGTTCAAGCTCTGCCCATCCGGGTTTTGGAGCAGAATATTCAGGCAGGGGAATTTGAGCATTGAAGAGCAAATTGCCCTGAAGATCAAAGATCAAAGCGCGAGTCGATTGGGTGCCAACGTCAATTGTCAGTAGGTGCTCTTTTGTCATCTAAACCTCATAGTCCTTGCCCCAGCGTTTTCCTTTTTGTGCCGGGCTCATATCTTATCTTAGTGTACCACCAGGATTCATGATGTTGTAAGGATCAAAATGTTTTGGCAAAATGTTTTTTCAATACCCTGATGACGTTCATCTGCTGGCTGCCGATCTGGTCCGGCAACTGGTGATGCAGCTCCTGGTGAGCTTGCGCGTAGGCGTCGGTGTCATCTGGAAGTTGAATAAACTCTTCAAGGTAACCAATCAATTGCTCACGGTTGCGGCAAAAAGCGAGCCGGGTATAGACCGGCGCAAGCGCGGCGCGAACTTTGAGCAGACTGGTGATGAAGGAGAGGGTCAGTGTTTCTGGCTGCTTGGAAGGAGTATTGAGCATATTCAGATTGCCTTCTTTCCAATAGTCTTGTACGATGGTGGATTTACCCTGGTGGATATGGATCCAGCCATCTCGGGCAAGGCGCTGCAAGGCTTCGCGCAGCGTGGTTCTGGTGATTCCAATTGATTGAGCGAGCTCCTTTTCAGGTGGTATAGGCAGCCTATGGGGAAGCTGCCGTCTAGGATGGCAGCAAGAAGTTGCTTTTCAGCCAGGTCAGTAGGTTTTTGGGGAATGACCCACTCAGGTTGTGTAGACAATTTAATCTCTTCTGGTGAGTGGTGAGAGGTCTTACCAGTTAAAGAAAGTTAATACCAGGTTGAGAAAAATGTAAAGGAAAATTTCGAGTTTGTGGATATAAAAAAACAAGACCGCAATGGCGGTCTTGTTCAGGCGGAGAGGCAGGGATTCGAACCCTGGGTCGGTTTTACCCGACAACCACTTAGCAGGCGGTCCCAATCGTCCACTCTGGCACCTCCCCAGATTATTCGGCTGTCAAGCCAAGCGGAGGAAGTGGGATTCGAACCCACGATAGGTTTCCCTATACCTGTTTTCAAGACAGGCGCCTTAGGCCGCTCGGCCATCCCTCCGTAGAGGAGATATTCTAACATGAAAGAGGGATCGGTTCAAGCAATTTCTTGGTTTCACACAGAGGTAATATTGCGCTGATTTTGGGGCAGATCCCAAACCCCAGCGCTTTCCAACACCAGCTGTCGTAATTTTCCAAGGAAAAGACTAAAAATAACTGCAGTGCCGGGTTCGAGGACGGTGCCTTGTCTACGAAGAGTATACGAATAGATGATAAACAGAAAGATGGTTATTGGTCCGAATTGTGGGTGCCGTTTTGGGTACGGGTGGCGCTGTTGAATCGGAACATCAAGCTGCCGAAATGTATCAGGTCGGCATGCTGGAGCGAGGTTCCATGGGTGCCGACTGGTTTAAAGTTGACATACGTTCCCGAGGTGGAGTTAAAATCAGTCAGGCGGATGCGACCGTCAGGAAAGAAATGGATCTCAGCATGCAATGGTTCGAGGGAAGGGAAATCTAAAACCAGGTTTGCCAATGTCGGGTCGCGACCGATTAGGGTGATCTCTTTTGTGAGCAAGTTTGGTTTTTCAGCAGAAGGAGTTTGGTCTGGATCCAACCTGGTGAGATTTCCAAAGATTTTTTGCGGTATCGGCGAAGAAAGTGGTGCTTTTTCAACAACTTTTTCAGCTGTTTGCTCTTTTTCATCGCCCTCAATAGCCGGCTTTCTCTTTGGAAACGGTTTTCGGAACACCAGGAAGGCTACTGCCCCTGCCATGGCAAGCATGCCAAGCCAGAGCCATGGCTGGGTGTACCAGGCTCCATTGGTATTATTTTCTGGTTTGAGGACATCAAGGCTGATCGTTTGGATGGGCGTTCGACCCTGGAGCCCAAAATCGTCCTGCAGGCGAACTTCCAGCTTCAGCTCCTCCTCATCCACGTAGCTTGCCAGGTCAAGCACGAAACTGCCATAAGGCGGTTGGGCATTGCTGGCAACTTGTTCACCATTCACAAATAGCGTCGAATTGAGGATCGATCGAGGATAACCGTCTGGAAATTCGATCAGAACTTCCAGTGGTAACTGGGAAGGTTGAAAACTACCGTCGTTGTTGTAAAGAATTTCGAGGGTATCAATAGGATTGATAAAACTCAACCTGGTTGGTTGAATATCGAGTGAGAGCGTCGACGGAGCAGATTGGAGAGTAGGTGTTTGTTCAAGATTGGCTCTCACCTGAAGCTCGTAATCCCCACTGGTGCGGATTTTGGACTGGTAATGAGCTGTAAAAGTGCGACCTTTGCCATCCATGTAGCCGCGCGGGTCGGGCACGATTTCGGTGCCGGTCAAGTGGGTGAGCGTGCCGCCTCGGTTTTGCAGCTCAGTCTGCATCTCAGTCTCATAAGAAGAACCGACCACTCGTGGCGACATGACGATCCAGACTTGCGTCTCCACGCCAAGCTGTCCTGCTCGTCCCACCAAATTATAAAAATCTGACAGCAACCGAAAGTCCAGGTAAGGAGTGACATAAACAAGCACGGTATCAAGCGTAAGGCTGCTGTGCTCCAGAGCTGATACGGCAAGTTCAAGGCTGCTGAGAGAAGCGCTGACGTCTGAAGGAATGGTTTCGAAGTCATCGAAAAGCGCTGCCCAGGCAGCATAATCATCCGTTTCTACCAGGCTGACCTCGGGGTTGCTGAAGAAACTATAGCGGTTGTTGTGGGCATTTTCGGGTTCCGGACCAATTGTTTTGAGGGCTTCAAGCATGGCGAGGTTATAGGGTTGGCTGTCTCCTCCACGGATAGTCAGGGAAGAATCAGGGTTGAGAGCCACGGCAAAATGTATGCCCTGGTAATGTTCCTCAATCGAGGTGGGTGTGATTGTTTGACCATCTTCAATGATTTCGACATCTGCTGGGTCGCTTGGGAGAGCTTCCGACAGGTTGAGACCTTTATAGTTCAAAATGATCTCAGGAAAATTGCTGTTGTCGACTGATGTGATCTGGATCGCTGATTGTTCGTTTTGCGCCAGGATGGGGTGGATAGGCAATAAACACGTGACCAAAATTAAGGTCACCAAGAGATGTCCCCAGAATTCCCCTTGGATTGGCTTACTTCTCGTCTTTATTGTTTTCATGGTATTCCACAGGTAAATCGTTCGAACCTGTCAAGGTTGTTTCAACACGAGCAACAGTTTTATTTTATTACAGACTGCCAAAGAGATTAAATTAAACCCAATTGGCGGAAAGCTTTCCAAAGTCCGTCTTCACAGACGGGCTCAGCCACAAAGTCAGCGACTGCTTTAACTTGTGGTATGGAGTTGCCCATAGCAACACCAGTGCCTGCTATCTGGATCATTTCGATGTCGTTTATGGAATCACCGAAACAATACGCATCGCTCATCGGCAGATCCAGGTTTTTCATAATGAATTCAACCGCGGTCCCTTTGCTCGTGCCACCCTGGTAAATATCGCCAAACTCGCGTTCATTCCCAAAGAGACTCCAAAGTCCGATAACCAGTTCCGGGCGGAGGAATTCGCGGATGACTTCCAGGTTAACTTTTTCGGTCAAAACAATGCTGATCTTGTTGACGTTTTCGTGCCAACTGAGATGATTGTAGGAGGTGGCGGGAAAAAGGCGGTTTGTTTTCGCTTCAGCTTCTTGCGTGGTGATATTTAAGAGACTGGCTAACTCGGGCAAATAATACGGGTGGGCATAGAGGCTTTCCTGACCCTCTTCAAAGAAACCGATTTCGTGGTCCGCGAGGTAATTGTGCACTTTTTCAACCAGGAGTTGCGGAATCGGACGGTGAAAAAGCTCTTTACCTTCCGACTCGATGTAAATGCCATTTCCTCCTATGAATCCATTGAAGCCCAATTCCCAGATGGAATCATAGACCTGGCAGACACTGCGTCCAGTGTTGATGTAGAGCTTGTGACCGTTCGCTTTAGCCAGGTTGATCGCCTCAATGGCTGAATCTGGAGGAATAAGCGTGTGGTCGATTAAAGTTCCGTCCAGGTCGAGAAAGATGATTTTGTTTTTATGCATTATTTACCAGTGTGTTATTTTTACTTACAAAACCTAGCCTTGACTTTAGGGTTGTGATTGACGGGTATTATAAACGATGCCAAAAGGCATTATGGGGCAAAGGTATAGTTTTTGTATATTCATTTATAAGCATGAAGGAGGAAGGTTGGGGGTGAACCCAACCGTACACAACTCGCATCAACCTCCCGGGATGATGGAAAATAACCCTGCCAGGTGCCCTATGAAATGTTAGTTAACCCCGCGGGGAATAGATGTCATGATATTCAGATGTGTGTTCCAGGACTTTGCTCGCGTATGGGCAGGTTGCTTCCAACCTGACACCTGCCTCTCGCGCAGCTTCAACAGCACGGTGCACCAAGGTTCGGGCGATATCACCACCGCGATATTCGGGGCGCACACCCGTATGGGTGATCGTCCATGACTGGTCATTTCCAGTATATTCAATTTCCCCAACAACCTCTCCTGCTTCGTTTTTCGCTAAAATCTCTTTATCTGTGGGATTGTAGGTGTAACTGATAATATGTTCGCTCATTTTTACCTCGAATGAATTGTATGTTTTATAGAAGTTATTATCTCATATTAGCCTCAGACATCCAAATTTGTGAATAACATAATCGAGGGATGGTTAAGCTCATTAATACTGAGGGACTTTACGACTACCAGGTATAAATACAAAAAAAAGGGAGCTGATACAGCTCCCTTTTTCACATAGAAATTCTTACTTTGCCTTTCCCTGGTTTGCGACAGCCTGCATTTGGGCTTTGATCGCTTCCGGGTCTCCCAGGTAGTATTTTTTGAGCACATTGAAATTTTCGTCAAATTCGTACACCAGCGGTACACCAGTAGGAATGTTGACGCCGACGATCTCTTCTTCACTCATCTGATCGAAGCTTTTGACCATAGCCCGCAGGGAATTACCATGGGCAACAACCAATACGCGTTTGCCAGCCAGCATGTCCGGTTTGATCACTTCTTCGAAGTAGGGCATGGTGCGTTCCACGGTTATTGCCAGGCTTTCGGTCAGTGGCAGAACGGATTTATCTTTTGTCTCCCGATATTGTGCCTGGACGCGGGGGCTGCGTTCGTCGTCTTCGTCAAGCTCTGGGGGAGGGGTGGCGTACGATCGTCGCCAGATCAGGACCTGTTCTTCGCCGTACTTGGCGGCGGTTTCAGCCTTATTCAAGCCCTGCAGCGCACCGTAATGGCGTTCATTCAACTTCCACGATTTCACCACAGGCAGCCAGGATCGATCCATTTGGTCAAGAACGATATCCAGCGTGTGGATGGCACGTTTGAGGTAGGAGGTGTAACAAATATCGAAATCAAAGCCTTCCTGCTTAAGCAAAAGACCGCCGTTGGCAGCTTCTTCGCGTCCTTTTTCGGTCAGCTCCACGTCGGTCCAACCAGTAAAGAGGTTGAGTTTATTCCATTCACTTTCACCATGTCTAATCAGAACTAATTTCATCATTTTATACTCCCAATTTACAAATTTGAATAATCATAAC
>WOZC01000075.1 GCA_011620465.1 Anaerolineaceae bacterium | reverse complement strand
TTTGTTATACTGACGTTAATATAACTAACGCGTGTTAATCACGAGGTAGAATGAGCAATAGAATCACAAGTCAGGATGTCGCCGACTTGGCGGGGGTCTCTCGGACCACGGTCTCTTTTGTGCTGAATGATGAGAAACGTTTTGCGATCCGCCCTGAAACCGCCGAAAAAGTACGCGCGGCCGCCAAGCAACTTGGCTATTTCCCCAACGCTTCTGCCCGTGCCCTTGCCTCCAATCAAACCAAGAATATTGGTCTGATCATCACTCGTGCACCCCGTTACATTTCTTCTGACCCCTTTCTGCCCCAGATCTTAGGCGGGCTCCTGGACGCGCTCAAACAAAATTCACAGGGTTTGTTGTTGGAATGGGTTGAGCCGGGGCAACAATTACAAACTTACCTTGAACTCACCAGGGCGCACCATATTGACGGTTTGATCCTGATGACTCCCCGCCTGGATGACCCAGGGCTGAAAGCTTTGGAAGAAACTGATATTCCGGTGGTGTTGATGGGCTACATTCCTGGTTCTTCCCTGCATTCGGTGGATGTGGACAACCTGGCTGCGGCTGAAACAGCTGTAAGCCATTTGATCGAGTTGGGTCACAGGTGTATCGCCTGTATCACCAACGCTGCTTTACCTTACACCTCAGCCACCCAAAGGTTGGATGGCTACAAATTGGCTTTACAGAAGGCTGGGATTGTTTTTAATCCTGAGCTTGTGCGCGAAGCGGACTTTGACATACAAAGCGGATATCGAGAGATGAAATCCCTGCTTGCCGAAGGGCAGGAATTCACTGCTGTCTTTGTAGCCAGTGATAATGTGGCGTTGGGTGTTTATTCTGCCCTGAGTGAAGTGGGACTATCGATCCCTGACGATGTTTCGGTCGTCGGTTTTGACGACATCCCCCTTTCCTCATATATAAAACCGGCTCTGACCACCGTCCGGATGCCTGCCCGGGAAATCGCTCAGCAGTCTTACCACCTCCTGATGAGATTAATGAAGAGGGACTTTCCGGATAAACGCGAAGTTATGCTGCCAACCAATCTGGTCTTGCGCCAGTCGACATGTTCATTAATAAGTTTATAAAGGCAAGATTATGCAGCCTTTAATAACCTATAATCAAATCAACTGTTTCTATTGTACTGAAAGGAGTAAAAGATGAAACAAAAACGTACCTTATGGACCCTGCTAGGAATCATGCTGGTAGCTTCCCTAGCCCTTGCCGCATGCGGTGCTCCCGCAGCGACAACTGAACCCCCGGTGGTAGAAGAATCCCCGGTAGCAGGCGATATCGATTGTACCGGTGTAACCGCTGGCGATACCGTCTCTATGCTTTATCAATGGTCTGGTGAAGAAGAAGCCAAACTGACCGCAATTTTAGCCCCCTGGTCAGAAGCTTGCGGCGTCACTGTGACCCCTGAATCCTCCCGTGATCAGGCACTGCTGGATACCCGCGTCCAGGCTGGCACCCCACCTGATCTCGCTTTCTGGAATGTGACCCAGTTGAACCAATATAAAGATAAATTGGTGGATATGAACACTCTTGGTGCCAATGCTGCCAATTACGCCGGCTATTGGGGCGAAATCGGCACCGTTGATGGTCGCTGGCTTGGTCTGCCCGTAAAAGCAGATGTCAAAACCCTGATTTGGTACAGCCCCGCGAATTTTGAAGCGGCAGGTTACACCGTCCCCACAACCTGGGAAGAACTTGATGCCCTCGTGGAAAAGATGGCTGCTGATGGCAATGTGGCATGGTCCATGGGTTTGGAATCCGGCGACGCCACTGGCTGGACCGGCACAGATTTCATCCAGGACATCCTGCTGGTGAAACAAGGACCTGAATATGTGTCCAAGATCATCTCTGGCGAGATCCCCTATAATGATGCTGGGGTAAAAGAAGCCTATGAGATCTACGGCAAATGGGCTATGGATCCCATGTATACTGTTGCCGGTGCTGAAGGCACGCTTTCGACCGGCTTCAACGATGCCATCCTGAAAGTCTTCTCGGACCCCCCGGAAGCCTACATGGTCAAACAATCCGGCTTCGCCAGCGGCACCCTATTGGGTACCTACCCTGACAAAGTTTACGGTGTCGATTACGACTTTTTCGGCGTCCCTGGTGCACAGGGTCTGCAGGGCGGTTCTGACTGGCTGATGGTCTTCAACGACACTCCGGCAGTGCGCTCCCTGATCAAGTACCTGTCCTCTGACAAGGGCGGTCAGATGTGGGCGGAGGTCGGTTTCGATCTGACCCCGAACGCGGCTGGCAATGCCTCCTATGCTTCAGCAGAAGCAATCAAGAAAGCCGAGCTGCTCTCCAGCGCAACCGGCTTCACCCCCGATATCGGCGATTCCATCCCCGGCGGCTTCGGAAGCGCTGAATTCCGCGGAATTACCGACTTTGTCAACGGTGGCGACTTGACCGCTATCCTGGATACCATCGCGGCTGCACAAGCCGACGCAATGGCTCAATAATTCAATCTGAAAATGGAGGTGCCAAAAACTGGCACCTCCTCTAAGAATAGAGAGGGAGGTAGCATGGCAAGAGCAACTACCGCATCCGTAATGAAACAGGGTAAATCAGTCCCCTGGCTCTATTTGCTTCCTGCACTGATTGTGATGATCATCTTTATCCTATACCCAATGATCAATACCATTGGCTTAAGTTTTGGAAACGCGGATGGTACTGCCTCTGCTGCAACGACTTGTAGAGAGGGTCAGCCTTGCTGGGGAGTATTTGAAAATTATCGTTACGCGCTTACTAACGAATTGAACACCTCTTCTGCTAAAACAGTCTGGGACAGTTTCTGGATCTCTTCCTACGGCAATATGATCAAGTGGTTGCTGGTTATGGTGACATTCACGGTCGGATTCGGTCTGGTATTTGCAGTACTGGTCGACCGAATCAAACAAGAAGCCTTAGCAAAATCGATTATTTTTATGCCCATGGCGATTTCATTCGTTGGGGCAGGTGTGATCTGGAAGTTTGTTTACAACTACGGTACATTTCAGGTTCAAACCGGAATTCTGAATGCCATTTTCACCGGGTTGGGGTTCGAACCGGTTTCGTGGCTTTCCAAAATGCCCGTCAATACATTTATGTTGATTGTTGTGGGCATCTGGATGTGGACCGGTTTCTGCATGACCCTGCTCTCTTCGGCAATTAAATCCATTCCAGAAGAGATTATCGAAGCCTCCAAGATAGATGGTGCCACCAATTTTGAGATATTTAGCAAAATCCAGGTGCCGATCATCGCACCTACCATCGTGGTCGTCATCACCACCATGGTGATCAATGTCCTGAAGCTCTTTGATATTGTTTATGTGATGACCGGCGGCAACTTTGGAACGAACGTCATCGCCACCCGTATGTACACGGAAATGTACACAAATGCCCAGTATGGGCGCGGTACAGCTATCGCGGTGATTCTGATCCTGTTCATTGTGCCCTTTATCGTGATGAACATCCGCCGCTTTACAAAACAGGAGTCGATGCGATGACCACTGCGACAATGACAAAACCTCTTTCGAAATCGCGCAAGAACCGCACACCAAGCAAAGTCGGCACCACCATCGGTATCGTGATCATCCTGATCATCTGGCTGGTCCCAACAATTGGCTTGTTAGTCACCTCTTTTAGACCAGTGGCCCTGATTAATACTACCGGTTGGTGGACAGCCCTGAATGTCGATAATGGTCCAGTTAGCGCACTGCATCCGGATCCAAACGCCAGCTTTGCAGAAAAACTGGGCACCCGCTTCACGATCAATAACTATGTGGACGCGCTGACCGGTTATCGAGGCACCAGTACCTATTTGGATGCCTGTGCCAGCGGCACGAAACCGCTGGGGATGAACTGCAACCTCTCTGACCTGCTTAATCCACGGGGTATGGGGCGCGCCTTTGTGAACAGTATTATCGTCACTGTTCCTTCTACGATTTTTCCCATCATCATCGCCCTGTTTGCTGCCTACGCTTTTTCATGGATGGATTTTAAAGGGCGCTATGCCATTTTTGCCATCCTGGTGGGGCTGCAGGTCGTACCGATCCAGATGACGCTGGTTCCAGTCTTACGCATGTTTGCAGGCATGGGGATCAATGGTACTTTCCCGGCAGTGTGGCTTTTCCACACTGGTTTTGGTTTGCCTTATGCCATCTATATGTTGCGAAATTCAATGAGCACCTTACCTAAGGACCTCTTTGAATCAGCTTACCTGGATGGAGCCAACCACTGGCAGGTCTTTACGAAAATAGTATTGCCTTTGACCATGCCCGCCATCGCTTCCCTGGCAATCTTCCAGTTCCTATGGGTTTGGAATGACCTGCTGGTCTCATTGGTCTTCTTGGGCGGCAGCAAGCCTGTCATGACCTACCAGATCAGCAATATGGTTTCCTCCTTGGGTGCAGGTTGGCACCTGTTAACTGCAGCGGCTTTCCTTTCCATGTTACTGCCGATGATCGTCTTCTTTGCACTGCAGAAGTACTTTGTCCGCGGCATGATGGCTGGAGCTGTAAAAGGGTAGAGTTTAGTACATCTTTCCTATTATCTGTCGTAAGGGAGACCTCTTATGGTCTCCCACGACGAATTAGAAAAAAATCCGTAGAAAAGGGACTGACCTCTGAGAGTTTTGCGATCAGGGTGGTTCTTTCTGCAAACTGATAACATAGTCAAGTACGGTTCTTGAATTATTTTGCGCTTAATCCACTCCGTTAATCCCTATCTCTGGGAAAAGATAGTGGATTGCGCCAACAATCTGGCTGCAAGTAGGAGAACAGGATGACACAAAATACTCCCTGGTACAAAGACGCGGTTTTCATGGAACTCAACACCCGTGCCTACAAAGACTCCAACGGCGATGGTTGGGGTGACCTGCCTGGGCTGACCAGCAAACTGGATTACATCAAAAATCTGGGTGTGGACGCGGTCTGGCTCCTGCCGATCATGCCCTCCCCATTGCGGGACGATGGCTACGACGTCAGCGATTTTTGTAATATTTTTCCAGCTTATGGAAGCATGGATGATTTCAGAACTCTGATGGCGGAAGCCCACAAACGCGACCTACGCATCGTCGTTGAGATCATTCCAAATCATACCTCCGACCAACATGCCTGGTTCCAGGCATCGCGTGACCCTAACCACCCGGAGCACGCCAAGTACCGTGATTGGTACGTCTGGTCGGATACTGATCAGAAATACCAGGGTGCGCGCATCATTTTCACAGATTCCGAAACCTCAAACTGGAGCTTCGATGAGCTGCGTGGGCAATATTTCTGGCACCGCTTCTATTCCACCCAGCCCGATTTGAATTACGATAACGAAGAGGTCCAGCAAGCCATGCTCGATATCGTCAAATTCTGGATCGACGCGGGCGCCGACGGGCTGCGCGTGGATGCCCCACCCTACCTGTTCGAACGCGAGGGCACTAATTGCGAGAACCTGCCTGAAACCCACCTCTTTTTAAAACGTATGCGTAAATTTGTGGACGAATACAGCCCTGAAACCCTGCTGCTCAGCGAAGCCAACCAGTGGCCTGAAGACGTGATCGAATATTTTGGTGATGGCGACGAAATGCACATGAACTTCCATTTCCCGCTCATGCCGCGTCTCTACATGGCGCTTGCGATGGGCGACCGCACACCGATCGAGGCGATATTGGCGCGCACCCCGGACTTGCCGGAAGGCTGCCAGTGGGGCACCTTTTTGCGCTGCCATGACGAATTGACCCTCGAGATGGTTACCCCTGAGGAGCGTCAATGGATGTGGGATACCTACTCCCCTGACCCCAAACAGCGCATCAACCTGGGCATTCGCCGCCGCCTGGCGCCCCTGGTGGACAATGACCAGCGCAAGATATTGTTATTGCACTCCATGCTGCTCACCATGGTTGGTTCGCCCTTCCTGTATTATGGCGATGAGATCGGAATGGGCGATAACATTGAGCTCTTCGATCGCAACGGTTTGCGCACACCCATGCAGTGGGACGAGAGCGTCAACGCGGGTTTTTCTGACGCGCCAACCGAACGCTTGTTTGCGCCCGTCATTTCTGACCCTGTCTATGGCTACCAAAAGGTGAATGTCGCAGCCCAGGAAACCGACCCGCACTCATTGTTGAACGAGGTGCGCCATTTGATCGCGGTTCGAAAGCAGCACCCGGTCTTTGGCAGAGGAGATTTCAACTGGAGGGCTTTCAGCTTTGAGACCAAGGCTGTGGTCGCCTACCAACGTAAGTGGGAAGACACACGAATCGTGGTGCTGAACAACCTGCGCGACCTGCCTGTGAAGGGCTGGATCCCGGAAACGGCGGAGAAATTCATCGATGTATTGACTGGGGAAACTGTTCTTCCCGGTGATTTCAGCCTGCCCCCCTACGGCTTCCGCTGGCTGCAGCCTGTGGGTGATAAGGCGAACATCCCCTCCGGTCCGAACGCTCCACAACCTGGCTATTTGGGATCAGATAAGCAGTAAAGATTTTGAGCAAGGAGTGATCTGCATGGGAGACACCTCTAACGAGATCCTGGATCAAAAAACCTCTGGTTTGAGGTCAATACTGGAGAAACGACCGCAACGAGCAGCCCTTTCAGGTCTTTTTGACACTTATGCAAAGGAGCAACAGCGATGAAAGCTGGAATTTTCGACCTTCATCTGGAATCCAACCGCGTGCTGGCACGGCTTTTACCCAAAGTAGAAAAAGAATTTGCACTTTCGATTAATGAGGACCCGCAAGCCTGGAAGACCTTTACTCAGCGTCTGGAAAGTCATTTTGATCACCTGTTTCAGCTATATCATCTCCTTTACGGCGAACGCTATGACATGATCTACCACCTTGAAAACCTGCTGATGAGCATGACACAAGCTTCTTTCCAGCGCCCTGTCGATTTACGCGAACTGGACAGGCAACGGGAGACAAACGAGCTCTGGTTCCAATCCAACCAGGTGCTGGGTGGTGTTTGTTATGTGGATCTTTTTGCGGGCAACCTGCAAGGTATCCGCGCCAAGATCCCTTATTTCAAGGAACTTGGACTGACCTATCTGCATCTCATGCCTCTTTTTAAAATGCCAGAGAACGAAAATGATGGCGGTTATGCCGTCAGCTCTTTCAGGGAAGTTCACCCGCCCCTGGGTATGATGGCTGAACTGGCACAGCTCTCACGCGAATTGCGTGACCAGGGCATCAGCCTGGTGCTGGATTTGGTGATCAACCACACCTCCGATGAACATGAATGGGCGCTCAAAGCCAAAGCTGGCGACCAGGATTACCGCGACATGTACGGTATTTTCCCGGATCGGACCGTGCCCGATCTTTATGAAAAAAATCTGAGGGAGATTTTCCCGGATGAACACCCGGGAGCTTTTACATGGTTTGGAGACATAAAATCCTGGGTTTGGACCACCTTTCACTCCTATCAATGGGACCTGGATTACAGCAACCCGGTGGTCTTTAACCGCATGAGTGAGGAGATGCTCTTCCTGGCCAACCAGGGAGTAGAGATCTTCCGGCTGGACGCAGTGGCATTCATCTGGAAAAAGCTGGGCACTTCCTGTGAGAACTTGCCGGAAGCGCATACCATTTTGCAGGGGTTCAATGCCATTACTCGTGTGGTTGCCCCTTCCATCCTGTTCAAATCTGAAGCGATTGTGCATCCGGATGAAGTGATCAAATACATCTCACCCCTGGAATGCCAGCTTTCCTATAACCCCCTTCTGATGGCGCTGCTCTGGAACAGCCTGGCAACGCGCGAGGTCAATTTGCTTTCACAGGCACTGGAAGAAAGATTTGAACTTCCCCAGGGTACAGCATGGGTCAACTATGTGCGCTGTCACGATGACATTGGCTGGACTTTTTCAGATGACGATGCCGCCAGATTGGGCATCAACGGCTACGACCACCGCCGTTTCTTAAACGAGTTCTTCCGGGGCCGCTTTACAGGTAGTTTTGCACGCGGGCTTCCCTTCCAGGAAAACCTAAAAACAGGCGATTGCCGAATATCAGGGACTTGCGCATCCCTGGCGGGGCTTGAAAAAGCCTTGGCTGAAGAAGGACCGGAAGAAGTGGAATTGGCCATCAAACGCATTCTCCTGATGCATTTTGTGGTAATGACCGCTGGCGGGATCCCCCTGATTTACCTGGGAGACGAAATCGCTACCCTGAATGACTACAGTTACCTGGAGGACCCTAAACACAAAAACGACAGTCGCTGGGTACATCGCCCTGCTGCCGACCCGCAACGCTACGCGCAGCGTCTGGATGCCAACAGCATTCCTGGACGTGTCTTTCAAGGCATACGCGAATTGATCGAGCTGCGTAAAGCCTTGCCAGCCCTTTCTGGGGGCAAACTGGAGGTGCTTAACACGCAGAACGGATCAGTTCTGGGGTTTTCCCGTTTCAACCAAGGCAGAGCAGTGCTGATCCTGGCAAACTTTAGTGAACGTGATCATGCGGTCCCTGAGTGGGTGGTCAGGCAGAACATGCTGGATCAAAAAAGCATTCTGTTTGGTAAAGCAGAATATGCAGAAAGCGGCACTCTCTGGCTCCCGGCTTACGCTTGCGTAGTGTTTGGGTAAGCTGTGCCCGCCGTGAATCAGACAGATAAA
>WOZC01000020.1:3923-8638 GCA_011620465.1 Anaerolineaceae bacterium | reverse complement strand
CATCGTCCAGGGTGTTGGTTTTCGACCAACTGTTTATGGCTACGCGCAAAAACACGGCTTGACTGGGTGGATCTTAAACTCTGCCCACGGTGTGGAAATCGAAGTGCATGGCGAGCCTCAAAAGTTGGATACCTTTCTGCAAGAATTGCAGCAAAAACCACCGCAGATGGCTCAGATCGATTCTTTTACTGTTCTGGATGCACCCGTACAAACCTTCGAAACCTTCGAGATCATAGCGAGCCAGGACAACCCTTCCGACTTTTTGCCTGTCTCTCCTGACTTGAACGTATGCCAGGACTGCTTGCATGAATTGTTTGACCCAACAGATCGCCGTTATCGCTACCCTTTTATAAATTGCACTAACTGCGGTCCACGGTTCTCGATTGTAAAAAGCATCCCATACGATCGTCCAAAAACCAGTATGTCCGGCTTTCCGCTTTGCCCGGATTGCACCCGAGAATATTATGACCCTGATGATCGTCGTTTTCACGCCCAACCGATTGCCTGCCCGGTTTGTGGACCGCATGTCTGGCTGCAAACAACCCATAAAAGGCTTGCAATACGGGAAGAAGCAATTCAAATGACCCGACAAATGCTGGCTGACGGAAAAATTCTGGCACTCAAAGGATTAGGAGGCTTTCACCTTGCCTGTGATGCTCAAAACGAGAACGCTCTTGCTCAACTCAGAATTCGTAAGCGCAGAAGTGGAAAGCCTTTTGCCCTGATGAGCTATGACATCGAAGTAATCAGACAATTTGCCTCGCTTTCAGCGGAAGAAGAAAAGCTTCTGCGCTCAACCCAGGCACCAATCGTCGTGCTCAACCTGACCGAGCGAGGTCGCAACCTGGCGAAAAACGTCGCCCCCGATCAGAACACGCTTGGCTTCATGCTCCCCTACACACCCTTGCATTACCTCCTACTGGAAAAGGCAACAAATTATCCTGAAATTCTTGTGATGACAAGCGGGAACCTCAGCGAAGAGCCGATTGTGACCGAAAATGAAGAGGCACTCGAAAAACTTGGTGAGATTGCTGATGCATTTCTGCTGCATGACCGACCCATCGAAACCCGTATTGACGATTCCGTGGTCATGCTAGTTAAGAATCAACCTTATTTCATCCGCCGTGCGCGCGGTTACGCGCCTTCGCCGATCCGTCTGCCTTTCCTGGCTGTTCCTGCCCTGGCAGCTGGCACCCATTTGAAGAACACTTTTGCTCTTTCCCGTGACCGCTATGCCTTTATCAGTCATCATATCGGCGACCTTGAGAACCAGGAAACCCTGGCTGCCTATACCAAAGCCATCGACCATTACCAGGAGATTTTCAGGATCCAACCTCAGTTGATTGCTGCAGATCTACACCCGGATTACCTGGCAACCCGTTATGCCCAGGAACGTGCCAGCAAAGAGCAGCTCCCGATGATTCAAGTGCAGCATCACCATGCTCATATCAGTTCCTGCCTGGCAGAAAATGGTTGGAAAACTGACGAGCCGGTTATCGGCTTAGCCTTTGATGGCACCGGCTACGGTACTGATGGCGCGATTTGGGGTGGCGAGGTGCTTGTAGCGAATTATTCCGGATTTGATCGGCGTTTCCAGCTCGAATATGCTCCTTTGCCGGGGGGTGATGTTTCCATCCGTAAACCTGCCCGGCTAGCCGTGGCATACTTGCATCAATTTGGTTTGCTCGAACAGGCTGAAGACCTAGCCCCTTACCGTTTTCTGGATGAGGTCGAGAGACAAGTACTGATCCACCAGGTTGATTCTGGCTTCAACACTCCCCTCACCAGTAGTATGGGTCGGCTTTTTGACGCTGTGGCTGCTCTGATTGGGTTGTACCAGGAAATCAACTATGAAGCCCAGAATGCCATCCGACTGGAAGCAATCGCCGACCCCTATGAGAGCGCAGCTTACAAATTTCCCATCCAGGGGAACTTGATTTTGCTCAAACCGCTCTTCGAACAGATCTTGACCGACTTACATGCAAATCTACCCCAGTCGACGATCTCAGCAAAATTCCACAACGCCGTCATCCACCTCGCGCTCGAGACTTCAGAGCGATTGAGAGCAGAAACTGACCTCAATCATGTCGCAATTTCAGGTGGAGTGTGGCAGAATAAACGACTGATCAACAATATCATTCCCGCCTTGGAAAAGGCTGGTTTTATTCCGCTGTGGCACCACCAGGTGCCCACCAACGACGGTGGTGTGGCACTGGGGCAATTGCTGACAGCGCTCTTTCAAACGGGATTGGCAAAGGAGTAATTATGTGTCTTGGTATTCCAGGAAAAGTAATTGAAATCTACGAAATCGATGGTACCTTGATGTCCAAAGTCGATTTTGATGGTGTAGTACAGGAAGTCTGCATCGCTACCACCCCTGACGCGCAGGTTGGTCAATATATTTTGGTACACGCTGGCTTCGCGCTGAATGTGCTTTCTGACCATGAAGCCAGTGAAACCCTGAAAATCCTCAAAGACCTCCAAAAGTTCAACAAGGATTATTACGGAGACCAGGAAATTCGATGACGGTCAATAAAACCAGCCCGGAATCGATCCGGCAAACCAAGGCTGTCATGGAGGAGATTCGTCGGATAACCACGCGACCCTGGAACATCATGGAAATCTGCGGTGGGCAGACCCATTCGATCATGGAATATGGATTGGATCAGCTTCTACCTGAGGAAATCAACCTTATCCATGGTCCTGGCTGCCCGGTTTGCGTGACCTCATTGGAGCTGATCGAACGCGCCCTGCAAATTGCAGCCGTTCCTGGTGTGATCTTCACCAGCTTTGGCGATATGCTGCGGGTACCCGGATCCAGTTCTGATTTATTTGGTGCCCGTGCCAGAGGAGCTGATGTACGCTTGGTTTATTCTCCGCTGGACGCTGTTAAATTGGCGCAAGAAAATCCGGACAAGCAGGTAGTTTTCTTTGCTGTTGGATTTGAGACCACCGTCCCTGCAATTGCAGCAAGCCTGCTGCATACTGAAAAACTCGGACTCAAAAACTTCTCTATCCTGCCAGCCAACGTCCTGGTTCCACCAGCAATGCATGCAATTTTGCAGAGTCCGGATAACCGCGTCAACGCCTTCCTGGCTGCTGGTCATGTCTGCGCTATCATGGGTTACTGGCAGTATGAACCCATTGCCGAAAAGTACCAGACCCCAATGGTTGTGACTGGTTTTGACCCACTCGACCTGGCTATCGGTATCCTGATGAATATCCGCCAGTTGGAGGAAGGGCGTTATGAAGTCGAAAACGCCTATCCCCGCTATGTCACCCGGGCAGGGAACCTGACTGCCCAGGGCATGATCAACCAGGTATTTAAACCGGTCGACCGCCAATGGCGTGGTATTGGTACGATTCCGTTGTCAGGTCTCGGGTTAAAAGAGGCGTATAGCCATTTCGATGCCGGAACCCGCTTTGACATCCAGCTTGCTCAATTGCAGGAATCGCCGCTTTGCATCGCAGGTTCGGTCCTGAGAGGGGTTGCCAAACCCATAAACTGCTATGCTTTCGGTACGCTGTGTACGCCTTCAAATCCGTTGGGGGCTCCAATGGTCTCCGCAGAAGGCGCTTGTTCGGCTTACTATCGCTATCATAAGGTGAACTAAATGGATGTCAATTTCCCAGTCATGGAAGGTCCCGTTTGTCCGATTCCGATCAGCCAGCATCAGCATATTGTCATTGGTCATGGCTCCGGCGGCGTGTTGACGCACGATCTGATCCGCAACGTTTTTCAGAAACACCTGGGCAATGTTATCCTTAACCAGGGCAACGATGCTGCTTTGCTAAGAATGTGGCAAGAAATACCCGAAGAACAAAACCTGGTGGTTTCTACTGATGCCCATATCGTGTCTCCACTTTTCTTTGCCGGCGGCGATATTGGTCGATTGGCAATATGCGGAACAGTCAATGATGTTTCCATGCTGGGGGCTGTGCCTAAGTTCCTCACCGCCACGTTTATCCTGGAAGAGGGATTTCCCATCAGCGATCTGGAGTGTATCCTGGTCTCGATGGCTAAAGCTGCTGAAGAAGCGCAGGTAAAAATCGTTGCTGCAGACACTAAGGTGACTGAGAAAGGCAAATCGGACGGAATTTTCATCAGTACAACCGGCATCGGTTGGGTTGATCGTCAGTATCAAATCTCAGGTCAATCTGCACTTCCTGGGGATGTCGTTATTTTGAGCGGACCGATTGGCAATCACGGCATCGCAGTCGCGGAAGCCAGGGGCAATCTGGGATTTCGAAGTCAAATCCAATCCGATGTGGCTCCACTGAATAGCATGATCGCAGCCTTACTTGGAGCTGTCCCCAATGTGCATGTCCTGCGGGACCCTACGCGAGGTGGTTTGGCTACTACTTTGGTCGAAATTGCTTGCCAGAGCAAGGTGACCATTCGACTGCAAGAAGAAAGTATTCCAGTTGATCGCGATGTCAGAAGCGCCTGCGAAATGTTGGGGCTCGACCCCCTGTTCATGGCGAATGAAGGCAAACTGATCGTCATTGTTCCATCTGACAACGCAGAACTTGCCCTTGAGACCCTTCGAAAGCACCCTTATGGTCAGAAAGCCGTTCCAATTGGCTTTGTGGAGAGTGTGTCGGATGGGCAGCTCCTGCTGAAAACACCCTTGGGCACCACCCGCCACCTGGATATGCTGGCTGGTGAAATGCTTCCCCGAATTTGTTGATTCTGCAATGCTAAGAACACGTAC
>WOZC01000020.1:0-3823 GCA_011620465.1 Anaerolineaceae bacterium | reverse complement strand
GGCTGGTGAAATGCTTCCCCGAATTTGTTGATTCTGCAATGCTAAGAACACGTACCTCTTCAGTTTACCTCCTGCTCGTGATTTTGTTGATGTCGGCATTCGTTCTGCAGGCTTGCCAACTGAGTCCTTCTCTGCCAACGCCGACCATCCCCAAAACTCAAGTATCACCGACTACTGCTGAACCCCAACCAGCCTCTCCGACCCTTGCCCCAACCCCCACCAGCCAGGCTGCGATTGCCACCATTCTTACTGAAACGCCTGCTCCTTCGCCAGATCTGGCTCAACAAATAGATCAGGTCTTGATTGATGGCGTGGATTGGTATGTGGGAATTCAACCTATGAATGGGGAAAGGCTTTATGCTCGCAATAATGAAGAGAGCTTTGCGCCGGCATCGATGATCAAAGTTCCAATTGCCCTGGTGGTGTTGAAAATCCTTGAGTACCGGGGGGATACCGTGGAGGACATCCAAAGCTATGGCATTGGTCGGAATTTCAGCGAATTACTTGAGGCGATGGTCGTTCACAGTGAAGAGCCAGCCACGGAGACGCTTGAATATTTTGCCCGCGGAGAAAACCGGCTCAGGAATTACCTGGATTGGTGGGGATTAAGGCATACTACCTTTGACCCCCGCAGGAGCACAGTAGAAGACCTGCTGCTATCATTGGAACTGGTCAACTCACGGGAAGCCTTGAACGATGAGTTCAGCAACTATCTGCTCGAGCTGATGGGGAAGTATTCGGAAAATGATAAAATTCTCCTTGGTGTAATGATGGATCAATTGCCAGAGTGTGCGTTTTATAACAAACGCGGTACCCTGCTGAACCCGACAATTGTTTCGGATATGGGTATTTTGAAGTGCGGCAACCAAACCTGGTATCTCGTCATCGCCGGCACCCCCGCCATCGATTCCACAGCAAACTTTGAAGATATACAGGCTTCCATCGAGGATTATGGCAGAATCTTTGCTGCTTATGTTCAGGAGCAGATTAGTAGTGATTGATGGTCAATTGTTCTGATCTATTAAATAACATACCAGCTCTCTAATTGATATAAATCACTTTCAGATTTATCCTTCCGTTGACAGTTAGAAATTGTCGGATTTGCTGAGCACTTATTTCATAGAGATGTTTTATACAAGGTCAGGGGGCAACGGTCAGGTGGCAACGGCTTGAAACTTGGCGGACGGCAAAGTATACTTACGTTTCAGTAATTTCTAATTGAGGTAAACATGAAGATTGATTTTCAAGAAACAACCGATGACCTTGCCAAGCGCATCAACATTCACTCCCGCTTTGGCAGCCGCGATATCGACCAATGGATGCTCGAAATTCTCGACCTCCAGCCAGGCATAAAAATTCTGGATGTAGGCTGTGGCTCCGGCAAACAGTGTTTTTCTTACTACCATCACCTGGGAGGCAAGGTTGAGATTACCGGTACCGATGTGTCTGAATCTCTGTTGGACGAGGCCCGCTCAAAAAATCAGGAACTCGGCAACCCCATCGAGTTTAAGTTTCTTGATTTCAATCAACCTTTTGATCTTCCCGAAAGCCACTACGACTTGATTTCAGCCTGTTTTGCTATATATTACGCGCAAGACATCCCCTTCACGCTCTCCGAGATGCACCGGCTGCTCGTTCCTGGTGGTCGCCTTTTCACCACCGGACCCATGCCAGGCAACAAACAGCTCTTCTATGACATCATCAAAGAGGCAACTGGTAAGCCTATCCCACCCATGCCCGGCAGTTCGCGCTATGCTTCCCAAATATACGGAACGATGCAAGATCTTTTCAGCAAAACCGAACAACACATCTTTGAAAATCCCCTCACCTTTGATTCCGTCGAGCCTTTCATGGTTTATACACGAGCTTCTATGTCTGAAGACCGAAAATTGTGGAATTCTCTCTTCCAGACGCACGAAGAATTCGAAAACGTGATGGCAGCCATCGAAAAAACTGCCCAGAAGTATCTCGAACAAGATGGCAAACTGGTGATGACCAAGGTTGTGGGCGGCTTTATCGCCACTAAATGAGAGGTGCTATGAACAATATGACCTTCTATGGAAAATCATTACTTTTCCTGGGCGCTCACCCGGATGATATCGAACTGGGCTGCGGTGCCTTCCTGGCTGACCTGGCAGGTATGGCCGACATTTTTTGCATGACTTTTTCCGACAACAAAAAAAATCCAGAATTACAAAACCTGGAGAATGAACATTACAACAGCATGCACGTTTTGGGTCTGAAAGACCACCAAATCGGGTTAGGCAGCTATGAAACCCGGCGTTTTCCTGACTTTCGACAGGAAATGCTCCAGGATATGCTGTCGCTCCGCAAAAAGTACCAGCCAGAAATTGTTTTCGTGAATACACCCAAAGACATCCACCAGGACCATCAGACCCTGACCGAGGAAGCCACCCGCGCTTTTCGCGGAACGACCGTGTTGGGGTATGACGTTTTACGCAGCAGCTATGGTTTCTTCCCCCATTTTCTGGCAGAGGTGAGTGAAAAAGCAGTAGAAACCAAAATAGCGGCCCTGGCTCAATATACTACCTATTCGGGTCGCTATTATTTTTCTCCGGATATCATTCGCGCAACCGCAATCCGTCACGGCGCTTTAGCCGAACGTCCTTACGCGGAGGGCTTTGATATTATTCGTATAGTTGGGCAATTCGCTAAAACAGATTAAGGCTATCCAGATCGATTTCCTCAAGCGGGTCGCTCTTCTTCTTTTTATACACGTACGGTCGTATATTAGTTGAATCGAGCGGGAACCAAAGTATTCGGTCTGGAACCATCCATCCATCTGTAAGATAAACATTCTCTCTGAACTGTACAGCGATCAGTTTATTCTCGATTTGGACGATGGTGCCTTTTAGCCAATCACGAATACGCTGTGCGTCTGAGTCTTCGTGATCGCAAAAACCTTCAACCCGATCGCCAATTTTGTAAGCTTCCTCATCATCTGGTGGTCGCATGTAACTTGCATTTATCATAATCTTTTCTTTCCTCTTTGCCCCATCTTACAAACTCATTCTACTCATCAATTGGTCAAGTAATTCCTTACGGGTCGTTTCGACCGCAAAGGACTGAATTACCTGGTTACAGAAGCCTCCCACGATCAACGACTCAGCATCTTTTGGTGGAATACCCCTTGCCTGTAAATAGTACATTTCTTCTTTATCGATACTCCCCATGGTAGCCCCATGAGAGCATTTTACGTCATCATTGAGGATCTCCAGCCCAGGTACCGATTTCATGTCAACACTCTCGTCCAAAGCCAGGTTTTTATTGCTCTGGTAAGCATCGGTTTTTTTGGCATCGGGATCGACGTGGATCATCCCATGCCAAATCGAGCGCCCTTCCTGGCTGGCAACACTTTTATACAACAAGTTGCTGAAAGTCTGTTCAGCCCAGTGGTTCTGGCGGGTATCCAGGTTGATCACCTGACCGTGGGATGGGAACATCACACCATGCAAATTCGCCTGGCTGCCCTTACCTTCCAGTTCTACGCGGATAAAATTCTTGCTGGTATTACTTCCGATAGCAGCATAATTCCAATCCATTTGAGCATCCACGCCCAGGTAGGCTGCTTCGTGACTTATGTTCCAGCTATTGAAGTCAAATTGCTGCCTCTCATCCATGTGGAGATTGCTGCGTTCACCCAAATGGACTTCCAGAATGCCATTGTGAAAACCAGAATTTGAGACCAGGTCTGTCATCCAGATCAGTTCCAGGTTTACATTCGCTCCTTCGTCCAACCAGACCATGCTTCTCGTGAATACAGACTGGTCTTCGATTGAAACCTCCAAAAAACACTGCACAA
>WOZC01000120.1:2607-8729 GCA_011620465.1 Anaerolineaceae bacterium | reverse complement strand
CTGCCGAACTTGCAGCTGAAGTTGAACAACTCAAGGCTGACATCATCGCGGGAACGATCACACTCGATTAACACTACTTAGAAACAAAATAAGGCTGGAAAATTTCCAGCCTTATTTTGTTTAATGCTGTGGTAATATTGAAAAAAAACAGAGAACGGAACGGTATTATCTATGACCCCAATTCTTGAATTAAAAGGGATTACCAAGCGGTTTCCAGGGGTTTTGGCCAATGACCATATCGATCTCTCCCTCAATAAAGGCGAAATTTTGGCTTTACTGGGGGAAAATGGTGCTGGCAAATCAACCCTAATGAACATTCTTTACGGCCTTTACCAGCCGGATGAAGGGGAGATCCTGGTGAACGGCGAGAAGGTGACATGCAATTCCCCCACTGACGCGATCAACCATGGCATCGGCATGGTGCATCAGCACTTCATGCTGATCCCAGTTTTCACGGTGACTGAGAACGTGATGCTGGGCAATGAGGCTGTGAAGCAAGCCGGTTTTTTGGATCGTAAAAAAGCAGCTGATCGCATTCTGGAAATCTCGAATCACTATAACCTCGAGGTGAATCCGGATGACTATATTCGGGATTTACCAGTAGGAGTTCAACAGCGGGTTGAGATCATCAAGTTGCTCTATCGTGAGGCAGAGATCCTCATTTTTGACGAGCCGACAGCTGTATTAACACCGCAGGAAGCTGATGAATTATTCAAAATCATGCGTTCGTTAGTAGCACAAGGGAAGTCGATCATTTTCATTACACATAAGCTGCGCGAGGTCATGGATATCGCGGATCGGGTCATGGTGATCCGGCGTGGCGCGGTGGTAGGTGAAACAACACCAGCCGAGGCTGACAAACAATCCCTGGCAGCCATGATGGTCGGTCGTGCGGTAGACCTCGAGGTGGACAGGACTGAGAGTAAGCCGGGTGACCTGGTTTGTTCTGTTGAGAACTTGACTGTGGTCGACAAGTTCCAAAACATCGTCGTTGATGGTGTCTCGCTTGAGGTTTACTCAGGAGAGATTGTCGGCATCGCTGGTGTGCAGGGAAATGGTCAAACAGAACTTGTCAATGCGATCACTGGTCTACAAAAATCCCTTTCCGGCAAGGTCACTCTGCTGGGCGAGGATGTGACCAAGTTTTCTCCAAGACAGATTACTGAATTAGGCTCCGCGCACGTACCTGAAGACCGCCAGGCTGATGGGTTGGTTCTACCATTCCCAGTAGCTGAAAACCTGGTGCTGTGCACTTACTACAAACAGCCGTACGCGAAGGGTGTGCTTTTGCAGTATCCTGTGATCCTGAAGAACGCGGAAAAATTGATTGAAGACTTCGACATCCGTACGCCGAACGCTTTCACTTCGGTGGGTTCTCTTTCTGGTGGCAATCAGCAAAAGGTGATCATTGCAAGGGAACTTTCACGTCCGATCAAGTTTTTGATTGCTTCCCAACCGACGCGTGGATTGGACGTAGGTTCAATTGAGTACATCCACAAGCGCATTTTACAGAAGCGGGATGAGGGCTGCGGAGTTCTGTTGGTTTCGCCTGAGCTGGATGAAATCATGGAACTGTCTGATCGGGTAGCAGTGATGTACCGAGGCAAAATTATCGCGGTCGTGGCGAATAAGGGCATTACGAAAGAGTATATCGGATTGCTGATGGCGGGGGTTGTGCCGGAGAAGCCGATTCAGTCCGACGAAAAGACGGTTGTGGAAGCGACTTTTTAAGGTTACCGAGTGGTGACGTGATGAGAAAACCCACACATAAACTAATCTCCGACTCACCCATCCACTTTGCGTGGGGTTCAAGTCGCTGACCCCATCCAAAGGATATGTCTTAATAAGCAACTGACAGGTAGATAGGCGATAATATGAGCGAACAAAAGAAAGATTTAGGGCAAGAGATCCTCAAAGAAATAAACCAGGATCAGAAACAAACGGAACACACCAAGAAGCCATTTTTAGGCAACGCCGCTATTCCATTGCTGGCGATCGTAACTGGTTTGATCATTGGAGCATTGTTAATCGCCGTAACAAGTCAGTCAGTTTACGCAGCATTTGGAGAATCAATCGGAAAAGGATTCTCACAGGCTTTTTCTGAAATCGGTACGGCTTATAAGGCTCTGTTCACCGGCGCGATTGGTGACCCGATCCGCATGATCAACGCGGTGAAAGGAGATGATGCCAGGGAAATCCGGCAGGCATTCAATCCATTCCTTGAGAGCCTGGTGCAGTCAACACCCTACATTTTTGCAGGTCTGGCAGTAGCTCTGGGGTTCCGCTCCGGTTTGTTCAATATTGGCGTGGAAGGGCAGCTTTTTATCGGTGCTGCCTGTGCTACTTTCGTAGGCTACTCGATCACGGGTCTACCAGCTTGGATCCACATGCCGCTGGCGTTCCTCGCCGGCGCGTTGGGAGGTGCCTTTTGGGGTTTTATACCAGGACTTTTAAAGGCGAAAACCGGGGGGCATGAGGTTATCAATACCATTATGATGAACTGGATCGCCTTCCGCCTGACAGAATGGCTGCTTTCCGGTCCAATGACACGCCCCGACTCAGGCGGCATGCCGATCAGCCCGATCATCCAGAAAACAGCTGAGATTCCTCAGTTCTTCCAAGCGCCGATACGTTTCCATCTGGGTTTTTTCATTGCTCTGGTGGTGGCTTATTTGATCTGGTGGCTGTTGTTCAAAACCACCTGGGGATTGAACCTGCGAACTGTTGGTACGAACCCACGCGCTGCCAGGTACGCCGGTCTCAGTACCACTAAATCAATCATTTTGGCTATGTCTCTTTCAGGAGCGCTGGCTGGAATGGCAGGCGCGGTTCAAGTTTTAGCCGTCAACCGCAGTATGGCGCTTGGTCTTTCCTCAGGCTACGGTTTCGATAGCATCGCGTTAGCCTTGATTGGCAATACCCACCCTGTGGGTGTTGTCCTCGCTTCAATTTTGTTCGGCACACTGCGAAACGGTGCGACGCGCATGATGGTGGTTTCTTCCATCCCGATCGATATTGTTGACGTTGTTCAGGCAATCATCCTCATGTTTGTAGCCGCTCCGGCTATCATACGGTCCATCTATCATCTACGAAAGCCAAAACAGGAAGAAGAGCAGATTTTCCTGAGTGGTTGGGGAGGTCAATCATGACAACAAATTCCCGCGTTATTGAACACAAACGTGTTGTGGAGATCTCTTCCGCCAGGAAGATCGTAATAGGAATTGTTGAAGTCTTAATCGGGTTTTTAATCTACTTTGTGTTTGCAGCAAAAACAACTGGAGAGGCAATCACAAAATTTGTGATGACGCCTGGCGGAATCGATCAAGGGCTGATGGCGGATTGGATCTTGCCTTCAAAACTCACTTTAATGATCCTTGCGGCTTTATGTCTGGTGATAGGTGTTTACCAGTTGATCAGGGGCTTTGGGAAGTGGATTAATTTGTTGGTTGGTCTCAGCGCGTTGTTCCTGATCTTCGCTTTCCTGGTTTGGCAGGCGGCTGACAAACAGCTCAACCTGGCAGGAATGCTTTCCAGTGCTGTTCTGCTGGCTGTGCCAATCACGCTGGGCGCTTTTTCGGGCATTCTTGCGGAACGATCAGGTATTATCAACATTTCAATCGAAGGCATGATGCTGATGGCTTCAATGGCTGCAGCAATCGTCGGCAGCGTTACAAAAAATCCGTGGCTCGGGCTGTTGGGGGGCATTCTGTCCTCAATCGTATTAGCTCTGATCCTGGGTGTGTTATCGATCAAATACAAGATCAACCAGGTCATTTCAGGTACCGTGATCAACATCTTCTCAGCTGGTTTGACAGCTTTTATCTCGCAAAAATTCCTGCAGCACATCGAGGGGCTCAACAACCCCAAGATGTTCACTCGAGTACCACTGCCTGTGCTGGCTGACATTCCGTTGGTTGGTCCGATCCTCTTTAACCAAAACATCTTCGTCTACCTGATGTTTGTCATCCTGATTGTGCTGCAGCTGGCACTCTTCCAGACCCGCTGGGGTTTACGCCTGCGCTCTGTGGGCGAGCACCCCAAAGCCGCAGACACCCTGGGCATCAACGTCATTCGAACCCGCTACATGGGTGTTATGTTGAGCGGTTTAGTGGCAGGTATCGCTGGTGCTTTCTTCACCCTTGGCTCCGTGGGCAGGTTTGATGAAGGCATGACTGCCGGTAAAGGTTTTATCGGTTTGGCAGCCATGATTTTTGGAAACTGGATGCCTGCTGGCGCGCTCGGTGCTGGTATGTTGTTTGGTTTTGCCGACGCGATTGGCTCAAAGCTGTCACTGTTGGGCAGCGCGATCCCTCCACAATTCATGGCGATGGCGCCTTACCTGATCACCATGATCGTTCTGGCTGGCTTTATCGGCAAGGGGCAAGCCCCGGCGGCTGAAGGCGAGCCTTACGAGAAGGAATAAACCTGTTTTTGGTGTTACCAAGGAGGGTTTCACAGCCCTCCTTTTTGGTTAAGAAAAGATGCCGGGTTCAAAAGCGGAATACCCAATACCCTGCTGTGCGGGCACAGGAGACACTATGTCTCGGCTTACGAAAAATAGGAAGAAAGATGCGGGATTGAACCCTGGAGGAAAGAGCTTCGGGGATTCAATATCCTAGGGCACTGCGTCCCGGCTTATACATAAAAACGGCGAGGCATACTCGGTGTGTTAAACTCAATCCGGATATTTTTTTCACAATTGGAGCAACTATGGATACAATCGTTGTCAATCACATCGCCAAAAGCTTTGGAGAAACCAAGGCAGTCAAAGACGTCTCGTTCAACGTTCATCCTGGCGAGATTTTCGGTCTGCTCGGTCCCAATGGTTCCGGCAAAACCACGTCGATTCGAGTAATTTTAGACATCTACCAACCTGATAAAGGCAATGTCTCGATTTTAGATGGTCCGATGACTGAAGAGAAATTGAATCATATCGGGTACCTGCCAGAAGAGCGCGGTTTGTACCAGGATGTCGAATTGACCCGCAACTTGACCTACCTGGCAACATTAAAGAATATGACTAAAGAGGAAATCGACCAGAAGCTTCCTGTCTGGTTGGAACGCTTTGACTTGAGCGAGCATCAGAAGAAAAAGACCAAGGAACTGAGCAAGGGTATGCAGCAAAAAGCCCAGTTGATCGCCGCTTTGATCCATGAGCCGGATATCATTATCATCGATGAACCTTTCTCCGCGCTTGACCCGGTAAACACCCAGTTGGTCAAGGACCTGCTGATGGAACTTCGCGACCAGGGTAAAACTATCATTATGAGTACCCACCAGATGAACCAGGTGGAAAAGCTCTGCGATCGGTTAGTGCTGATCGATCACGGTACAGTTTTGTTGGAAGGCAGCCTGAAAGAGGTTCAGGAACGTTTTGCCACCAACCAGGTGCTTATCCAAACAGATTCCATTCTCCCCGAAAGCCTCCCGGGCGTGCAGAGCATCGAGCAAGAGGGGCTTTACTATCGCCTGACGCCAACCGATGGTTCTAAACCTCACATGATTTTGCAACAGCTTATCGATCAGAAAATCAGTTTGAATTCCTTCGAGATCGCCAGGCCGACTTTGGACGAGATCTTCATCAAAGTGGTTAAAGAAGGCAGGAACAGCAATGAAGAAGATAATTGACGTCGCAAGGTACGAATACACTCACCATGTAAGAAAACGCCGCTTCTGGATTGCCCTGCTGGGAATACCTTTGGGCTTTCTCCTGATGATGGCGCTTGCGTTTTTGTTCAGCTACCTCTCCATCGACACGGAACCAGTGGGATATATTGACCAGGCAAACTTGATAACACAGCCGCAGGAAGTTCCAGAAAAAGTCGGCTTTATGGAAGTTTTCATCCAACTGATCCCATATTCCGACGAAGAAACCGCACGCGCAGACACAGAAAACGGAAAACTTCAGGGTTTTGTGGTTATCCCATCCAGCTATCAATCGACTTACAATGTGACCTATTATTCCAATAAACATCCTAGCTCTGATGTTACAAGTGCTATCAACAAGTTGATTCAAGGCAATTTACTCCTCCAGGAGCAGATCCCGCACCTCGATCGCGTCGAAGCTGGCAGCCAGATCTCACTGCAGTCATTGGACGGCAGCCAAACCTCGGATGGGACCG
>WOZC01000120.1:0-2507 GCA_011620465.1 Anaerolineaceae bacterium | reverse complement strand
ACTAACCCGAACGGAACAATTCCGCGGATTCTGAGTTATTTTCCACTGAGCGCTCCTTTTTCGCTCAGCTTGCGGATGGCATTCACATCCATCCCTGCCTGGGAAGTCGCAATGGTCTTTGTAATCCTGATCGTTTCGGTTGCCCTGGTTTTCTGGCTCTCCGGAAAGGCGTTTCGCCGCGGTTTGCTTGAATACAACAAGAAGCTCAAACTTCGTGACCTCTTCGTAAAGGAAGCAAATCATGGGTAATTTGAGTAAAGTCTTCAAATTTGAATTCTTTAATTTGGTCAGAAGACGTTCGTTTCTTCTCACGGTCATTCTGGTTCCACTGATTCCAGCCTTGTTGTTTTCCCTGCTCGGACTGTTGAACGATGATCAAACCCAAAGCATTGCTCAGATTTTCACCAGCGAAGTTGCCAACCCTCTGCCCATTGGCGTAGTGGACAATAGTGGAATTATTACAGACTATCCGGACTGGTTGACCAATGGCGTCCTGGTTGAGGTCAAAGATGAAGAAACTGCCCGGCAACAAACTGAGGCAAATCAACTTGAGGGCTTTTTTGTGATCGCTCCTGATTACCTGGAAAGCGGCAAGGTCACCTACATTAAGCCTGAGATCAATATGATCACAGAAATTGTTCAGCAAGGGGCTTTGGACGAACTGATTAATTACAACCTGATGGGGAGCGATCAGCAGTTTTACCTGCGTTACACCAACCCTGTGACCTACAATTACGAATACCTGAATCCCGAAACGGCAGATACTCGCGACCAGAACTCCGCTGCAACTATCCTGGTGCCTTATGTCATCATGGTGCTTTTTTACACCTTGATCCTGGCAAGTTCAAGTTTCATGCTCAACGCCGTTGGTAAAGATAAAGAAAACAAGACCATTGAGATCCTGTTGACCTCTGCCAGCCCAATGGATCTTTTCTTCGGCAAACTCCTGGGCTATGGCGCTGCCAGCCTGCTGCAAATGCTTGCCTGGGGTGGTACCATCGTTACTTTCATGAACCTGGGTGGTCAAAGTCTTCCTTTCCTGCAGGGAATCAGTCTGCCCAATCAAGTCATATACCTGGGTATCCCATATTTCATACTGGGTTTCTTCCTGTACGGCAGCTTGATGGCGGGGATTGGCGCAATGGCACCCAACCTGCGTGAGGGTAATAGTTCCTCGTTCATTCTTACTCTGCCGTTGATTTTTATCTTCCTGATCATCAACCAATTGATCGGAGAACCCAATTCATTCCTCAGCGTTTTTCTGAGCATTTTCCCACTGACATCTTCTGTGGTGATGATGACCAGGCTGGCTATTGGAGCAGTACCTTTCTGGCAACTGGCGCTTTCTTTTGTTGTTTTGATCGCGACTGTCTACTTGATTGTACGGGGTGTGTCAAACCTTTTCAGCTCGCAGACGCTGCTGAGCGGAGACAAGTTTAAGATGAAGACCTTTTTCAGGACGATCATCGTGGGACGGTGAAAAATTTCATCATATTCAGAAGCCGGGTTCGTTAGCGGAACCCGGCTTTTTGTTAAGTTGCGCCTGTATTTAGAAAACAATCTGGCGTGGCACTTGCATCCTTTATAATAACTACCAGCAAGGCTGGCTGGTTGATGGAGGAAGTATGAAAAAATGGTTCGCTTACATACTCATTATAGGGCTTATCTGTCTATTGACAGCCTGCAACGGCGTTCAGCCCAGCCCAACCCCCGTGGATCAACTGGATATTATTCGCACCGCTGCTGCCAGCACGATCGAAGCCATGACAACATCCATCGTTGCCACCGATATGGCTGCTCAGACTGCCACCTCCCAAGCCTTTCTGGTGGAAACGCCTACAGCCCAACCCGTTGAAGCAACCCCCAGCACCTCTCCGGCTGAAACCCAAAACCCAACTTCCAAGCCGACAGAAACTGCCACCGCTCCAGTGAGCGATTCAGGCTGTAACCTGGCTGGTTTCGTCAGCGAGACCATCCCTGATGGCAGCCAGTTTTACCCAGGCACAGCTTTTACCAAGACCTGGACGCTGAAGAATGAAGGCACCTGCACCTGGACCACTGGTTATAGCGTCGTTTTCGTCTCAGGGAGTGCCATGGGTGCTCCTGCCAGCCAACCGATCGCCGACAAAGCGGTCGCACCGGGCGAAACGGTATTGATATCGGTGCCCTTCAATGCACCGAATGGTGCCGGGTCGTATCGAGCTGAATTCAAGCTGCGAACTGCAGAGGGAGTGATCTTTGCTTTCCGCAATGCAGACGCAACTTTTTGGGCGGAAATCCAGGTACGGGGAGACAGCATCAACCTGGCTGATTCCTATTGTTCTGCGGAGTGGACCAGCTCAACCGGAAAATTGAATTGCCCGGGTCAGCCCGGCGATAGCGGTGGTTTTGTCTACTCCGATAACCGTCCCGTTCTCGAAAACGGATCCCAGGACGATGAAACTGCGCTCTGGTTAAGTCTCTATAACGCGGATGATTCCTACCTTGAAGGCAGTTTCCCGGCTATG
>WOZC01000168.1:39098-42075 GCA_011620465.1 Anaerolineaceae bacterium | reverse complement strand
CACCTCACCCGCTTGAATTTTGCGTAATGGTGAAGGGGAATTGCCGCCCATGCGGTTGCCGCGCAAATAGACAAGTTGATATCCTTCCCATTCGCAGGTTCCGCTATTTTGTAACCGCCAGGTTTTTGTGAATCGCTGTCCAGGTGTCAGGATCGTCCCTGCCGGGATTGTCACATCGCTGATCAGGACAGCAGACATTGTACAGGGCTCGGTTGTAGCCGTAATGGTTGGGGTCAAAGTTAGCTCTGGGGTTGGGCTCGGTGTGGCTGTCAACTCCTGGTTGGAGAGCGCTTGGACCAAAACCGCCACCTGGTCAGTGACAAAGTTGCGCCCGTCCTCGTCGTAAAGGTTGACCATGATCATCACTGCCCCTTCCTGCGTAGGGATCCAGGGTTGTTTAACCAGGATCGTGTCTTTGGAGTAGCTTTTTGCCAGATCCAACCGAATGGGAATGTAATTCGCCATCAATTCCAGGCGCGACCAGTTTGTTCCGGCTGGGATAACGGACTGCACCATAACTTCACTGTTGAGGGCAAGCACCTGGCCGGATGTAGGAGAAAGGATCTTAATAGCCAGATCGGATGGCGCTTGTGTGCTGCGGTTGCAGGCAAAGATTGCCAGGGCAATGAGAGCAAAAACGGCTACGATAGACAATATGATCCACTTTTTCATGAAAAACCTTCTATATTATTAACCGCAAATCCGCCCGGAAGGTTCCATTCTCAGGTCAACCGGTAAGCCGTATTCTGTCGTGGATGCGCATCTATCTCGACAACCTGTCACCAGATTGCTCATGCGGTCTACCCGGAGATCAAGCGAGCCGAGCAGGCTCTTTCTCCTGTTTGACCTTGCACCGGAAGGGGGTTACCTGGCCGTCCCTGTTACCAGCGACGCCGGTGGTCTCTTACACCACCTTTTCACCCTTGCTCTTGCGAGCGGTATGTCTCTGTGGCCCGATCCGAAAGCTTACGCCTTCCCAGGGATTACCTGGCATCCTGCTCTACGGTGTACGGACTTTCCTCACTTATTCAGCGCGCGCACCTGGTTGACCTGAGTAAATTGATGATACCATTAAGAAGTTTGAGGAGTATTAACTAAAATTTTAATACCAGTGTACAATCACTGAGTTTTGTTTGAGGCGAAGGTGGATGGTCCTTGAGGAGTGTTGATTAGGCAGGAAATAATCAAAAATTGCCCCATCAATATCTGGACAATTGCTGTTTTTAGTGTAGAATAATCGTTTGGAATTACGAAGTTTTAGTTTGGAGGAAGAAGTTGGCTAATATTAAGTCTCAAATCAAGCGTAATAAGCAAAACGCGGCAGCACGCACTCGCAATCGTGTCTATCGTGGTTCTGCCCGCACCTATGTCCGCAAAGCGCAATCCGCAGTTCGCAGTGAAAACACTGAACTGGCTGAAGCCGAAGTTTTAAAGGCGATCCGCGCGTTGGATAAGGCTGCTGCAAAGGGTGTCATCCACAAGAACAATGCTGCCCGCCGCAAATCCCGCTTGATGGCTCATTTTAATTCGATCAAGAATTAGTTGTCATTTGTCTTAGAAACCAGGCGAGGTTGTTTTATACCTCGCCTTTTTGTCGTTAATTACCCATCTATTCTGTCCACAGGGGGAAGATCACAAGCGCAAGTGACAAACAAAGCAAATATTCCATACCACTTTAACCGATTCCTATTTCAACCTTTTGAGATGTTATAATCCAGTCGAAAAACCTGAGGAAAACTATGTTTGAAGATGTCAAAAACCAAATTGGTCAAATAATTGACGAATTTTGCCTGCAAAACGGACTACCGATCGGCAAAGTTGAATTTCGAAGTATCCCTTTTTCTGGCGAATGGGGGATGGCAGCTCCACTTTTCCCTTTAGCAGCAGCCGATCATAACAAAACTGGTCCGGTGCCACAGCACGCCCAGTTTTTGGCAGAAAAGTTAAAAGATATTGTCGGTTTGCCAGAAGGTTTCACCCGCTCAGAAGCAGTCAAGGGGTATCTGAACTTATATTTTGACACAGGTTTATACGCAGCCAGCGTGGTTAGTCAGATCAATAAGCAAGATCATCTATTTGGCAATGGCCAACCAACCGATCAGTTGGTCATGGTCGAATATTCAAACCCAAACACGCATAAACCGCTGCATGTTGGACACTTACGCAATGTGATCTTGGGCGGTTCGGTCTGCAATATTCTCGAAGCGAGCGGAAAAAAGGTCATCCGAGCTAATTACATCGGCGATATCGGGCTGCATGTGATCAAGTGGATGTGCAACTACGAAATGTATCATGATGGAGAAGAACCCGGCGCGGATAAGATGCGCTGGATGGCGGACCTCTATTCCGAAGCTGACCGCCGTTTCCATGAGCAGGAAGGTTTCGAGGAGACTGTCAGGGCATACTTTGCCCGTTGGGATACTGGCGAGGAACACATCCATGATTTGTGGCTGCAGACCAGGCAGTGGTCGATGGACGGCTTTGCCCAGGTTTACGAACTGCTTGGCGAACATTTCGACCGCATTTATTTCGAAAGCGATGTGGAAGATTCCGGTAAAGTGTTGGTGGACCAATTGATTGAAAGCGGGCTTGCCACCGATGGAAGACCGGAAAATCCGGTCATTGTAGACCTCGACACCCTTTTGGGCACAAAAGAAGAATACCGTGTAGCGGTGGTCTTGCGATCTGATGGTACCTCTTTGTATGCCACCAAGGAACTGCCCCTGGCGATCATGAAGTTCGACGAATATCACCTGGATCAGTCCATCTACGTCATCGATGTGCGCCAGAGCCTGCATATGAAACAAATGCAGAAGATCCTCGAGTTGATGGGCTACCCTTGGGCGCGCCAAATGTATCACCTTGCCTATGAAATCGTCAACCTGCCGGGCAACGTGATCATGTCTTCCCGTGATGGCACGGTGGTGCTGCTGGACGACCTTGTACGCGAAGCAACGCAGCGCGCTCTGGCTGTGGT